>SKQC01000146.1 GCA_007119175.1 Myxococcales bacterium | reverse complement strand
CTGCATCACCTATACGTAACGAGGGGAAGAGAGAAAATAATTCACGCGCCGCTTTATATCGAGCCGATTTACCCGTGGCAAGCCGGCAAAATGGGCTTTCCCGATCGTCTGGTTGTCGGTTCGCCGCCATGTACCTATAATGCATAGCGGCAGGAGACGAATAAGAGGTGATCTCACCTGGATGATGGTCGGTTTTCCCTGAGACCAAAATGAGGACATATCGTGGATGATCAAAAGTGGGCCAGTGATGACGACGCCGGTGATCTATTAGCCGGGATTTTAGATGAGACCGCCACGGAGGCCGAACAAGAACAGGAGCGAATCCAGGCCGAGATTCGCGCCCGAGAAGAAGAGGAGAAGCGGCAAAAAGAAGAAGAGGAAGCCCGCAAACGAGCGGAGGCCGCGGCGCGACTGACCGCCGAAAAAGAGCGCCTCCAGAAGGTCGAAAAGCGGCGCACTCAAAAAATGGAAGCTCTGCGCCGCGAAGAACTCATCGCCAGCGGAGAGTGGACGCCGCCGGAAGAGGAAAAAGAAGAAGAGCCACAACCTCAGCAACAACAGCCTCAGCAGCAGCAACAGCACGCACAACACCAACGCCCACCAGAGGCCCAGCATCCGGCCCACCAACAAGCCGCTCACCCCCATGCCCAACATCATCAGCAGACGGCCACGGGAAGTCAGCCGGTCGAGCCGGTTCAACCGAAATCAAATGCGGGACTTATCGCTCTGCTCGGGGGCTTGGTGGTGGCAGTGATCGCCACGGCGGCCGTGGCATTTGTCGTGCTACCCGACGGCTACGAGGTGGACACCACGACCTATACCAAGACCACGTTCAGCCCGGCGGAGACCCAGACGAGCGTCGTAGAGCTTGGATTTCAGGCGATTCCAGAAGAAGAGGAAGAAGAAACCTCGTCGCCGCGTCCGCGCCCACGTCCGCGACCGCGCCCGCAGCCGAGTCCATCGCCGTCGCAGCAGGCGGAGCCGGAGCCGGAGGATGACGGCCCGAGCATCGACCTCGAGCTCGACGATGATCCCTTTAGCAGCGGCTTTTGACTGGAATTATTCATGATTCGTCGACTGCGACTCATGAAAAAACTGGGTTAATTCCCTTTCGGAAAGCCGCCCTTTTTAAGGGAATAATGCCGGCGCCCTTCTCTGGCCGTCCGTACTGGTTACCTTCCTTGTCGAACAGTCCACGGGATTTGCTCTCCGCGAGGGGCGCCATGGCCATCTCACATCTCAAGCATCTCAGCTCCGACGCACCCAAGAAGCTGCGCAACCGACATCAGCGCCGACTGCGCCAGTATTTGCTGGACGATGTCGACGCCAATCTCTTTGCGATCTCCTGGCTGGAAAACCGGGGAATCGAGTCTCATCGCCCCGAGCAATTCGCCTTCTGGGGATGGTTCGACGGCCGCGACCGGCTATGTGCGGTGGCCCTCGACATCTCCAAGCGACTTCTAATGCTCGATGTTCGCGACACCGAATTCGCCCGCGGATTCGGCCATTTTTTCCGCCATCGGCAGACCCGTTTTTTGCACGTCGTCTCCCGGGCTCAATACGTGGAGCCATTCTGGGAGGCCTATACCACGGACGACGAATTTGCCGTGGACGCACGGCTTATTCAACATCAGACATTATACCGGCTCTTAGAAGACGATTATCACCCCGAGCCGACACGTCCTTCGGCAATTCGCCGCGCCCGCCTCGCAGAGCTGGACCCCATCTTTTTGGCCAGCGTCAAAATGCACCGCGAGGAGACCCTCGAAGATCCGCTGGCCCGCGACGCCTCGGCATTTCGCCGTCATGTGCGCTATCGAATCGAAAATGGCCGCACCTTCGCCTGGTTCGACAACCAGCGCCGTCTTTTATTTAAGGCCGACATCTCGACGCGTTGCTCTGAGGGAGCTCAGATCTCCGGCGTCTACACAGCGCCCCAATTTCGAAACCAGGGCATCGCCACTCGCGCCATGTGTGATGTGTGTTCGATTCTCTTCGACGAGGGGCTTCCCAGGCTGACTCTCTACGTCAATCGATCCAACGCCTCTGCGATCCGAGTTTACGAAAAGCTAGGCTTTCAAAGTCTCGGTCCATATCGGACCATTTTTGTCGACAATTGAATGCCCCCCGCGTCACCTGTAGAGTGGGCCCGTCGGAAACAGCCGGAATTATTCCGGTTTTGCAGTAGCGTCCCATCTCTTCGGTATCTCGATGGCCACCGAGCCCCTGGAACAACTCGAATCGACGACGGCCATTGGCTGGTTGCGCAATAACCAGGGGCGGCTGCTGAAATTCGGCAGCGTCGGACTCACCGGTGTGGTGGTCAATTTGGTGGTATTCAGCGTCGTCTTCCACGTCGCTCTGGCGCCGGTGATCGCCGGAGATTTTCTCTTCGTCATCGCCAACGCAGCGGGGTTCGTGGTCAGCGTATTCACCAATTTTCTTCTAAATGACTGGTGGACCTGGGGCGACCGGAGCAAGGGACGGCTGCGCGACTGGTGGCATCGATTGGGAAAATATTATGTGACGGCATCGGGAGCGGGGGCGGTACAGATTTTGACAGCGTGGCTGAGTCTGACATTGTTGTGGTCAACGATGGAGCCGGTGCTCCTGGAATACGAATTGGCCCCAATGCTGGGAGTCCTCACGGGCATCGGCTGCGGGATGGCCATTAATTTTACGGCCAGCCACCTGTGGGCATTTCGCGATGTCCCGACACAACGGAAACACTGAGCCGATGATGAGCCACAATCGAACCATCATTGCCACTGTGGCGTGTCTTCTGGGGCTTATCGCCGCACAGATCGGCTGCTCGTCGTCACCGGAACCAACCGACGATGAGGAGACCTTTATTGGCGCTCCCCCCGTCGATGACGATGACGCCCTATTTCGCCACGCCCTGCCCGCCGAAGCCGTTCCCGCCGACGCCACGGGAATGGTCGGTGACACCACGCAAAAGCCCCCCGAAGACGACATCGCACCTCCCGAAGACATCGCCCCTCCCGACGACCTGCCGGAGGAACGACAGGCCTGTTTTTCCTGCGTGCGCATCTGTCCGATCAACGACGACGGAAGCGCGATCTGCGATGGAGCACCCGACGATCTAATCTGCGGCTGGGGAGCTCATAACGACGCCCAGGCGGCCCGTCAGACGGCCCGTGCCCAATGCGAGGCCTCGCTGGAAATGGCCCGGTATATGCCGAATTATAGTGAAATTAGCGGTGAATGCCCCCAGGCGACCTGTCGATAAGCGAAAAATAATTATCGACGTTGCGCCGGTATTCGGCGCAGGCCGACAAGTCCTCCCAACAACATCACGATCACCACCAATCCGGGCCCCGGGCTGGCGGCCACGGATGCACAGCGGCTTCTCGAGTCGAGCTCATCATCGCCGCCGAGTCCATTATCCCCCTCACCGGCGTCGACAGTCCCGGCGTCGGAATCATCGGAATCAGAGCCACCGGAATCCGTTCCTCCGGGCACAGTCCCCGTATCGTCGCCACCTCCCGCATCTCCGCTGGGAGTGGCCGGCGCCGATTCCGCCACATCGGCATAGGGCGATGTCGTTTCCCCACCGGATTGAAAATAAATGTCGGTGATCGCAAGCGCCTCATCGACGTCGACGGCGATTCGAAATTCATCGACCGTTCCGGTCCACGCGTCGATATTGCCGAGGGGAAAGACCAACGGCTCATCGCCTGAGGAATCACCGACCTCGAAGTCCTGGAATCCAGCATCGGAGCCGGACCACTCGATAGTCCACTGAGCGGGGATTTCTCCCGGGCCCGTGGCAATTACCAGCTCCTCCAGCGCATCGGCATCGACTCCGGTCCAATCCGGTGAATTTATGCAGTTCAGCACGTCATCCGGCTCGACAACCAGGGCTTCGCCGTCGGTATCGACGTGCAGACCGTCAGTGCCCCCGTCACAACGCCGCCAACCCTCGAAATGGTCGTCGTCGGGCGCGGCAAAATGCCAGTGGTCGCGGCTCAACACATCGAGCTCCGAGTAGGCGCGCAGCGTCTCACCGACGTGATTTACGTCGTCCGGCTCGTCCCAGAAGCCCTCCTGACTCTCGTAGATATCCTCGATATTGTGCACCCAGGCCCGGATATCCGGATGATCGACGTGGCCGATGCTCGACTGCGTAGCCTCCATATCGACGACGATTCGTTTCGTCTCGCCGGGGCTGAAGGCGTAGAGATTGAGATGACCGTCCTGGCCGTACTCGCCGGCATCCGGGTTTTCCGGAGCGTCGTTGGCATCATTTTCCACCCAGGTTTGCTGGTCGTATTCCGGGTGGTCCGTATAAATCGTGGCGTCGATCCCCGCCAGGTAGGGGTGCTCAAACCAATATCCGGCCCAGACGTCGCGGATGACACCGCTGGACTGGTTACTCACCAGAATTTCGGCCTGAAATTCGTCCCCCGGAAAGACGTCGGGATATTGGTCGCCGTCGCCGTCCGTATTGAGCACGTCCAGGTCGAGAAAATTGGTGTCGATATCGATATCCCAGTCCTGCTCGGGACAGGAGTGGGCGGGGCCGGAGCCGTCGGCACGTACAGCGAGGTGATTTAGGACAGTGCGCTCGCCGCCATCGTCAGAGGGCGAATTGACCACCCCCACCCCGGAGCGCCACATCGTAGTCGAGCCCCCACCGTCGAGGTTCAACGCATCGTGGGCGCCCAGATCGCGCATCAGGTCGCCCAGCTCGGCACAGGTCATGCCAATGCTGGTGCCGGGGGCCCGTCCGTCGACGGCGACCATATAAAAAGTGGACTCGTCCTGCGACAGACCGACCACGGTGCGCGGATGGCGGGTGGTGCAAAAACTGCCCTGGTCGTTGGTGGTCACGCCGTCGGTGAGGACCATGATATTTCCGCCCACGGCGTCCTCCATCCAGCCCGGCGGATCGGGCACGTGAACGCCGGGCGGTGAAATCTCGACATTTTCGGCGCCAAAGGCGACGAAGCCCCAATTTTGAGTATCGCCCGACCAATGATCGCCACTTCCCATGGCCAGCCCAAGCGCGTCCAGCGACGGATCCCAGGTATAAAAATCCCCGTTGATCGCCACGTCAGCGCCGACATGGGAGCCAAAAGAGGAGGTCGCTTGCCATTTCTCACTATCCGTTGTCGCCCGCATGCTGACGCCGGGAGCGCAGAGATCGACTTCGGCAGCGCGGACCTCCACGGGCCCGGGCCGTGTCTCGGCGAGGTAGCGCACTCCGGGATAAGCCTCTTGCCACTGCTGGGCGAGCGCCGTGGGTACGCAGATGGCAACGGAGACGACAATGCAGCACAGGACAGCGAGCAGGCGGCGAATGCCGGCCTGTTTTATCGAAGTGCGGTCCGCGGCGTTCATAGTGCGCCTTGCAGTCGAAGATTATTCATTGCAGGCGGGCATTATGGCAGGTCGCAGACACCCCGGGCAAGGTAATGTCGGTAGAATGCTAATTTGTGGGGCGCCTGATGGCGCTTTCAAAAAACAGGGACGCGATCTGCTCGTCGTATTTTTAGACGAACATGAGCATCGGATTTTCCAGATAGCGCACGAAGACCTGGAGGAATTCGGCGCCGACGGCCCCGTCGACAGCTCGGTGGTCACAGGCGAGGCTGACCTTCATTCGTGTACCGACGGCCAGTTCGCCATCCTCGACGACTGGGACGTCCTTGACGGAGCCACAGGCCAAGATCGCGGCGTCCGGCGGATTGATCACAGCCAGAAACTCGTCGATATCGTACATCCCGAGATTGCTGATAGAGAAGGTATGCGCGCTGTACTCCTCGGGAGTCAGCCGACCCTCTCGGGCGCGGCCGGCCAATTCGCGGATCTCCGTGGCGATGGTCCCCACCGTTTTTTTATCGGCCTCTCTGACGGTCGGCGTAATCAGCCCCTCATCGACGGCGACGGCGACGCCGATATTGACCTCATCAAAGTGATAGAGTCCCTCGTCGGTAAAGGCGACGTTCATCGCCGGATATTCAGCCAACGCCAACGCCGCAGCCTTAACGATGAGGTCGTTGACCGAGATTTTGACGCCCGATTCGGCTGCGGCGAGCTGGTCATTGATCTCAGATCGCCGCTCCATCAGCGAGCCCATGTCGATCTGGCGGGTCAGATAAAAATGGGGAGTGGTCTGCCAGACCTCGACGAGACGTCGGGCGATCGTCTTGCGCATCTGGCTGAGTCGAGTCGCCTCGCCGGGGACAAAACTGACGTCGACGCCGGCAAGTTCGGCCGACGGCGCCCGGGCGGCCGGTCTCTCGGCAGGCTTTTCGGCGGCCTCCACGTCGCGTTTGATGATTCGACCACCGGGCCCGGAGCCACTGATGTCGCTGAGATTGAGCCCCTT
Organism: Myxococcales bacterium; assembly: GCA_007119175.1. Lineage (GTDB taxonomy): Bacteria > Myxococcota_A > Bradymonadia > Bradymonadales > Bradymonadaceae > SLJM01. The sequence continues at coordinate 2,114 of SKQC01000146.1, read as the reverse complement.
GTCCTCGGCAATACGCCGTGCCAGTGGGCTGGCTTTTAGGCGACCTCCCTCCCGGGTCGACTCTTGCACTTCTTGCACTTCCTGCGCTTCTTCCTCGGGCTCCTCAGGCTCTTCTGCCGGCTCGGAAGGGGCTTCCCCGCTGTCGAGTTCCTCGACCAACTCGGAGACGTCCTCGCCCTCCTCACCGATGATCACCAGGGGGTCGCCGACCCTTACGGTGGCCCCGTCCTCGGCAAGTAATTTCAACACCACACCGGAGAAAAAAGACTCCATCTCCATGGTGGCCTTGTCGGTCTCCACATCGGCGAGCACCTCGCCCTCTTCGACGGCATCGCCCTCGCTTTTGTGCCACTCCGCGAGCACGCCCTCTTCCATGGTGGGACTGAGAGCCAACATTTCCATCACTTCAGCCATTGGTGCCTCAAAAATCTGGAGTCATATTCGGGGACAACTACAAAAAAACGACGGGAACCGCAAAGTTTGGAACCGCAAAGAGCGCAAAGTTTGGAACCGCAAAGGACGCAAAGAAACACCAAACAACCCCATTAAACCGGCCGGGGAATATTGGACAGTCGGGAATTAATGCCGAGGCATAAACCAGCTTCTCCGTATTCTGGTGCTGCCCCGACAACGGCATCGAGGCACTGGCCAGACCTTTGTGTTCCTTTGCGTCCTTTGCGGTTCAACGCTTTGTCTTCCTTTGCGTCCTTTGCGGTTCAACGTTGTTTTTTATGCGTCGATATAGCACGCCCGGCGGATCGCGTCGGCGATGCCGTCGGCCGACGGGAGCGATGCGGTCTCGAGATTGAAAGCGTAGGGCATCGGGATATCTCGCTGGTGAACCCTTTCGACGGGCGCGTCGAGCCAGTCAAAGAGTTCGCGAGAGATCCACTCGGCAATGCTTGCGCCCACCGAGGCGAATGGCCAGCCTTCCTCGACGACGACCGCCCTATTTGTCCGCTTTACGGATTCTTTAATCATATCTCGATCAAAGGGGCGAACCGTGCGCAGATCGATGAGGTCGACCTCGACGCCGTCGTCCTGGGCGACCTTGTCAGCACCTTGACTGGCAAAGTGCAGCGCCCGGCTCCAGGAGACGACGGTGCAATCGTCACCCTCTCGTTTTTTATCTGCCTTTCCGACGGGGATCAGATACTCGTCTTCGGGAACCTCGCCGTTGAGACCGTAGAGGACCTCGGATTCAATAAAAATCACCGGGTCCGGGTCGCGGATCGCCGTCTTGAGCATTCCCTTGGCGTCTTTTGGGGTCGCGGGCATCATCACCTTCAAACCCGGCACATGGGCGTATTGAGCCTCGAGTGACTGCGAGTGCTGGGCGGCGAGAGCGCCGCCGGCTCCACCGGCTCCGCGAATGACGAGTGGCACCGTAAATTGGCCATCCGACATATAGCGAGCCTTTGCCGCGTGATTGATCACCTGATCGAGAGCGAGGATCGCAAAATTGAACGTCATCATCTCCACGACCGGACGCAGCCCCGCCAGTGCGGCGCCGACACCAATGCCGGCAAAACCGGCCTCCGTAATCGGCGTGTCGACAACCCGGCGATCGCCAAATTGGTCGAGCAATCCCTTGCTCACCTTATAGGCGCCGTTGTATTCGGCGACCTCCTCGCCGATGAGAAAGACGTCTTCATCTCGCTCCATCTCTTCAGCGAGGGCTTCGTTGAGAGCTTCTCGAAAGGCTATTTCGCGCATTAGGTCTCTCGTCACATCAACAGAATCATTCACTTACATAGCAATCGCACCGCCGCGGCCAATCTCAGTCGATCTCAGAAGGCCAGTCGACGTAGACATTTGTCGTCAGCTCCGACACGTCGGGGAAATCGGCATCGTCGGAAAATTCGATCGCATCCTTGACCAATTGGTCCATCTCGTCGTCGAGGCCGTCGATATCGTCCTGACTGACAATCTCTTCTTCGATCATCCAGCCGCGAAGCCGGACGATGGGATCGCGCAAGTCGCGCTGCTCGGCGACCTCCTCTTTGCCGCGATAGGGCGCCGGATCGGTCATGGAGTGGCCGTAATAGCGATAGGTCTGAACGTGCAGCCAACTCGGCTCATCATCCTCAATGGCCCGCTTGCGGGCGCGCTTT
>SKQC01000268.1 GCA_007119175.1 Myxococcales bacterium | reverse complement strand
GAACCAGCTACCGCGGCGACCTGGAGGCTCGCATTAAAAGCCTTATCGAAGAGGCCAGCCAGGAGGTCATCTTATTTATCGATGAGGCTCACGCCGTCTTCTCACCGCGCTCAGGAAGCAATACGCCGGCGGAGGTGCCGAATCATTTTAAGAGCGCATTGGCCTCGGGCACGATCGCCGTCGTCGGTGCCACCACGGAAGCCGAATACCGCCGGTGGTTTGAACAGGACCCGGCTCTCAAGCGCCGTTTTGAGCGCATCGAGGTCGAAGAGCCCGAAGAATCACTGGTTCGCCATATCCTGGACTCGCTGGCCCCGGAGCTCGAAGAGGAATACGACGTCGATGTCTCGCGCGAGGCCATCGACAGCGCCATCGAATTATCCGTCCATTACCTTCCCGAGCAGCGCTTGCCGGACAAGGCAAAAAAGCTGGTCATGGATGCCTGTATCTCCTGCGCAAATCCGATCTCCTCAGACAGCACAGATCAGGAGCAGCGCTCAAAGCCCGTCGTCGACCGCATGGCCGTCGCCGAGCAGGTGCATTTGAAGACCGCAATTCCGCTGGAACGGCTTTTATCGGGCGAGATCACCTGGTGGGTCGGTCTGGAGCGGCGGCTGAGGGAGGCCATTGTCGGTCAGGACGAGGCCATGGAGCGCGTCGCCCGGATTTTGGTCTCAAGTCGCCTCAAAAACGTCGACAAGTCACGGCCCCTGTCAGCGCTTGCTTTCGTCGGGCCTCCCGGCGTCGGCAAGGCCACGGCTGCCGAGGCGCTGGCCACTGAGATTTTTTACGATGAGCGGGCCCTGATTCGCCTCGATATGACCGATTACCAGGAGGCTCACGCCCTGAGTCGACTCATCGGCTCTCCTCCCGGATATGTGGGCTATGAAGATGTGGATATGCTGGTGACGCCGCTTCGACGGCGCCCCAGTAGTGTCGTCTTGCTCGAGGATTTCGACCGCGCCCATCCCCGGATTCAAGATCGCCTGCTGCGCCTTATCGAAGAGGGAGAGCTCGGCGATACCCGTGGGCATCGAGCGGACGCCACGAACGCCGTTTTTATCCTCACGGTGAGTACCAACGAGTCGGCGAAGACCGGGGCCATCGGCTTTGGGGCCTCCGCCCTGAAAGATGGCCGGGAGATTCTGGAGCAACTCGATGATTCGACGCTGGCCTCCAAGTTGCGCGAGCGAGTCGACGGCGTCGTCTCCTTCGTCGATCTGTCGGCGAATGCTCAAAAAGGAGCTCTCGCATTGCTCGACGCCATTTTGGAGCGCTTTATCACCAATATGGAGCGCGAATATCACATCGACCTGACCTTGACTGAGCCGCTGGAAGATGAGCTCACGAAGAGAGTGCAGGGGCTCGGAAAGGCCCGTGAGGTAGAGGCCGTCGTCGATCGATTATTGATCGAGCCGGCGGCTCGAGAGCTATTGGATGGCTCGGGCTCGACGACCATGCTTCTTCGCTGGGATGCAGACGGGGAAAAGGTCGTCGTCGATCGCGGTGAGACCTCAAAGCGACCTGAGAGCTCAGAATCGCCTGAAGAAGACGACGCAGACGGCGAATAAGAAATTAAATTAAGGGGGGGGATTTCCCGGCAAGGCTAATGCGGCCAGGCTGGCCGCGGGCCCCAACGGCTAAAAGCGGCCAGGCTGGCCGCGGGCCCCAAAGCTTAAGGCGGCGAGGCTGGCCGCGGGTCCCAAAGCTTAAGGCGGCGAGGCTGGCCGCGGGCCCCGGGGGCTAACCCGGGCTAACTCGCCGGGACGCTCTCTTCTTCGAGAGTTTCCGGTGGCGGGGGATGCAGGGTCTGCGTGATCGGATCGTCGCTTGATTCTGCAGCCTTCCGCGCGGCTACCCCGGCGGCCACTTCCTGTTCGAATTCCATCACCTCGGCAAGGAGGTTGGATTCACAGCCGTGACACCGGGCATGAATGATGGCTCGTCCGCCCAATACGAGGCGGACCTCCGGTTCACCACATTTGAAACAGCGCACGTTAAAGACCACTGGGGCCTCCCGCGAGAAAAATGACCAATAATAGGCGAATTGAATTCTACAACCACCATAGCGCACGCCTTGCATTATCGACAAGCTCGAATGGCTCTGATCGCGCCCGCTGCAAGTTTGTTCCCGTCCGGAAACTAGCTACGACTGGTGATCCGGGGGCGCCGTCGGGGGGGGCTCGGGGATTCGATAAACGCCCTCCCAGCGATTCCACTCGTAGCGAATCGCTTCCCCGTGGGGCTCTCCGTTGTCGTCGAGCGGGGTCCACTCGATGATCCGGTGATCCACACCATGCAAAAAGCGCAGATCCCCAAAGGGATCAACCGTGCCGTCTTGTGTCTTTGTGGCGATGGGCTTTCGAAAAATAGTGCCGATCTTATCGCCGATGATCTTGTAGATCGCCAGGTGATAGGTCACGACTCCGTCGTCGTCGGACTCGGCATGTATGAGCTTTAATTGGACCGTGCCCTCGCGCACCAGGTCAATGGCGCCGGTGGGAAATGAAAAAGCATCGTCCGGGATCGATTCGCCGTCGAATTCCTCGATCGACAGGGAGGCGACACTCTGACCGTCGGCGTATAGGTCGATCGATTCGCCCGGACGGTGAACGGCGACGGCGGAGCGATCCGGCGACTCGAAAGTGCCTCGAAAGAGTTCTCCGTCCTCCGGCACCTGTAGGCCACTGGACTCCTCAAACGAGGCGCGATGGTCGTCGTCATCAAAATTCAGTGCCGCGTCGTCCAAGGTGGGGTCGATGGGCTCCAGGGCCAGCTCTTCGGTGCGCCGAGCTCCATCCTGGTCGTCTTCTTTATCGAGGGTATGGGCTGCGATCTCGCCTTCCGACGACGCTCGTTCGTAAGCATAGTCGATTTGATGAGTGACGATGGCCCGGGCGATCTCGTCAGTGGTCGGTGCCGGACATTTTTCCACGACCTCGCAGTCGCAATCCGAATCGCCGACCCATTTCTGAACGGTGGAACAGCCCGATATAACGAGGGCCATCGACGCTGCGATGATGATGAACGGGTTTCTCATACGTTTAGCTCGGATTAGTCACGAGATTTCGTCGCCAAAATCGGCCTCCGCAAAATACCCGGCGATCTCCTGGGCGATGTGCAAATATCATCAATCGCATGGGTCAGCCCGGATTAGTTATGAGGCGTCATGAATAATCCGGGTTAAGGGTTGAGGCTCGCCAGGTGAAAACTCGATCCCAGTGATCGATCCCAATATCGGATGTGGACGCTCTGCAGGCCGACCTCCGTGGTTCCCAGAGCTTCGGCGGTGGCGATGGACATGTCCAGAATTCCACGCCAATTTTTGTCGGGCGAACTGGAGACCACATAATCCCAGGTGCCGTCTTCGGTGGTGATTCCGTAGGGTCCGCGGTCGTTGATGCGGCACCACACGCGTCGGCGATTGGCCCGGTTTTCGATGAGGATCATCGTATTAAAGGGCAGGCTTCGATGAGCGCAGGTGTAGTCATAGGGATCGAAGGTCTCGCCGTTGGCCGTGATATCTCCGTGCCACGATCCGTCTCCATACCAGGAGGCCAGCCCCGTCTCTTGAGTGGGCGGAACTTCCGGATCGGGCCAGTCTACTTCAGCACCGGCGGCTAGCTGCGAATACATCGCAAAGATTATGGTCCATTCAGCGAGCGACATGTCGAACTCTCGTAAAAAACAAGGTGTTACATCGGCCAAAGCATGTGCCGACGACCCGAGGTAGCGGAAATCCAGTGGTGATTCAAGCGTCTGATGCCCTTCACAAATCAGGAGATCCGATAAAAGGCGGGGCGTTCCCCGTGGTCCTCCCGTGCTTCTCGAGCTTGTCGTGCCCCGCGGTGACGAGGCGACAATCCCAATAAGAAACACCGGTGCCCGGGAGTCAACCCCGCAGACGCTTCCCTTGAGTCGGATCGCCGACGTCATTCTAGAAGGCCTTTTAGCCTCCCCCCTGACTACGCGATGCTTGTCAGGGGGACTGGTTGAGCTTCCGATGCATCGGCCCTGGTTTCCGAAACGCGATCTGTCTGCGCTAACTTTCGGCTTGACATTCCGTCCCCCTTTCGCTTCCTTTGTACCCAGATATTAAGGCAAAACGACGCGATTATCGGTCCGGCATCAAAAGCTGTTTCTGCTTCAATGAGATGACGGAATGATAAATGGCATCGAGAATGAAATTGGTCGGTGAATCTCACCGAGGGCGAATACGAGGAGAATTGGAATGAACGCACACGCGAATTGGCGACTATCGGCCACCTTGGTCGTACTGATCGCAGCCGGATTTACCTGGGGTTGTGCTCAGCAGGTCGATGACATCGACCGGACTCAGGCCGACAAGATCGAAAAAGAACTCTTCATGTCCGATGCCGAGTGGTACCTGCAGCAGACCGTCGTCGACAGCGGAATGGAAGGAGGGCTGACCTTTCCGGCCCTGGAAAGCGCACTGAAGCGCATTCGCTGGACCGTCACCGAAGACGTGCTCTACGCCCATTCCACCGTGGAATTGGCCGACGGTCTAAATGAGGGGTTCGACGAAGAGGACGCCCGCCGTACCGGTGTGGTAGCCGCCTTTCCAATTGAAGGCCATTTCGATGTGCAGCGCCAATACAGCGCCTCCACCGGAGAGCCGAGCAACGTCATTGTCGAAGATACGAGCGACCGCCCCTGGTATGAGCGCGATTATATGCGCGTCAACTGGGCGACCAATATGGTTGATGGCTTCCAGATGTTTCAGGGACAGCTTGGCGACTTCTCTCCTGTCGCCCATGAGATGCCGCAGGACGACCGGCAGGCCAATCCCAACCGCACTCGTATCAGCGATGAATTTATCGATACGGTGACCGACTATTATTACCACCCCAACCCAGCCGCCTGTGTCAACGCCTACGGGTTGGACACTTTATTTAGCTGTGATGGAGGCCGTCTCTCGATTCGCACCTCGATGAAGAGGGTGCCCGAAGTCGAGACGTACGAGCCCCTGAACTACGTCGACACCGAGGAACTCACTCGTGACGGCACGCCCGGCGGCGAGGCGATGCTCACCGCCAGTATCTTCGATCGCGAACTCGGGGGTCGGGTTGAGGTCGAGTGTAACGATGAAGTCAAAGACTGGATGCTCAACGATCAGGGGCGAAGCTACGAGGCCCAGTGTCGCCCGGCGAATTTCGAGTATTTCGACCGATTCGGTTATTTCCGCACCGAGCGCGTGGAATGGGATCGATATGTGGGAACCTCCGATTATCAGCGCCGATATTATGCCCAGCGCTGGAATATCTGGCAGTCCATGTTCGACGAGGATGGAAATCGGCTGGAAAAGCCCGATCGCACTCCCAAGCCGATCACGTTTTATCTGAATCTCGAATATCCGAAATTTATGTTCGACGCCGCTCAGGAAACCGCTGAGGAGTGGAACAAAGTTTTTCGCGACACCGTCATCTTGAGCATGGGCCTTGAGAATGACGCGGCGCTCGATGAGAAGCTTTATGACGAATACGGCCACACCGACATGTTCCGAATCGTGGAAAATAGCTGCCACCCGGGACCGCTCGTCGATTGGTATAACGAGCACGGAAGCGCTCATAGCGAAGACCGCGACAGTGTCGATGGTATCTTCGCTGACTTTATTGGCACCCCCGGTGGCGACGAGGCCATGGAGGCTGCCCTTTGGGATTTGTCGAATGAGGCTCGCACCAATCTGTGCGCCAATCTGGAATACGCCACGGAAACCCGCCCCCTTGCCGAGGAGCAATTCACCTGGGAGCGCATGGGCGATATTCGCTACAGCTTCTTCAACTGGATCGAAGAACACGTCCCCTGGGCCGGTTATGGCCCGTCGGCCGCTGATCCGATGACCGGCGAAATTATCCGCGCCAACGCCAACTACGCCGGTAAACATATTCGCACCAACGCCACCTACGGCGCAGACCTCGTGCAGTATTTCAACGGTGAGTTGAGCGAAGATGACATCATCTACGGCACTCAGATCCGCGACGACTTATTTAATAATGATCGCGACAGCGAGCGCTTTGGATTGACCCCGGAAGGTCAGCGCGAGTTATCGATGCGAGCCGGTGTCGATCCCGCGGAGGCCAGCGCCACTAATTTCGAGGAGCGACCCAATGTCGGGGATCTCGATCCCTTCGTCTTGAATTTCGGTCCCGATCGCATCCGGCAGGAAGCCGATATCGTCGCCTATCAGACCTCGAAGAATACGACCATGGATGAGCAGATGGTGGAGCTTCTGGAGACTCCCAGAATAAAAGCCCTGGTCATGTCGGATATGGAGGTGCAGATGATCGTCGAGGCCATGGCGAGAGAGCGCCATGGAAACGAGTTTAGCGACGAGCAGCTCCACCAGGCATATCTCGACCTTCATACCCCGCAAATTCTGATGGAGCGCAACCGGACACGCGATCGATTGCTCTCGGAGCGCAATATCATGACCCGAACCAGCCTCGATCGCGCTGTGGAAAATCTGGTCACCTACGAAGGAGTCGTCGATTATTTTGCCGGCAAGTCGCGAGATGACATCATTGAATTTTTTATGAATCGCGTCTTTATCGGCACCCAGCTCCACGAAATCGGTCACAACGTCGGCCTTCGCCACAACTTCTCGGCGCACGCTGATGCCCTCAACTACCATGACGAATATTGGGAGATTGAGCGGGCCGTGCAGGAAGGGCGGCTAAACCGCGAGGACGCCTACAGTATCCAGGGCGATATGGTCCAGGAGATCATCGACGACGAAAGTGTGGACTACCTGAGCCAGGCGGAGTTCAAACTCGCCAGTGTCATGGACTACAGCGCCGATCTGACGGGACGTATGGCCGGCATGGGCAAATATGACCGAGCGGCCATCAAATTCGCCTACGGCGGAATGGTCGAGCAATGGGCCGACGATGTTCAATTGCCGCAGAACTTCTCGTCGGAGCTGATGCTCAGCAATTATACCGAATTGCCCCTGGTCATGGCCGACGAATTTGCCGGCGACGACGATGCATACGTAAAGGGTATCGACATCATCCAGGACGGGCGCGAATTCGTCACTCTCGAGGAAGCAAAGGAGCGTCGACGCGCCGGCATCGAATCCAATACCGAAAGATGGAGCACCTACGATTTCGATGCTGAGAATCCGCCGGTCATCGATCGGACAGTGGATTACAACTTTTGTACTGACGATCTCCAGGGCCGCGTCCTCGACTGCAAAGTCTGGGCTTACGGCGGTGACCAGCGCGAGATGGTCAATCACTCCTTTGACTCCTTCCGGGCACTGCAGGTCTTCTGGCGGTATCGCCGGCACAATATCGACCGGATGTACGATAACGTGGTCAGCTTTCAGAACCGCTTATTTAATACCTTCGAGGTCTCTCAGGAGCCGTTCCGGTACTTCTCGATCTATCGCTGGTTCGACCTCGGTGTCTTTACCGACGACCTCCAGCAGGCGGCGATCGACGGGTTCAACTTCTTCAACGAGATTTTGGCCACCCCGGAACCGGGGCGATACTGTCCCTTCGACGCCAACAATACGAACATCGACACCCACTGGTTTTACGACCTGGAAAATACCTATGTGCCGGCCCGTTTTCATAACGATGACGGAGGATGCGCCAATTATGTCGATATCCGCCGCGGCGAGGGGTATCTATATAACTACGGGTTTTCCTCGGACTACGAGTTCCGTATTGACCGCGTCGGTACCTTTATCGACAAGCTCGTCGGTGTGCAGATGCTATTCATGATGAACGCCGACTTCTCGCAGAGCTCGTTCTTTACGGACCAACGGGCCACGAACCTGTCTTATTGGACGCTGTTCAAAGACGAGATGCTGGAGCTGATGAGCGGCATTATCCTCGGCGACTACCAGCAATTCGGGGCGGCGCTCAACGGCGGGAAATTCGACTATGTCAAACCCGTCGATCCCGTGACCTTTGGCTTCGGTGTCGAAGACGACGTGGGCGATGTGCCGCGGATTTATACTCCGCAATCGCTCAACCATGAAATCAATATGCTGTTTTTGGGGCTGATGTTTAGCTCCAGCTATATGGACCGCGAGGTCGACTTTACCCACTATGTGAAGATCGCCACCACTCAGGACGAGTGGCAGGACTTCGGAGAGGGGGTCGATATCGTCGAATTTGTGCACCCGATTACTCAGCAAATCTATCGGGCGCCCAACGTGGAAGACCGAAGCATTGGAGCCCGCCTGATCAACCGCACCAACGAGCTTGCCGAGCGCTATGTGGAAGCTGAGGAGTGGTATCAGGACGCGGAGCCGGGAACGTCGGATTACTCCCAGCGACGCACGATTCGCGACCGCCGGCTTGAGCAGATGCAAGACCTGGTGGCGAAGATGGACCTGATTCGCGACGCCATCGACCAGGCCTTTGCCCTGCGCTGAGCAAGGTCAATTGCGCTAACGAAAAAGCCCGCCGATTTCGGCGGGCTTTTTCGCTGTGTGGGAGACCGCCGTCGGGGGGCGCGCGGCCAGCCTGGCCGCCTGGTAGTTACGGCGTGCTAACGCCCGGCAAGCCAGGCCACCTGGTGGTG
>SKQC01000004.1 GCA_007119175.1 Myxococcales bacterium | reverse complement strand
CGTCACAAAAATGGCGGAATGTATCGACCCAGCCGGCGTCGAACCACTCGTCGAGACAGGCCCGTTCCTCGGGACGAAACCCACTGGTCTTCACATTGGCCTTCGGGCGCGCCAGATCGATTGGTCTGTGGGCCGTATTAAAATCGCCCATCACCAAAATCGGCGCCCCTTTGTCGAGCTCCGGCTGGAGCATCTCGCGAAGATGATCATAAAAATCGAGTTTATAGGGGATTCGACTCAGATCGCGGTTCGTGCCGCTGCCATTGGGGAAATAGACATTGGCGATCTGCAGCTCGCCGAAGCGGGCCAATTGGACTCGCCCCTCCCTATCGAAGCGCTCCTCGTCGACGGAGGTGACGACGCCGTCGGGCTCGATCTTCGAAAATAAGCCGACGCCGCTATAACCTTTTTTCGACCGCGCCGGAAAAAAGTGGGTATAAAACCCGTCGGGCTCGGCGACTTTTTTGGGCAATTGCTCGCGCAAGGCCCGGATCTCCTGAACACCCACGATATCGGCGCCCGACTCGTGGAGCCAATCGCAAAAACCCTTGCGCGTCGCCGCCCTCAAGCCATTGACATTCCAGGCATATACATCGAGTAATTCGGCTTCTTCGCTCATCGCCTCTTCTTAACTCCGCATCAGATGCTGAATGGACTTGAGCCACCTCGGCTCATCAAAATCTCCAGTGCTCTCCTTCCCCATGGGGAAGGTGGCCGCGACCGCCGTCTGGGAGCGGTCGGATGGGGCACCGCCGACCGCCAGATCTACATCGACGTCTTCGTCGAATCCGGGCTAGCCCGGATTATTCATGAGGCGTCGTAACGAGGCAATATCAGCGTCAAAAGCGCAAAATTGAGCCCCACAGGCGATGCAGCGCATCGTCGAGGAGTGAAATGAAGCGATTTTGGGGCTGATGAGCCGCAGTAGACGAGTCATGAATAATCCGGGCTAACAGATACAGTCATCGCCATCCTGCTCACAATCCTCGTGGCAATTGACGGTGCACGTCGAGTTGCTGCCGCAGTCGATAGTACAATCGCCCTCGCAGGTATATTCACAGCTCGCCGTACCCTTGCATTCGGCACTGCCCTGATGGCCTAAAATCGCCTCACAGGTCGTCGTGCCCGGACACACGACATGACAACCGGCGCCACAGGCCAGATCGCAATCCGCATTTCCGTCGCAATAAAAGGTGATATCCTCGGCGCCGTCGATGACGCAATCCGTGCCGCCGTGACAGCTACAGGAGCGCTCGTCCTCATCGCAGGAGCAATCCCCTTCGCACTCTAAAACTTCGACCTCGGAGCTGCTGCAACCCGTTGCGAAAACGAGCAGAGAAGCGGTGGCAAATAGCATAAAAAATCGAGCAATTTTCATAGTGGCACTCGTCGGATTGGAGGCTAAATGATCGGTCCAATCCAGATTGCGCGCTTCTCCGCAAAATATCAACTCTGCCCGTGCGGTCGGTGCCAGATCGAAATGCCTCCGACGGTCAAGAGAAACTCAGACCGTCGTCTATTCTTGGGCGCCTGAACAACGGCGCGTTAAGATTTTTGGGGAGTGCGTCAGCGGTCGTGGTGCTCGAATGAGGCACCTCGCAAGCCGGAATCGTCCATAAAGGCATCCCCTAAATCTTAGTTCCCCAGAATAGATGCAGCGCCGAGTTGCCCCGACCAGTCGCTGGCTAAGCTCTCGCCGGACGCCTGCGCTGCCGCGAACTCCAGGCCAGCCAGGCCCCGAGCACAAAGAGTATGCCCGGCAGAAACCAGAAGACGGTGACCGCAAAGAAGCCGCCGAGCCCGGAGATGGTCATCACCACCGCAGACAACCGAGGGTTCGACGACGCCGTCAGCGCTCCCACGGATCCGGTGATCCCCAACACGACGGCCACCATGCCGAGCCAGATAATCTCGCCGGCCTCGGCGGTGATCAACAACCCCGCTCCGCCCACGAAAATGGCCAGCAGACCGGCGGCGACGCCCAGCACACCTGCGCTCAACCCCACGGCGAGGATCGCCGACGATCTTCCCTTTTCCTCTAATCTGGACTCCATACCTCTCCTCGTCCCGCGAAACCGAATTATGTCTCTCACCGAACCAGGAAGTTAAACGCCTCGTCATTTAGCTAAAACGGAGCAAAATTCGCCAATCGCCACGGACTGATCCACAATGCCCACATGAAATCGTGGATCAAATCACTGGAGGTCTACGCCGACCGGCGCATGGTGGTGCTCTTTTTTCTGGGTTTCTCCAGCGGCCTGCCCCTGCTTTTGGTGTACAGCACATTGACCTTCTGGCTTCTCGAAGAGGGGCTCGATATCGAGAGTGTGGGCCTCTTTGCGGCCACCGCTCTTCCCTACAGCCTGAAATTTCTGTGGGCCCCTCTCGTCGATCGTCTCCCTGTTCCGGTCCTCGGCATGCTGCTCGGCCTGCGCCGGGGCTGGCTATTTCTGCTTCAGATAAGTCTGCTCGCCGCCATCGCCCTGCTATCTATAAGCGATCCCGGCACGGCGCCGATGGGGTGCGCGCTGGCGGCTCTTTTGGTGGCTTTTTTATCGGCCAGCCAGGATGTGGTCGTCGACGCCTATCGAATCGAGAGCCTCGACGACGACGAACAGGGCGCCGGGGCGGCCTCCGCCGTATTCGGATATCGAGTGGGAATGCTCACCGCCAGCGCCGGCGCCCTGCATATCGCCCAGTGGAGCGGCGACTGGCAATTTACCTACCTGGCGATGAGCCTGCTGATGCTGGTCGGCCTCATCACCACCGTGCTGTGTGCCGAGCCGGATCGGCCGACGTTGGAGTCCGACGGGGACGGAAAACTCGCCCACCTCAAGCAGGGCGTCATCGGGCCATTTAGAAATTTCGCCGACCGGCCGGGCTGGCTATTTATCGCCTGTTTCGTCGTCCTATATAAGCTGGGCGATGCGCTGGCGGACACGATGGTCAATCCCCTGCTGGCGGATCTGGAGTTTTCAAATACGGTGATCGCCAATATCGCTCAGAGCTGGGGTTTGGCGGCCAGTATCATCGGCGTCTTCGTCGGCGGCCTTCTGGTGCGTCAACTGGGCATCGTCGGCGCCCTGTGGGTCGGCGGTGTATTGCAGATGGCCACCAATCTGATGTTCACCCTTCAAGCGTCTATCGGTCACGATGTCCAGTTATTGACGGCCACCATCGGTGTCCAGAATCTCTCCGGCGGATTGGGCACGGCGGCCTTCGTCGCCTACCTTAGCGCTCTGTGCCACAAAAAATATACGGCCACCCAATATGCCCTCCTCACCGCTCTCGCCTCCGCACTACAAACCGCCACCTCCACCGGCGCCGGCTACGCCGTGGCATGGCTGGGCTGGGGCACCTATTTCGTAGCCACTGCCGCCGCCGCACTGCCCGGTCTAGTTCTCTTATTCTGGCTCAGCCGCAACGACATGACCGGCCTCGACGATCGGTGATAAACGCCTGATCTACGTGTTGGGGGCCCGCGGCCAGCCTGGCCGCACTTTTAGCGTTTGGGGTCCGCGGCCAGCCTGGCCGCACTTTTTGGCGTTTGGGGCCCGCGGCCAGCCTGGCCGCCTTTCGGGCTGCTAGCCCGAACCTTAGAACCTGACCGCATATCGACCTTTTTGCGACGGCCGCCTACTCCGTGATATACCCGCCTTGACTCAGCAACTCACCATCGGGAGGCAGCTTGAAGAGAGTATTGATCACCGGAGCGACTGGATTTGTAGGCCGTCGTCTGGCCCACCATCTCCTCGATGAGGGCTACGAACTCAAGGCACTCACGCGCTCTCCCGACGACGCCGCAGATCTGGCGGAACGGGGCGCCGAGCTCATCGAGGGCTCGCTGGCCAACTCCATGGCCATTCACCGGGCCCTCAGCGATGTCGATGGGATTTTTCACCTGGCGGCCACCCACCAATTCGGCGGTGATATGGGGCCGATGCGGCGGATCAACGTCCAGGGTACGCGCAATGTCCTGCAGACTGCCGACTATGCCGAGGTATCGCGAATCCTCTACTGCGGCTCCGACACCTCACTGGGCGATACAAAGGGTAAGATCTGCGACGAGTCGAAGGAGCACGATGGCGATTTCCGCTCCGTCTATGAGCGAACGGTCTTCGAGACCCACGAGCTAATCGAGCGCCAGATCGACAAAGGGGCGCCCATCATTAATGCCATCGTGTCCATGCCCTACGGACCCGGCGATACCAGCGCCATCGCCGACCTCATCAGCCATCATCTGGCCGGTCGCGCCGTCGCCCACCTCGACCGGCACAGCGGTTTTACGTTTACTCATGTCGACGATATCGCCACCGCATTGCGCATCGCCTATGAAAAAGGCGACGTTGGCGAGCGCTACCTCGTCAGCGGCACACCGGCCTCCTCCGGTGAGTTTTTCGCCACTCTGTCGGAGCTGACGAATATCCCGGAGCCCCGCACAGAGCTTCCGGACTGGCTGGTCGATCTGATGGAGCCGCTCGCCGAGCGATTGGCTCCAGCCGTCGGCAAATCGGGCGCCCAGATTCGAGAGGCCCTGGCGGTGGGACGGGGAACGACCCGGTATTATTCCGGCCAAAAGATGCGCGATGAATTCGGTTGGCAACCCCGCTCTTTAAAAGACGGCCTGCGCGACAGCCTGCCCTGGTTTCGACAGCGCGAGGCAGAAGCTTCGGAGCAACTCCTGGCGTCGACGTCGATCCCCCTGGTGGGAATGTCGCTATTCGATATTGGATTGGGCACCTCGGCGCTGGTCTTTCCCGAGACATACCTTCAATTGATGCATCCCCACGCCGGTGGGACTCACCCGCCGGCGGCCCGATCATTTCTGGCGCGAACCGGTCTTTTATGGCTGTTTTTCGCCTTCGTGCAGGGTCGCGCTGGCGCCGCCCCCGTGGACAACCCGGAGTGGGTGTTGGTCGCCGGTGCGCTGCGTCTGATGGACGTCCCCGCAGATATTGGCTACCTCCTCAGCTCCGAGGACCTGGGGTTGCTCGGAAAGGCCGGACTCATCGCCGCGCCGCTATTCAACCTCGGCATTGGCGCCTTTCTCACCTACGCCGGCTACCGCGGGCTGCGCGCGAAATTGAGCTCCTGAAAAGATTAGTCGGGCTGAGATTCGCTATTATGCCGCTCCCAGGTCGCGATCGCGGCGTGCACAATCACCACCACTGCAACGGTTATCTTCGCCCAGGCGCGCGACGGAGATGCGGTGTACTCCTGCAATTCCGGCAATCCGAATTGGCGATGGACCTCGGCAGCCGCCATCTGCTCGATGACGTTATCCAATCCCGCCATGGCGGCCAATGAGGCGATCAGCGCCAGCAATAAGAGCGCCCCCAGCGGTGCCAGTCTCCGGGGTCCACCGGGAATGACCAACAAGAGTCCGCCACACACCTTTGGCGCGCGCGCCCCAAGTATCGATCCCAGAACCATCACCACCAGCAATCCACCCAGGGGGATCAACAGCAGGGCCAACGAGGTGCCTCCCGGAGCCTGAAATTCGCTCGGATCGCTGTCGATCATCTTCACCGCAGCGACGATATCCGGCATCTGTCCGGCCCGGAGCAAATCCCACTGGGCCTGCTCGGCATTTTCGTAGGCCGCGTCGACCAGAAGATGAACCACAGGTTGTCTCTCCGGAGGCTCGCGCCCCTCCTTGAGGGCCTCTCGCTCGGCAAGCACGGAATCTAAAAGCTCATGAATGGCCGGATTATCTGCCATATTCATCAGCCACTCTTCGGTCTGTGGCGACGCCATTCCATCCTGCAAATTGGCGATGGGCATATTGGCGAATTCCTCGGCAACCATGGCGTGCGTATTGACGTGATATGGAATGGCAGCGAGAACACCGAATAAAATTGCAGGGACGATCAGGTCGCGAACTCGCAGCCGGGGAATCCAGAGACTTCGTTCATCACCGCCGTCATAGGCTTCCCTGCGAGCCACACCGCCCCTCATCCCGATCAAGAAGCTGAATAGCAATAAGGCGATCGCGATGCTCACAAACGCCAATAATGCCAAGTCCAACTCGGTGACGACCTGCTCGAGGATACCAAATGCGGCCTCTTTATTTTCATCAGCCAGCCGCTGCATCTCCCGAGCCAGACCGTCGGCCCCTTCTTCCGCCATCCATCGGGCCAATGCCTCCCAATTCCAGTGGCTTCCCTCGACGTTGGGAAAGGTATCGGCCATGCGTATTGCCAGCCGCTGAACTTCCTGCATATCACCGGCCTGAAATGCTTCCAGCAGTGGAGAAAAGTCGTCACTAGACCCCAAAAAAGTGGTGACCATTGGCAGTAGCGACACTACTTGCTCGGCGTTGATGCCGAGTTGTTCAAGTTGGGCCATGCCTAATTGGTAGGCCCGCTCCGCATCCTCGGGAGCCCCTGCCCCCTCCAGGAGCCCGGAGACTCGAAGTAAATCCTCCCATAATGCATCTGGAGACTCGGCAGCCTGAGAAAACGCTCTTTTCGCCCCTCTGTCGTCACCTGTTTCCTGTAGGGCCGTCCCCAGAAGCTGTGAGAAAAATGGATTCGTGGGATCTATGCGACTCGCCTCGCCGAGAAGCTCCACCGCCTCTTCACTGTCCAGCGCGCTCGCCAGGAGCCTCTCGGCATCTTTCGACGTCAAAAATCGCTCGGCGAGATTCTCCAGCGACCACGCCATTTGCGGTGGCCCGGACGAGCCGGGCTCAACGGGAATCGTGATCGTCTCACCCTGCGCTCTATCTCCCCCTGTACCCCCCAGGCTTACCTGGATTTTCCCGTCATCGCCGATCTGAAGACCGGAGATTTCGGCCGGAAAACGAGCTCTCGACTCAATAATTCCCTCCTCAACGGCCACCTCCAAAAGATCGTTGAATACCGAGTAAAACGCACTTCCGTCGGCGATGACCGGCCCCACTGGAGCCGGCGCGTCGGCCCCCTCAATATATGCTGTCTTATCGCTCCATAATGAGGGATGAGTCACCTCCCAGCGAAGTTCTCCGTCACTATGACACTCCACGCCCCCTGCCACCGCTTCCACGGTGCAGCTCACGTCGGCCCGGTCTTCAGCAGCAGCGGCCACAGAGATTCCGCTCAAAAGATACAGGATCAATGCAATAAGTCCGACAAGTCGACGAAGTATCGCTGCATTATAGAACAAGAGAAACCCGTTTATCTTTGAACGCTGAACGCCGCAGAACGTTATTCGGCGAGATCGGCCACGAATGGGCCGAAGGGAATGATCGAAGCCATCATGGCACCGGCGGTCTTTTCGATGGTCCATCCCTGACGGCGAGCGACCCAGGCCACCCAGGCGACGAAGATCATAAATAGAATTCCGTGAGCCATGCCCACGACCTGTACGGCCACGTCCACCCCGCCGAGGTAGCGAAGCGGCATTGCGACAAAGAGTAAGACCAGCAATGAGCTGCCCTCCACCCACCCGAAATGGCGAAGTGATATCGGTGGAAATTGCATTATCAGGCCTCTCCAATCAAAACGGTTTGAACGTCGCCAACACCACGGCGGCACATAAAGTGAGCGCAATGCTCACCGAGACGACCCCGCTTTTTCGTCCCTCTTTGGCCACGCTCCAGTGGACGATGTTCATCGATGCCACCAGAGACAAAAACGCCAGCACATGCCAGATATCGAAGAGTTCGTGTTCCAGATAATCGGTGGCGATATGTCCCCCACCCCAGGCCATCAAAAACCCGGGGGCTGCCGCAAAATAGGCCGCGCGCTGGCGAATCTTCAGATCCGAGGCCGCCACCGTGGCAAGAGCGCCACCGGCGAAAATCAGCACTCCCAGATACTGCGCATATTGCACCAGCGGATAAGCTTCGAAAGGCATCTTTGTTTATCTCCGTCGTCCGACGTGGCTCGAAATGCAGTGAATCCAATTAAGCGTGTACTTGCTGGCCAATAGACCGTCAACGTGGGTGCGAAATCAGCGGTGGCAGAAGAAATTTGACTTTCCTTTGAATTTTCTGGAGAAGCGTCCGTCTCTGGGGAGAGCTTCGCACAAATTTGACCTTCAGCAACACCTATTCAGGTACCGAATCTTCTAACGGAGAATAACAGATATTTAAGACAAAACGATTCCTCACCGTGACCATTGCACTACTTCTGGTTTGCTTTGTCGCCGCCTGTGGCGACGACGACGATCCCGTTCATGTCAATAACGGCAATGGCAGTAATAACGCCAATAACAACCAATCAAATAATCAGAGCGCTGATGAATGCGGCGATCCCGACCGCGACGGCTCAACGGAATGCGACTTCATTGGCGGTCATACCTGCCAGGCCGGCCAATTTTGCAATTCCGAGGAGTTGACCTGCTCCATCGGCTGTCTGTCCGACGGCGATTGCGCGGGCAATCAATTCTGCGACCTCAGCGATGGCACGCCGGGGAGTTGTGTTAACTGCACTCAGCACCCCTCGGCAAACTCGTCGAATAACACCACGACCAATAACACCACGACGAATAACACCACAGAGAATTACGACGAGGGCTCCTGCGAACACGTCTGTCAGCACTCCGCCGAAATTTGTGCCGTCAACCCACCCCACGCGGAGATGGACGAATGCTATGTGGAGTGCCAGCAACTTCTCACCTCCG
>SKQC01000101.1 GCA_007119175.1 Myxococcales bacterium | reverse complement strand
TTACCACTTCTCCGAGATCCCCGCCGGCCTACACACCGTCACGGTAAGCTCGGGTTCCTTCGACACCTCAGCGGACGTCGTCGTCTACGAGGACGAAGTCCGAATGGCACCACAAATTTGCCTGCAGGGAGGGGATACATCGGTCGCCATTATCCACGGTGAATTTGATGACGTGGGCACATTGCTCGAGGGGATAGGAATCGACTTTGACTATATCACCGAAGACACCTGGGATGGCGAGGAAGCAGCCGCGTTTTTCAGCGATCTGTCGGCGATGCTCACCTACGACATCATCTTCGTCGAATGCGGCGGCTCCTGGTCCAATATGGAGGCCAGCACCTTTGATGTGGACATGGATCAGGTCGCCTCCAATATCGCCGAATTTGTGGAACGGGGAAATAGCCTCTACGCCTCCGATCAGGCGCAGCCCTATATTCAGGAGTCCCTTAACGCCATTGAATTTTATAACGAGGACGACGGCATCACTGGTCCTCAGGTCGGGATCTCAGGCGATTTACAGGCAGAGGTGCTCAGCCCGGAGATGCAGAATGTACTCGGCGCCACCACGGCTGAATTATACTTCGAATTGGCCGCTTGGACGATCGCCGTCGATGTCGAACCGTCCACCGAGGTTCATATCCAGGGCGACGCAGAAACCACGGCTGGAGAGGTTATCGAAAATTCCCCTTTGATGTCCGTTTACTCCGACCCGTCGGGCGAGGGACGAGCTATCTACACGTCGTTTCACACCACGGCGACCTCAACGGCCGACATGCAGGATATTCTCGAATTTATGATCTTTCAGCTCTAACCCGATTCTTCATGACTCGTCGACTGCAGCTCATCAGCCCCAAAATCGCTGCATTTCACTCCTCGACGGTGTGACCTTCCCGACAACGTCGCCCTGCCCGGCTTAATTACAGGGAAATAAATAGCGCCGTGCTTATTGTTTGATTAACGAACCCTAACGCTGTTAGGATTCGTTAGCCACGGCTCGTCAACGCGGGCCTATTGTTCATGCCAAGAGGAGGACAAAGTGCCTACTCCCCAGCCTGACCACCCAGAGCGCGACGAGGACGAAAAGCTCGAGGAACTGGCCGAAAGAATACTGCACGATCGAGGCATCGAGGGCTCGATTCACGAGTTTCTTCATACTCGCGGCATTGATATGACGATGACCGAAGTTCTCAATCTCGTCATCGACCGAATCGACCGCCTTCGCGACCTCAGCCGGCAATCTTCAAGACCTCTTCCGCCGGAGTCAGTGCATCAGCGCCTCGCGGCGTCCGGCGTGACCTTCGAGCCCTTTGATGGAGACCAGGATCCAGTGGCCCTGTCGATCGCCCGTTACTCCGATCTGGTGGCCTCGAGCTTCTCGACTCGTCAGGCGGCCGGCAAATTAGGCGTTGGCGAAAGCCGAGTTCGACAGCTCCTCAACGCATCACCGCCCAAACTATATGGATTCAAGGCCAGGCAAAGCGGGGCCTGGAAGATTCCGCGCTTCCAATTTGACGACAATGGATTGATCCCGGGCATCACTGACGTCCTCAGCGCATTGGACCCCGGCCTGCCCCCCCTGGAGGTCGAGGCCTGGTTTACAGCGCCCAGCCCGGACCTGGAGGATACTAACGGGCGCCCGCTGACACCGCTGCAGTGGCTGCGATCGGGAAATCCCGTCGACACCATCGTTGATATTGCCCAACGCATCGGCTGAGAAGCCAGGCGGGACGCGACTCACCGTCAACCACGCGTCGCGGCGCCGTATTGAGCAGGTTTGATTATCCCCTTATATCGGGTCCCCTTTCGTATGGTGGCAAAACTCCCCCGAAACCCCACTGCTGTCGATAACTTAAAAGAACTGGGTCCGCAGATTCGAAATGTGGCACCCGATTTGCTGTGGCTACGGATCTACTTTCGCGGCGGAGAGCACCCCACGAACTGGAATAGCTTTCGCAGCTACGGTCCCACAAATGCCCGATTTGATCATCATCGAAAGCCGTCGGCTCTACACAAATCGCGCGCCATCCTCTACAGCGCTTCGAATATTAGGACCTGCCTCGCCGAGGTCTTTCAGGACACGCGCACCATTCATACGGGGCGCCGCGATCCCTGGCTCGCCACCTTTGATTTCGAACGCCCCCTCCGGCTTCTCGACCTGACCGGCAGTTGGCCTACAAGGGCCGGCGCCTCGATGAAGATTAACACCGGGCCCCGCGCATCAGCTCGGGCCTGGTCGCGCCACTTTTACGACGCCTTCCCAACCATCGACGGCATCTATTATCCGTCGTCAATGCACGCCAACCAACCGAGCATCGCCCTCTATGAGCGAGCAACCAGCGCGCTGCCGGGCTCCCCAATCGACGACCGTCCCTTAAGCGACGCGATGCTACTCGGCGACTTAAAACGAGCCGCCGAAATCCTCAATTACGAGCTCTGGTTGGGCTAGGAGCGCGCTTTTTCGAAGCCCGATCATTTACGCTCTCATCTTCGGTGGAACGAAGGGTCCTGGCACGGCCATGGCATGGCAGCCACCGTCCCACCACTCGTACATTCCGTCGTCGTTGCAGCAGTCGACGTCGTTATCCCTATCGCACATCTCGGGACAGACTCCAGTGGACTCCTCGCTATTGCATTCTGCTCCACTATCAGCATCGGCAACCGGCGTTGTATCGCTTTCGGTATCGCCGGTGGCCGCGTCCGCCTCCGTGATATTAAAGCCGACATCGTTGGCCTCCTCCTCACCTGAACAGGCGACCCCGGCAAATAGCACGGCGCCGGCGGTGACGGCCTTGATAGCGATCAGCGCCTTTCTCCGAATTCTCGATTCCTGGCCCATGGGGAGACTCCTATATTCGTCGGCAACGCAATATCTTCGCGATAACTTCTATCCAGCATAGGCCCACCATAGCGGATCGCCGAGGGAACATGAAATCAGCGCCGTTGTTAAAGGGGCGACTCCAGTCGGCCGGGCATCGCTCTAAAATGTCACCCAATCGCTCGATGACAGACCGTGACCGACGGGACCGGATTATGTTATGGCTCGACCTCATTTGCTCGAGGGCCCGAGACAGGCCAATCAGGGCTGGTAATCGATTTTAGCGTTCGCTGGAGCGGCGATGATTCACCCAGAAGTACTCGAAAAACTGTGCTGCACCTCCTGTGGAGAGACCGAGTTGACCCTCGGCAGCCGACGACGTCCAGATCTGGAATGCCACGGCTGTGGGACCCGCTTTCCCATCGTCGAAGGCATTCCCGACCTCGTGGCCCCCGACGAGGCTCCCAACCCGGGAAGCTATCGCACGGAGACGCTGGAAAATGTCATCGCTGGCGTCTACGACTTCGTGGCGCCCGTGATGAGTCTCGCCTTCTGGCGCTGCAGCCCGCTTCGCTACGTCGATCACGAAAACCGCGCCCTGGGCCGAGCCCAGGGCGGTGTCTACGTGGAAGCTCCGATTGGCACCGGTGTTGCCCTGGCGCCCGTCGTCGCTCCTCATCACGACGCGTTGATCATCGGCATCGACAAGTCCTGGAATATGCTCTTTAAGGCCCAGAAACGTCTGCGGAATATCTCGGCAGACTTCCAGCTCATCCGTGCCGACTACCACAACCTGCCCTTGCAGACCGGCACGGTGCGAAGCCTGCAGAGCCTCAATGGCCTACATGGCTTTCCCGACCGTGAGGGAGCGCTCTCGGAGTTTAATCGCTGCCTCGAAGAGGAGGGATTTTTCTCGGGCAGCGCCCTGGTCCGGGCAAAGACGGACGTCGCCGACGCCGTGGTCATTCGCTATGAGCGCTACGGAATCTACCCCATGCTGCGTTGTCCGGAATATTTGCTACAGCAGATACGGGCCACCTATTTCGACGATGTTCGCTTCGAGACCCACGGCGCCGTGATGTTTTTTACGGGCCAGAAACACGACCAGGCGGCCACCGCCGAAGCCGGCTAAGACCGCGAGCTGCAAATGTATAAACGCGGCTCTTCCCACCCGATATTTTCGACAACTATACCCGGTCGGGCACCGATGGCTCATCGGCCAGACTCGGGGTGCGCGCCTGACGGCGGCGCACCAGATCGCGGACTGCATCGGCGACGTCGGGAAGCCCGTACATTAGCTCGCGAAAGATCGTGCCCGGCATCTTGTAGTAGACCACGTCGGTGCGCGCCCGAGCTGTCGCCGTGGCCGAGACCTCCTGTGCGCAGGGACTGACGCCGACGAATGCCCCTTCTTCCAGCGTGTCGACGAGGCGAACCCCATCGCCGTCGGGTACCTCCACGCGGACGGAGCCGCGCACGATAAGTGAGAGTGTATCGACGGCCTCCCCTCGCTCAAAGAAGGTGTCGTCGGCCCGCACTTCGTCGATTTCGAAGTGGCGCCCCACCAACTCGCGCTCCTCGCGATTGAGCATCCGGAACATGGGACTGGAGGCCATGGCGTGGTTGAGCATCCGCTGATAATAAAAGCTCCACATCACCTGCCATAACTGCGGATACTCGCGTCCGATCTGGTAGACGACTTCGTCGCGAATGGCGAGCAATTCCAGATCGGTTTCGGCGACCACTCGCGCCCAGCCCCCCTTGCCGGTGAGTAGCCGAAACTCACCGAAGACCTGTCCCTCGCCGAGGATATCTAATTTTACGGAGCGGCCATCGATGAGGTCTTTTTCGATGCGCACCGTACCGGCGACGATGACGTAGAGGCAGCCGACGGGATCGCCGGGACTTAAAATCTCGGTACCCGCATCGAGCAGCTCCAACTCCATGGCGTCCAGAACTTCGACGAAGACCTGCCGCGGCAATTGGCTAAAGAGTGGAATCTGCGGCAGCGCGGAGACGCGAAATTCTCGCTCCGCACCGGGCGCCGCCGCTCCGTTCGATTCTGCTGTTGTGCGCTCCTCCAATTCGACTTCGACCGTGTCCGGCTCATCGACCTCATCTAGAAAGTCGAGATTCTGCCACTGTCCGGTTTCTCGCTCCTCGAGTTTCAGACTCTCGATATCGAAGACGCCGAGTTCGATGGTTTCGCGATCGTCGTCCGTCGACGACTGTTCGCGAAGCGCCTGGCGATGATCGGGCATCTGCATCTTCGTGGACTCATCGCGGCCCTGTTTGCGAACCTCGGCGCGATCTTGAGCCTCGAATTCCTGTGTCGGCCCCTCCATCGCAGCTTCAAAATCGGAGGACGCTCGCTCCTGCAATGACGCCGTGACCGTCTCGCTCTCCTGGCCCCCCTGTCCGGGACTCGATTTGGGGCGATCGAGGGTGATGGCATCTCGATCGCGTTCCGCGAGTCGCCCCGGCGAGTCAGCCGCAGCGTCGCCGCGCACTGTCGGCGATGCCGCCCCTGCAGCTCGTCGCGCCTGGTCGGCCTCAACGGGCTGGGCAACCCGCACTGAATCCCCGGTCGCTTCCGGGACCTGTGCGTAGAGTCTCGCCAGAAAAAATTGCGTCTCTTTATGGGAAGGATCGAGCTCCAGAATTGCTTTACAGGCGGCGATTGCCTCCAGCGGAAGTCCTTCACTGGCCAGAAGTTTGGCCGCCGTTCCGTATTCCTCGATGGCATGCGACGGGCGTTCCATCTCTCGGAACAAAGCCGCCAGACGCAGGCGGGCTTCGATATTCTCCGGATCCTCGCTGAGGGTTTTGCGATAATACGCGAGGTATTTTCGAAGTTTCTTGGATGACATGAACGGGAGGGCCCACCTGGTGACTCTGTGGAAGCGAAAATACGAAAAACATCCGACCTTGATTCGCGGCGAACTTCGGCTTTCGCTGTCGTGTCGCAAACGACGAGAATACTCCTCCCCCGGCCATAATGTCAAATTACACCCGCCGGCAAATTCGGCCCGCGGCAAAACCCAAAAACCCCGGCAAGCAGCCGGGGTTTTTTTGGACTCAATCGATCATCGTCGCCTCAGGCGACAGCCTTTTTTACGGCCGTTCGAATTACAACGATACCGTTCTTCGCTCCCGGGATTCCGCCCTTAACCAACAAGGCGTCGTCTTCTTCCATACGACCGGCAATCTCGAGATTTTGCACTGTGACGCGCTGATTTCCGAATTGCCCGGGCATCTTCATCCCGCGCAGAACACGCGCCGGGTCAGCGGACATCCCGATCGCGCCGCCGTGGCGATAAAAGTTGTGGGTACCGTGGGTGGCGGGAAAGCCGGCAAAATTGTGCCGCTTCATGACCCCGGAAAACCCGCGTCCCTTCGAAATTCCCGTGACATCAACCCAATCGCCGAGTTCAAAAAGCTCACAGCCCAACTCCTGACCGACCTCGTAGTCGTCGAGAGCCGATTCCGAGATGCGAATCTCCCGCGTGTGACGCCGCGGCTCCTCGATGCCGGCCGCTTTAAAGACGCCGACCCGCGGTTTGGCAAGCCGCCACTTTGGTTCCTCTCCTTCTTTTTCGAGCTTTTTAACTTTCCCGAAGCCCAGTTTCAGCGCTGCGTATCCGTCCTTTCCGTGGGCGCTTTTTTTCTGCACCACCACATTGGACGAGACGTCGACGACGGTAACGGGGACGCGATTTCCCGCCTCGTCGAATACCTGAGTCATTCCGATCTTTTTTCCGATCAATCCCTTCACGATATGCCTCCTTAAACAGGTGTTCCCGAAAACGGGAACGAAATAAAAAACCCCTCGTCGCTCTTGCCTCCAATTGGGACAGCGGAACGAGAATCCCGGTGGGATTCGGGGGCGAAGCGTATTTCCGACCGACACAGTCGTGCCAGACGGGGCGCGAATCAATAGTCCAATCCCCCCCCGGCGTCAAGCTACCCCGCCCTGAACCGGGCTGGCCGGAGGCGAATTAGCGACAGGCCCCAGTGCTTCGACTGGTCATTTCGCCGCAAATCAGTAAAGTATCGGACCGTCGCATCGACCACTTTTGATAGGTGCAGTACTCATCGTGTGTTCGCCAACCTACAGGCCTCAATGGCCATCACAGCTCCATCGCACAGCCCTGCTAACTCTGGTGGTGGCAGCGATGATAGCGTGTAGCTCCGGCCCCGAGGAACGAGCCGACTCTTATGAGTGGATGGATGACTTTGTCGAGGTCCACCGACTCGATTATGAGGAAGCGGATCAGCGGCTCAAAGAACTCGCCCAGACAGCGCCATCGGAAGCCCGAGCCCGAGAAGCGCAATTCGAACGCGCTCGCCTTGCACTTCGCGCCGACCACATAGAGACGGCGCGCAGCCGATTTGAAGCCATCTGGGAGGAACGCACCGATGACGCCCCGGCCAGCCGGGCACTGTACGAGCTGGGACGAATCGCCGCCGAGCACGATGGCGACGAGGCCGAAGCCCGAAGGCTTTTGCATAAAACGATTGCCGAAACCCCACCCTGGGTGGGCGCCGAATTCGCCCTCCAATTTCTGATCCGCCAGGAAGTTGGCGCTGGACGCGCCGCCCAATTGGCCGACGATCTGGGCGCGATGGCTGCCGAGTTGGAGGATGATCGAATGGCAGCCCAGCTTTATCTGGAGCGCGGTCTACTGCTCGACGAAGAACTCGGGCAGCCAAACGAGGCGTTGAAATCCTATCGCTCGGCCTTCGGACGCTGTAAGGAGTGCAGTGCCACCGATGAGGCGATCTTTCAGATGGGTAAGATCTACACCCGTCATCAGAGCTGGCAGGCTGCCATCGACTCCTTTGCTATCATCGCCCGACGGACGAGCCGGTCGTTTTTCGTCGGCACCTATAATTCCCATCGCGCCGCCGATGCCCGCTATGAGGCGGGAATGGTGGAGTTTTTATTTCGCCAGGACTACGACGCGGCGGCCCGTCACTTTAAGAAATACGTCAAGACATTTCCCAATCACCGCGAGACCGACGACGCCGCCTGGCACCTGGTACAGATCGAACGGCTCCGGGGCTCAGATCGCTCCTATCGGCGCGCTCTGGAGCGCTTCGTCGAAGATTATCCCTACAGCAGTCTCGTCGACGATGCCCGACAACAATTGGCCGACCTGTCATGATTCGCATCGAGAATATCACCAAATACCACCAGGGACGCCCTGTCCTCGAGGACGTCTCCTTCACCATCGCCGAGGGCTCGAACGTCGGGCTCATCGGCCCCGGTGGTTCCGGAAAGTCTTTGCTATTGAAGATCGTATGCGGCCTCGTCTCCCCGGACGGCGGAAAGGTCTTTATCGACGATGTCGACGTCCACTCGCTGACGCCACAGGAACTCGCCGATCTGCGCTTTCGCATCGGCATGCTCTTTCAAAATTACGCCCTCTTCGATTTTATGAATGTCGGCGAAAACATCGCCTTTCCGCTCCATCAGGAGGGGGGATTTAGCGATGAGGAGATCGACGAGCGCGTCAAACAGGCCCTCATCGATATCAGCCTGCCCGGCATCGACCACCTATTTCCCAACGAGCTCAGCGGCGGCATGAAAAAGCGAGTCAGCTTCGCCCGGGCCGTCATCCGGCGGCCGCCAATTTTATTCTACGACGATCCCACGGCGGGGCTCGACCCGGTGACGAGCTCAAAGATTTTCATTCTCCTGGAGAAGATGAAGGTCGAGGGTGGCGTAACATCGGTGACTATCAGCCACGACATCCAGGGGATAAAGAGTATCTGCGATCGATTCGCCATGCTCGAAGAGGGCAAGCTGGTCTTTCTGGGCGACCACGATGAGATCGAGGCTTGCGAGATTCCCGTGGTCAGTAAATTCTGGCAGGGTTATAGCGACGACGAACTCGAGATTTGACGGATCTTATGCATCGACTGGTCTCCCGACTCCAACTGCCCTTCTCGATTCTGGGCGAAAAAGCCCTGAAATGGGCGAATATCACGGGAGGACTGATCCTGTTGACGTGGCAGATTATGCTAAATCTGCTGCCCTGGAATTGGAATTTCGACGGGCCCGAGATCTGGCGCAGTATGTATCGGGTCGGTGTGCAGAGCTTTCCCATCGTCGTCGTCACCGCCGTGCTCGTCGGCGCCATCATGGTCATCCAGAGCGGGCTGTATATCGAGCAATACCAGGCTCATGGACTGCTCGGCTGGGGCGCGGGATATGCGATTTTGCGAGAGGTGGGCCCGATTTTGATCGGTCTGATGTTCTCGGGACGCGTCGGCGCCAACAACACCGCCGAGCTGGGGACGATGAAGGTGACCGACCAGATCGACGCTCTGCGGGCACTGGCGATCGACCCGGTGGCCTATCTGGTGATGCCGCGCTTTTTGGCGATGATCGTGATGATGTTTTTGCTCGTCGTCGTCGGCAATTTCACAGCACTTATCGGCGGCGCCGTCACCAGTCAGGTATTGCTCGGCGTCGACATGATGCTCTTTTATCAGAGTGTCGTCACCTACGTGCTGCTCGATGATCTGTGGCACGGGCTTATCAAGTCGGTGATGTTCGGCTTCGCCATCGCCGTCATCTCCTGTTATTTCGGCCTCGCCACCCGCGGCGGCGCTGTGGGCGTGGGACGGGCAGTCAACGCCTCCGTCGTCGGCAGCGCCATCGCGATTTTCGCCATCGACTATTTCGTCGCCTTCGGCACCCTCTAACCCGGATTGAGAAACGAGTGACAATGGACTCCGGTTCCACAAAAACAGAGGATCCGCGGAGGGAGCCGACCACGTTTCGAGAATTTCTCGCCTCTCTGGGGCGCCCATTTGTCGAGATCGGTGATACGGTACGCGGCATTTTCGCCGTCTTCGGGCTGACGCTTTACTACATGGTTCGCGGCCGGACGCGGTGGAAGGCGATCTTTGAGCAACTCCACGAGGTTGGGAATCGCTCCGTGATCTTTATCGCCGTGACCCTCGGTTTTCTGGGGATGATCCTGATTTACCAGTCGGGCTATCAGGCCCAGCAGATCACCGGTGATCTCCAGATGTTGGGTGGACTGTTTTTGCAGCTATTGCTGCGCGAATTTGCGCCGACGATTACGGCGATGATGCTCGCCACCCGGGTGGCCACGGGAATGGCGGCCCAGATCGGCAGTATGGTGGTCACCGAGCAGGTCGACGCCCTGGAAATGTCGGCCGCTCAGCCCATCGACTATCTTGTGGTGCCGCGATTTATCGCCACCACGATCATGACCGTCGTGCTGTCGATCTTCGCCGTCCTCGTCGCCTATACCGCCGGCGCGATCACCGCCCAGCTTTCCTTCGGGCTCAACGTCCGTACCTTCGTGGACATGAGCTTCATCGGCTGGTTTGACGTGTGGATGGGGCTTACGAAGGCCGTCGCCTACGGGATGGCCATTCCGATTATCGCCTGTCATGCAGGGCTCAACGTCTTTGGAGGGAGCGCCGGCGTCGGCCGCGCGACCACCGCCGCCGTGGTCAACGCCAGTCTGGCCGTCGTCATCTTGGACTTTATTATCTCCGGCGCCGGTTATGTCATCTTACACCTGGTTTCCTGAGTGAAATCAAAGCGATTCCAATTTTTTATAACCGCCCTTCTGGTGGGAATCTGTGCCTTCGTCGGTCCACTGGGTCCGGCGCCGGCCCAGGCCCAGGAGCAGGCACATCTTCCCATTGTGGGTCGCCTATTCGGCACTGTCGGCGCCGAAGTGCGCGGCGGACCGGTGCTGGACGGGAGCAACGACGATCTGAGCGCCTCACCGGTCGTCGGTCCGCGAGCGCGCCTGGGGCTGCACCACGTGCTCGGACAACGACTGTCCATGAATGCCGAGGCAGGTCTGGGAGTATTGTATTTCGGTCCTCACCCGATCGCCTTTGACGGCGATGCCGAGTCCCGCGTTGCCTTCAACTGGAGCGCCACCGTATTGGCCCGCTATATGAAGATCGGTGCCCAGTCGGGCTGGACCTTTGCCGGCGGCGTGCATTACGCAAATACTCGCCTCGCCGACGGCACACTTCTGCAATTCGGTGCCGAGGTGCGGATCGGGTATAATATCTGGACCGGCGACGAGCGATTTTTGCTCATCGAACTCGGTCTCCACGCTCCGATCATCGACGGGCTGAGCACCTCCCAGCAGATGGTCGCCGAGCAGCAGGAAGTACCCGGATCCTGGTATCAGCCAATGGCAAGCCTCGGCATCCAATGGGCTTTTTGACGTTGATTTTCGCTCTCCCCCACTCCCCGCAGTAGCCATGGCCAAAATTGAATTTCAGGGAATCTACAAGAGCTTCGGCGACAACCACGTGTTGCGAGGCGTCGATCTCTCCGTCGATCTGGGCGAGGTCTTTTTTATCATCGGCCAATCTGGAGCCGGAAAAAGCGTCCTCGTCAAACACCTCATCGGCCTGTTGCGCCCCGATCAGGGACGGATTTACCTCGACGGACAGGACGTCACGGATCTGAAGGAAAAAGAGTTTTATCCGATCCGAAAACGGTGTGCCATGGTATTTCAAAACTCCACGCTCTTCGACTCCATGACGCTGGTCGAAAATGTGGCCCTGCCGATCCGAAAACACCTCGGCGCCAACCAGGAGGAGGCCATCGAAATGGCCAAGGACAAGTTGCGCCTGGTGGGAATGAAGCGCTACGCCGACCGTTTTCCGGCGGACTTCGGCGATGGGATGCGCAAAAAAGTCGCCATCGCCCGCGCTCTGACGCTCGACCCGGAATTCGTAATCTTCGATGAGCCGACCACCGGCATCGATCCTATCTCGGCGGCCATGGTGGACAAATTGATCCGTCACCTCTCGGACAACGTCGGCGTCACCTCCATCGTCATCAGCCACGACCTGCGCAGTATTTTTGGAATAGCCGATCGGATCGCCATGCTCTATCAGGGCAAGCTGCGCCTCGACGGCACTCAGCAGGACTTCAAAGAGAGTGACGATCCGGTGGTCCAACAGTTTATTCAGGGCCTTCCCGACGGTCCGATGGAAGTCTGATATACGTCGAGGTAGAGCGTTCAGTTGAAAATCACGCCCACGCGGGGCACAATAGCCGGCGTCGAATCGAATTTTCGCGCCGATCTGCCCCAGCGTCCGGTCGGTACTCTTCTCCCCGCAGTCTGGTCCTATGCAAAAGAAAGAAACTGCCATCGAGGTCAAGGTTGGCGCTCTGGTCCTCTTCGCCACGGCACTTTTGGTCGTCTTCGTCATGCTCCTCGGTGACGTGCGCTTCGGCGACCAATACGAAATCCATGTCCAATTTGAGACTGCCGGCGGATTAAAGCCGGGAGCCGACGTCGCCATTGCCGGCATTGACGTGGGGAATGTGCGCCGAGTGGAGTTTGAGCGAAACGAAGATCCGAACGTCAATCTGCCGGCCGTCGCCGTGCAGACGACGCTCAGCATCGACGCTCGCTATGCCGACTCCGTCCGGGAGGATAGCAAATTTTATATCACGACCCGTGGCGTCCTCGGCGAGCCCTACGTGGAGATCACGACGCGATCCTTCGACTCGCCCACCGTGCCGAGCGGATCCGTATTGCGCGGCGTCGATCCCCCGCGCATGGAGATCATCCTCAAGCAGGCCACGGAGATGTTAGAGACCCTCCTAGACATGCTGCGCGACGATCACGAGGAGATCGGCGATCTGATCGTCAACGCCTCGCATTTCTTCGACGTCATGGGCGGCGCCGTGGGCGACAACCGCGAGGCTGTGGACTCGGCAATTGCCGGGATCGACGACACCACCAACGAAGCGTCCCAGCTACTGGCGCTACTAAACGCATCGATGGGTGAAGACGGCGAGCGCCTCCATGCCATCGTCAACGACGCCCAGTCCACGGCCCGCGGTGCGCGCAATATCACCAACCGGCTCGACGGCCGAATCGACCCCCTCATGGATGATGTCTCGGCGACGGCTTCCACGGCTCGCGATATCTCGGAGACGGCGGACCGGATCCTCGTCGACAACGAGGGACAGATCATCGCCAGCATCGAGAATGTGGAGTCCAGCACTCAGAATCTGGAGCTGGTCTCCAAAGACGCCGTCGAGCTTATGGACAAGGTCAAATCCGGCGAGGGAACCGCCGGTGCTCTGCTGGTTGAGCGCGAACTATACGAAGATATGAAAGATATGATGCGCGTCATCAAGCAGCAGCCCTGGCGTATTCTGTGGAAAGAATAAGGGCCGCTACTCCGCCTCAAAAAATCGCCCCATATCAATGATGATGGTGGTCGTGATCATGGTCATGATCGTGATCGGAGTCGTCGTCATCGCCCAGGTCGAGGTATTGATCGAATCCGTGATCGTGGTGGTGATGAGCGTCGGGACCGTCGAAATCGGGATGTAATTCCGGAGGAATGGGCTTTCCTTCCGCCTCCAGCCGTTCTCGCTCCAGTCGCCTCTCCAGCTCCTCGATGCGGTCGGCCAGTAGCGTCCGCTCCGTACCGTGGGGAAGTTCCTTCATAGCTAATTCGTATTGCTCCATCGCCTCCGCAGGCCTATCGATCTGCTCGCCCAGAATATGGGCGTAGTGAACGCGCATCGTACCGCGAATTTCGACGGGAGGATTTCGGTCCAGCGCCGCCTTAAAGAGCGCTGCGGAGTCCGTAAAGCGGCCTCGGCGCTGTAGCGCTGCCGCGTAGCTGTCGTATGCCTGCATATAATTGGGACCGGTTCGCACCGCTTCACGGCCGTGTTCC
The DNA here is from genome assembly GCA_007119175.1 of Myxococcales bacterium. GTDB lineage: Bacteria > Myxococcota_A > Bradymonadia > Bradymonadales > Bradymonadaceae > SLJM01. The sequence goes on along the minus strand of SKQC01000101.1, from coordinate 11,543 downwards.
AGGGCCGACTCCGTTCTGTGTTCGCGGATTGCCATCATCGCCGCATGAGTCCTAAACCGCGCGTCGTGCGGCCTTAATTCGATTGCCTCGTCGAGCACGCCGACTCCCTCCATCGTACTGCCGGTCATGTAGTGGGCCAGCGCGATATTATACAAAACCTCCGGATGGGCCGGATATCTCTGATGAGCCTTCTCATAAAGGGAGATCGCATCGCGGAATTCCGAGCCCAACATCAGGTGATCAGCGTAGCCGCGGTCCAGGGCCGATTGGCCGTGTTGAGCGGCGGGAATCACCATTCCCACGGCCAGGGCGGTGGCCACGAGCGCTGTTCCGTAGCGCAGGAGGGCGCTTTTTTTACCGAATGAGTGGCCGGCCAACCAGCGGCTATCTCCACCGCTTTGCCCGGCACAGGCCACGGCTATGGCGGCCGCACCGAACCACAACACACCGGAGCTGACCAACTCCAGAACGGGCAGAAACGCCATCAATACCAGGCCCGTAATCACCGTCGTCGCCAGCGCCCAGGTGCGAATTCGGTCCTCTTCATCGTCCAGCCCGCCACGGCGCGCTCCTCCCACGATGGCCGTGAGGATGCCGGCGGCAAATAACAAAAACAAAAGCAGTCCCAACGCCCCCTGCTCTACCGACAGACGAGCATAATCGCTGTGCGGCGACTTGAACGCCGGATAGCGGTTAAACATCGAATTGACCACCGGGTCGCTGTCGTCAATCACATCAGTCTGCATCAGCCACCAGCCACCGGCGCCGTGGCCGAGGATCGGTTCCTTCTCCCAGAGCCCACGGGCGACACTATTTAGATAGGGGCGAAAGCGCTGATCGACCGGCGATTCGGTGCGATCCGAGGCAAAATACCACCAGTTGGAGCCGACGCCACTGGGGTCCTCGAATCGAAAATCACCGGTCTGTGAGATCCGTGGGAGGTCGACGGCGCCGTTCTGCTCCTCGGGACGATCGAATAAAAACAGCCCCGAGCACACGACGGCGACGGTGAGGACGGCGGCGATCGCCGTGAGCCGAATCGGAACGCCGGCCTCGGCGTCGGCACCTGCCGCGACATGAATGACTGCTCCCACGGCGGCCATCACCAGGCCCAATGCGCCGAGGGCGGCGATGTCGACGACCAGCCCCAGGTGCAGAATCGCCATCAGCAAAGCCAGCGCCATAAACCACCGGCGCAGCCCCCGGGCGAGGCCCACCGAGGCGATCAGCAACGGCACGGCCAGCAGATAAAACGCCGTGGCAAAAGCCATGCTATCAAACCCGCCGGTCATCCCGGCCGGATCCCATACCGGGGTCAGCCCGCCCCCTCCGAAAAATTCATATAAGCCCAGCCCTCCGGCACCAATGGCGCCCGTGGCCACGGCAGTCGTCCAGTCCAAAAACTCCGGCGCTCGCCCCACCGGTACGGCGAGCACTAGAAAAACGACTCCCAGCCCCACCCAGGTCAATACACTGATTGCACCGAACAGTGGCAACCCCGACCAGGCCAGCGATCCGACGACAAACAGACCAAACGCCCCGCCCAATGCCATCGTGCCCGGCGAGGCCATCTCAGCTCGGCCGTGGCGAATCAGACCGACGCCCCAGCTCAGCAATGCCAGCGCCGCGAAACCCACGAGCACGAGTTGACGGGCCCGCTCGAAATTCGAAAACCCAGTCGCCACGGCCAGCGGCACCACCGCCGTCAGGGCCAAGATCAACAGGGTTGAAAGGGAGAGAGGCTGCTTATCTGAACTCATCATCTATCCGGGTCGACATGCACGGTTGAACACGGGGCGCCTTCGCTGCGAGTTATGCGCCGTCACATAGAGAGCCACGATTTACCATATGCTGCAAGGCTCATACCGTTATTTTATGAACGTCCCCTTTTGTTCCACTCACGGCGCCTGTCGAACGCGTCAGGTTGACACCGTCCGTCGGCGACCTCTAAATTTTTCGGTCCCACAGTTGCCGTCACGCTCAAAGATTGCGATGAGTGGATGGCAACAGCGCAGGACATTTTTCATGGATCAAGAAAAACCACCATCGCCAGTCACGGACGGCGGGCCTTCGGCACCGACGGCTGTGATCTTATCTTTTCTCGCTCCCGGGCTGGGGCTTGTCTATGTGGGGCGATTGCTGGCGGGGCTTGTGGTCAATCTTCTCTTCGTCCTCATCGCCCTGCTCTTCGTCATATCCACTGCGCTACTGGAATTTTTCCCGCTTTATCCAGGGTTGGTATTGCTCGGCACATGGGTGGCGTTTTGCGCGCTGTCGGGGTGGCGAGCCGTGGAATATATCGGCGATGACGAGGTCAGCGATGGTCGCGCCTTTCAACATCCGTTGATCTATGCGCTGATCGCGCTTTTGACATTTCTTGCCCCCCTGGCGATGACGACTCATTTTACGGCTCGTCACTTATTGACCGTCGTCGCCATCGATGACGATGCCATGGTTCCGCAGACCTGGCCCGGCGACCGGGTGCTGATCGATCGCACAGGTTATGCAAATACGACACCGAGACCCGGCGATCCGGTGGCCATCACTCACCCCCATACCGGCGAATTGGCCATCTTGCGTGTCGTCGGCACACCCTCCGACGTCATCGAGATCCACGGGTATACCGTCACCATTAATGGCACCCCGCTGTACTCGGCGCCGGCCAACGACGAGATCACCTCTGCGCCCACTGTGGACAGCGACGACACCTCGGAGGTCTGGGTAGAACACAACCATGACCGCCAATATCTCGTCTCCATTCGCCGGGGAACGGCGTTTTATGACGAACCGGTGGAGCTGACATTGAGCGAACACCAATATTTTTTGCTTGCCGACAACCGAAGTCTGCCGGAAGGTGACGGCGCATCGCCGCATCACGCCGACAGCCGCATCTTCGGTGCGATCGGTCTCGACCAGATCGCCGGACGACCCACCTATGTCGCCTGGTCAAACTCATCGGACTCCGGCAAAGCTCAACTGGGTCGCGTCGGCCTTCCGACCCGATGACCAATCCCGGCTTCGGGACTCTCGCTTCTCGCCACGCAGGACGAAACTTCCTCTATGCCCTCTCCGCTGCACGACAACGACGAATCCGGCGAATTTGCCCTGGACCCGACAGTGCGGCGTCGGCGGCTGTGGCGCTATTTTAGACCCTACCTGGGGCTATTTTTGGCCGGTGCGTTCTTCCTGCTTTTGACGAACCTGATGGCGTTTTCGATTCCCTTTTATCTGGGCGAGGGAATCGAGATTTTGCGCCAGGCATTCGACGATGGTCAATTCGACTTCGACGCCGTCCGCCAGCCGGTCATCCACACCTCGTTGATCATTATCGGCCTGGCCATCGGCGCCGGCATCGCCCGCGTCTTCAGCCGGATCACCATCTTCAACGGCGGGCGACATATTGAATTCGATATTCGCAACGCCCTTTATACCCATCTGGCCCGGCTGTCGCCGCGCTTTTTCGGCTCTATTCCCACCGGCGATCTGACGAGCCGGGTGACCAATGACGTCACCCACGTGCGACTCTTATATGCGATCACCTACCTGCATATAATCAACACCGCCATAGCCTATACGATCGCCATCTACCGCATGGCCGGCGTCGATTTATGGCTGACACTGATCTGTCTTGCCCCCTACCCGTTTTTGTTGCTCGGTATCCGCCGAGTAATCCATGCTCTATTTTTGCAGACCAAGGTTGTGCAGGGCCGCCTATCGGATCTATCGACCCGCGTGCAGGAGAATCTGAGCGGCATCGACGTCATCAAAAGCTATGTCCTGGAAAAGCGCGAGATCGACACCTACGGCGAGGCCAACGACGTCTTTTTTGATGAAAGCGTCAAGCTCGCCAAGATCCGCGCCATGCTTCAGGCTCTGATCATCTTGATCGCCAGTACGGGAACCTTAGTGGTCCTCGTCGTTGGCTCACATCGGGTCGTAGAAGGCCCGATGACTCTGGGCTCCTTCGTCGAGTTCAACGGCTACGTCGTCGCCCTGGTCTTTCCCACCATCGCCCTGGGCTGGGTTTTTGCTATCTGGCACCGAGGATTGGCGGCCTTCGACAGAGTCAGTGAATTGCTCGAGGAAGAGCCGCTGCTGACGGACCCGCCGGGAACGCCGCAGCCACTTCCCACAGCAATGGATGGTCGCGATGTCGGTGAGATCGAATTGCATAACGTCAGTTTCTCCTACGACGACGACACACAGGCCCTCGACGATATAACCCTTCATATCCCTGCCGGCTCCACCGTGGCCGTCGTCGGCAAAACGGGCTCCGGAAAATCCACCCTGGTCAAGCTGATGGCCCGACTCTATGACCCCGACGATGGGGAAATCCGGGTCGACGGCGTCCCCTTGAAAAAAGCGTCGCTGCGCGAGCTGCGCGCCGAGATAGGATTCGTGCCCCAGGAGCCATTCTTATTTTCGATGACCATCGGCCAGAATATCCGATTCGGAATCGACTCGCTCGCCTATGACCCGACACTGAAAAAGCGCGCACCACAGACGCCGCTGCTCGATGAGTCCGACGGCACTGACGGCTCCGTGACTCAAAAAGAGCGCATCGACGAAGCCATCGATGTGGCGGCAATGGCAAGCGACGTCGAGGGCTTTAACGATGGATTGGAGACTCTTGTCGGAGAGCGCGGCGTCACCCTGTCGGGTGGACAAAAACAACGGGTAACCATTGCCCGATCGCTGCTCGTCGACCCACGGATTTTGATCCTCGACGACGCCCTGGCGAGCGTCGACACCCACACCGAACGGCGCATTTTAAGCCAGCTCAAAGAGATTATGCGCGGGCGCACCAGCATTTTATTGACCCACCGATTCAATGCCTTAAGCGAGGTGGACTGCATCTTCGTGCTCGATGAAGGACGCCTCGTCGAACAGGGCTCCCACGACGAATTGGTCGCCCGCGGCGGCATCTACGCCGATATGTACCACCGACAAAAGATCCGGGAGCAATTCGAAGAGTGAGTCAAGACACCGACCAGACCTCCCGCTCCGACGACGGGAGACGAAAGAAAGAGAAGCGTCCCTCCGGCGCCGCCATTGGCTCGGCATTTAAGGAGGACCAGCTCGGTACGTACTCCGATTTTGGAATCGTGCGCCGACTCTGGACCTATATGAAGCCCTATAAGTGGCTTTTTTTGGTCTGCTTGCTTCTGCTGCCGGCTATCAGCGCCGTCTCCCTCGTCCAGCCCTGGCTATTGCAGATCGCCATCGACGACTACCTGATGCCGGGCACACTGACCGGCATCTGGGTGATCCTGGTCATCTACGCCGCATCTGTCGTCAGCCACAGCGTCTTGATGTACGCCCAGCAATATTTGATGAAATACGCCGGCCATCAGGCCCTGCGCGATCTGCGCCAGCAGCTCTTTATCCACGTGCAGAATCTGGCCTCCTCGTATTTCAAAAAGACGCCCGTCGGCCGGCTGATGAGTCGGCTCACCACCGACGTGGAGAGCCTGGAGGATGCTCTATCCTCGGGGCTCATCACCATGATCGGCGATATCATCACTCTGAGCGCCATCGTCGTGATCTTATTGGTCAAAGACTGGCGGCTCGCCCTGGCCAGCTTTACGGTGGTCCCCTTTCTTCTGGTGCTGACGCTGATAATTCGCCATTTTCTACGAAAGGCGTACCGGGCAACGCGGGTCAAGATTGCCCGCCTATATGCCCACCTGCAGGAGAGCATTACCGGGATGGACGTCATCCAGCTCTTCGTCCGCGAAAATGTCAGCCGCGACGAGTACCGCGATATCAATGCGGAGTATCGCGACGCCAATATCCGCTCCATTCGCTACGACGCGATGCTCTATGCAATCATCGAGGCCGTGGGCTCTATCACCATCGGCATCATCCTGTGGTACGGCAGCGGCCAGGCCCTGCAGGGGCTCGTCACACTGGGCGTGCTCGTGGCCTTTATCGAGTATATGCAAAAATTCTTCGTCCCGATCCGAAATCTGGCCGAAAAATACAATCTCCTGCAGCGGGCGATGGCGAGCAGCGAGCGGATCTTTCAGCTACTCGATACCCAGGACAAGATCCCCGAAAAGGAGGAGCCAAAAGAGCTCCCTCCCCGCCCCTTCGAGATCGAATTTCGCGATGTCCGCTTCGGCTACAACGACGACGAAGATGTGCTCAAGGGCTTGAATTTCACGATCAATTCCTGCGAGCGCATCGCCCTGGTGGGTCGAACTGGCGCCGGAAAATCGACGGTCATCAACCTGCTTACCCGCCTCTACGATGTCGACGACGGCCAGATATTGATCAACGGCCAGGATATTCGCGAATTTTCACTCCGCGAGCTGCGACGGCAATTTGCCGTGGTCCTACAAGACGTCTTTTTATTTCAGGGATCGATGCGCGAAAACCTCACCCTCGGCGATGATTCAGTGACCGACGACGAGATCGAGCGCGCCACGCAGATGGTGTATGCCGACCGGCTGATCGACAAACTTCCCGGCGGATATGATTTTGAAATTGCCGAGCGGGGAGGAAACTTATCTTCCGGTGAAAAACAACTCATCGCCTTCGCTCGGGCGCTTATTCTTCAGCCGGAAGTGCTCGTATTGGACGAGGCCACAGCCAACGTCGATACCGATACTGAAGCGTTGATTCAGAAAGCGATTGAAAAACTTCTACAAAACCAGACATCTCTGGTCATCGCCCACCGCCTGTCGACTATCCAGCGCGCCGACCGAATCCTGGTCCTCGACGACGGCCGCCTCCTCGAAGAGGGCACGCACGAGGAACTCCTCGAACTCGGCGGGCATTATAGCAAGTTATACGAGCTGCAATACGCCACCAGTCTGGCCGCAGAAGACGAACCCTCCGACACCGCGCAGGCAGGCTGAGACGCGGGTCGTTCAGGACTCACACCGCATCGAGACAACTCCACGGTCGAACCCCAAATCTTTATCTGAAACGGACTTTCGTCGCTCTCCACCACGCCTCCGATCCCATCTCCACCAGCACAATCTCAATATCGGCATTTCACATTGGAACGAAGACCCGGTCAAGCTGCTAACCCTCGAAAACTCCTATGCAAACCTCGACGGTCTACCTCGACGGTCTACCCCGACGGTCCGGGGGCTAGAACGTAGCCCCCGCCGACCGCAGGGAGTCGGGGGATCGGAGACACCAGCCCCTCGAAACCCTCAGGGAGGCGGAATTTCTTCTTCCGGCGAGGTGTCTCCCATCAGGGCGCGCTGGCGCTGTTGTTGGAGGTTGAGAAGCCCCGCCAATGTGCCGAGTTCCTCGGCGAGAAAGTCAACGATATCGTCGAAGGACAAAATCCCCTCCAGACCGCCCTGCTCATTGACCACGGGGGTGCGGCGCACTGCTTTAGCCTTCATTCTGCGCGCCACGCCCTCCACGGGCATTGCTTCGTCGACCGTGACCACCTCGCGAAGCATGATCTCGTCGACATCGAGCTGACGCGGGTTTAGATCGAAGGCCACGACCTTGACCGTGATATCGCGGTCTGTGACCAGTCCGATGGGACGGCGGATACCGTCGTCCTCGTTGACCACGACCACATCGCCGACATCGAATCGACGCATCAACTCGGCGGCGTGGTACACCGAGTTCCCGGCCAACGCGAAGACCACGGTGCGAGTACAGAGTTCTCCGGCGTTCATCGTTTCCTCCAGGGTTGGTAAAGCGTCACTGCGGGCATGGCCACAAAGCTAGGGGCCACGCCACTCCACTCAACCCCGGGGATAAATGGATTCGCTCTCCTAAGGCAGCTCCAGGCGTTCTCGATAAACATTCCACTGCCCGTGGTCGAATTCCATCACCACGTCCTCGTCGCCCTCCACGGTCACAGCCACCTCTACAAACCCGTCGCGATCGGTCTCTGCCGTCTCGCCTGAACCACCCTCAACGACTCCCACCTGAACGTGCTCCACGCCGGGTATTTGCACACCGGGAGTCTCTTCAGGTAGGGTGATCTCAAGCATCTAATGACATTTAGCATTGATGGGGAAATGAACATATGAGCTATCCAACACCTCTGATAGAGCGCGTATTTGTGCTGATCGCGACTGGATTTCTCGCTCTGGGGATGGTCGCCTGTGGAGACGACGGTACCGGCGCAAACAGCAATAGCGGCGAAAATAATGATAACGGCAACTCCGATAATCATAACTCCGAAAATGGTGATTCCGGGGACATAAGCTTCGCGTTCGAGCGCGTCAGCGTTGGTGAAGACGGACAGGAAAGCCAAAGCGACAGCAGCAATCCCTCGGTGTCCGCAGATGGTCGCTTCGTGGCCTTCGAGTCTCGAGCCAGCGAATTCGTAGATAGCGTGGATAATGAACTCCTCGATATCTACGTTTACGATCGCGAGACGGAAGAGATGACGCTGGCCAGCGTCGACAAAGACGGCAATCACGCGGAAGACGGTGCCGACGGCAGTATGAACGCCTCAATATCGGCGGACGGTCGATTCGTGGCATTTGAATCTCTGGTCCTGGAGGATGTGGAATTTCCAAGCCGGCAGATCTATGTGCGCGACCTTCAGGAGGAGCAAACTCACCTCATCAGCCGCGACTCCGAAGGCGAAGTCGCCGGCGAAACATCGCGTTTCCCCTCGATTTCTGATGATGGCCGCTACGTCGCCTTTCGTTCGGACTGGAATATGATCGATGGGGAAGCGCACGAAGAACAGGCGGGCCTACAACATAATGGGCAGATTTATCGCCACGACCGTGAAAGCGGCGAAACCATACGGGTCAGCCGAAACGCCGCCGGTGAGATGGCCTCCGCCACCGACGGCGAATTGATTTTGACCGGCGATCCCGCCATTTCTGGCAACGGACAATATATCACGTTTTCTACGAACGCCGAAAATCTCGTCGAGACCGACGTCGGCCCGGGCGCCAATATTTATCTCCGCGATGTTACGTCTCATGAGATCACTGTCATCAGTGCCAGCACGGCTGAGCACGAAATCAGCGGAAGTGGCACTCATTCTTCAATTTCAGCCGACGGTCGCTACGTGACATTCGACGCCGGAGGCATTTACATTCGCGACCGACAGGAAGACACGTTGGAGCCAATCGAGGGGCCCCCGGGCACCACGCCCCACAATTTGGCAACGATCTCCGACGACGGTAATTATCTTGCATATCTGGGGAGCAGTAGCGCCCATTGGCACGACCGGGAGGCGGGAGAGGGCCATCGAGTCCTGACAGACGACGGAGTCCCTGGAAATGTCTCCGACGTATCGATTTCAGGCGACGGCAGCAGCGTGGTCTTCGCGTCCGATTCCACGGAGCTCGTCGACGGAATCGCCAACGACAGCAGTGATATTTTTGTGGTCGAGGTAGAGAAATAATGTCCCGATTTTAACCCAATAGACATAATTATTATTATTGGAGAATTATTGATGAAAGCCATGACCCCTAAAACTGTTTTGAATCAATTTGACACTCACAATTGCTACAGACTTTATGCCACCGTGCTTGTCATGACGGTCCTGCTGATCGGGAGTAGTCTCGGATGCAGCGACGACAGCGACGACAGCGACGACAGTAACGGGGGATCGAATATCCCCACGGCCGGTGCGCCAGCACACACCGATCCGGAGGGGGCAGACCTCTCCGATCTGAAGCCCACCTCTCTCGAGGTCGATCCGTTGGATCGGGTCGAGGTAACGGGCCTTCCCGACGATATAAGCTCTCAGGATCTGTGGATCGAATATGCTGTGACCAGCGGTGGTATTGAGCGCGAGGATGAGGGAGAAGACGACACAGAAGAACTGGGGGTAATGCCGCTGGTATCACTAGACGAGACGGTCTATTTGCTGACGCCTCTACTGGATCCCGAGGGCTCCACCATCGTGCTCACCATGACCGACGGTGCCAGTCACAGCGAGGGGTTCGAGCTCACTATCGCCGCGTTGCCGCCGCCGCGAGAAGGGGCGGTAGATGAGCTTGAAGTGGCGATGGAACGGCTCGTGGCTGCGACCACCGAGGCGATGGAGTTGGACTATCCCGACGAGTGGGAGCACTGGCGCGCGGAGGGATTAGAAGAGATGCCCGAATACCTGCTGCCCGCAATGCGCAGTTGGCTGACAGTCGCCGACGAAACCAACGATTCGGCCTGGGTCAATCAGGACTTTGACGATGACACTCGCACTCTTTTAGAGCGCCTTCTCGCCGCTCAACCGATCATCGAAGCTGTCAACGGACAGGCTGAACTCATTGAAGAAGGTGACAGTCTACTGGAGTACGCCGCGAGCACGCCGGCGCCAAGCACGGAAGTCGTCGGATCAGTGCAAAGTGCGCAGTCGGGGTTGGGCTCCGACGGCGAATCGCGGTGGGAAATGCCCGGCCGCGTTACCATCCAAGATGCTTATGATCTCGAAAATTGGATCGAAGAGTACAACACCGTCGTCGACATCCAACAAAAAGCAGAAATGTTCGACGAAACGGTGGGGACGGTCCTCAGCATCGCCGCCCTGATCGCGTCCGCCCCGTCCGGCGGTGCCGGAGCCGTGGCGATGACCCAGGTCCGCCGACAGTTGATGAACGCCGCCATATCAATGGTTTCAATCATCGCGGGAACGGCTGGAATTGCGCGCTGGTTTCTTCCCTGTTGTATTGTCGACCTGGACACAACTATCAGCCCACTCGACGGCGAGATTCACCATGAAGATGCGGAGGAAAATCAAGTCAGTCTGGTCAGCGCGCGAGCCTCTGCGGAGAGCGAAGGTGTCAACCTCACCGAGGAAATATTGTCCCTGGTGATGGATGAAATCGGAGAGTTGCTGGACAACCCTATGAGCGATGAATTCGATAATTTCGTCGATGACCAGGTCTCAGATGCGGTCTTTGACTATGCGTCCTCCGAGCTCATCGAGGGTTTTTTCGACCAATTTCCACCGGGCTCGGAGATGGTTTTTTATTGGAATCATATCGACATGATGATCGATGGGCCGGCTCAATGGCTTGAGCCCGAAATCGACGTGTATGGAAGCGGCGGTACAGGCCCCATATTTGAGCTGGCCACGGGCACAGAAGAGGATCCGAGCCTGGAGTTTCGGCTTCGGGCTCCGCAGGCCTTCTATCGCTCGGATTCGTTGCTCGCATTTACCACGCGATACGATGTTTTCGAGACCAAGAGAGCGGGAGATACTCACGAAATTGATTTCAACTATATTCGGGTGGCCTTTGATCCGGCGTGGTATCGCGTCGACGACGACGATATCACCATTCCCTTTGCCGTCCAGGTATACAACTCGGCATTATTCGCAGAAGACGCCCCATTTATTGATACGGAGCTGCGACTGGAGCCCGATATCGGGGAGGTCGAATATCAGTCAACGGATGAGGCCACCGGTAGAGTGTACTTCCACTATCTGGTGCCCGATGACTTTCCCGACGATCAGATCGTAGAGATATATGCCGAGTCCACTACCGAAACGGGGATCCGAGACCCGGCAAACAATCCACCGACTCGGGAGGGAAAGATGCTCATCACCGCCGATCCGGATCTGGTGGAATTTCTTGATATCCAGCCGTCTGCAG
>SKQC01000232.1 GCA_007119175.1 Myxococcales bacterium | reverse complement strand
GTGAAGCATAGCGTGAAGCGTGCCCTCGCCTTCCAGATCGTCATCGAGAGTGACGTGGAATTGTTGGTCATCGCCTTCTTCCAGGAAGGTATAGCCCAGGATGTCACCGGCGTCGCCGTCGTCGTCTTCGTGGATGACGACCCAGCCGTCACTTTCGGCGTAGACGACGGCGTCAATGGTGACCACGTCCAGCGGGGGGGATTCGAGGGTCTGGTCGCTGACCTGAATTTCGATGGCGCCGAGGTCGACGATCTCGTAGTCGAAAGCGACTACGACGACGTTTTCGCCCTCGTCGAGTACTGGCGGATCTTCTTCGGCGTCGTCGCCGTGAGTGAATTCCTCGTCGGCCGGCAAGTCAGCGTGAAGCATAGCGTGAAGCGTGCCCTCGCCTTCCAGATCGTCATCGAGAGTGACGTGGAATTGTTGGTCATCGCCTTCTTCCAGGAAGGTATAGCCCAGGATGTCACCGGCTTCGCCGTCGTCGTCTTCGTGGATGACGACCCAGCCGTCGGCGCCTTCGATGGAGGCCATAGCGATTTCCACCATGTCCGCTTCCTCGTCGGAGATGAATTGATCGTGAGCGGCAACGGTGCCACTGACCACCACTTCTTCGTCTTCGACGGTGACCGTAAAGGAATCGGCGATCTCGTTGTCGTCTTCGTCCGTGACGACATCGCCTTCGCCGTCGGTGAGTTTTCCATGGAGCATCTCGCCGTCTTCGGCGTCGCGGTCGAGGGTCACGACCAGGTCGGTATGCCCGTCTTCGCCGGCGTCTACGGATGCCGAGCCGAGCTCTTCGCCGGCATCGCCATCGTCATCTTCGTAAATGACGACCTCGCCGTCTTCGGCGGCCACCACCTCGGCGACGACGATCTCATCGGCCGGGTCGGCGGTCTGGTCGTCGATGGTGATAGACGGGTCGAGGACCGGCGGTTGTTCGTCGTCGTAGGTAGCGGTGAAATGGACGACGATGGCGTCGCCTTCTTCGTCGATGGCCAGATCGCCGTCGGAGTCGAGAAGACTTCCGAGCAGCGCTTCTTCACCGTCGATAGCTCGGTCCAATTCCACGGTCAGATCGGAGGATTCTCCGTCATCGACGTCGAGGCGACCGAGCTCGTCGGCGGCTTCACCGCCGTCGTCCTCGTGGATCACAATCTCGCCTTCGCCAACAGAGACGACTTCGGCGACCGTGATTTCGTCGGCCTCCTCGAGTACTTGATTGTCGATGCTCAAGGAGCCGAAGTCTTCTTCGATCGGCTCATCGGGATCGCTGGAACAGGCAATGAGTGGAATGGCGATTAAAAGGGTGAGTGCCCATAGAGACGCGCGCTTCATGATACCTCCTGTGGAATAACATTACACCAACTGGGTTCGAGCTATGACATCGATGTCGTAATCTGCGAACCATAACTCTCGTCGGCTTTAAGATCCTCTGGACGAAAATCGCCACTGATGGACCTATGTGGGCGTTATATAAGGGGAAAATAGCTTCTTCAAGTTTTCCCCGGCGATCCCACTGCCGTCGACAGGGAGATAGTACTAGCAAAAGATGTACCAAGAGGGTCAAACGCTTGCTTCCAGGAGGTGATTGGCCTATTATCAAAGGCCGTGATTTGCATGGAATTCGCCGCCGCCGCCGGGAGTAATTTATTGCCGATGGAGACTGATTTTAGGGAGAGCAGACGATGGCATTAGAACTTCGACAGCAGGTGAAGATGACGCAGCAGTTGCGGATGACACCGCAATTGCAGCAGGCCATCAAATTGCTCCAACTATCGCGTATGGAGCTGATCTCGGAGGTCCGCCAGGAGATGGTGGAAAACCCGGTCCTCGAGGAGGCGCGCGATGTATATGACGCCGATGCAATGGGCGAGTCCGGCGAAGACGAGCGCGTCGAAGAGACGCCGGAGGTCCAGGCCGACGAAAACGATATCGATCAGATCGATTGGGACGATTATATGGAGAAGTACTCGGCGCCGCCGCCGGGGAACCACTATAGCGGGATGCGGCATCGAGGCGACGATTTTCCGACCCTGGAACAGACCCTGTCGACGAGCGAGTCGCTGACGGAAAATCTGCTCTCTCAGCTTCGGATGAAGGAACTCGATGAGAGCCAGGAATATGTGGGAGGGTTGATCATTGGCAATCTCGACGAAGCCGGCCTTTTGCGCTCGGCGACCGTCGAGGAGATCGCCGACGATGCCGAGGTCGATATCGCGGAGGTCGAAGAGGTCTTAGAGATTGTCCAGGGTTTTGATCCGGTCGGCATTGCCGCTCGCGATCTCAAGGAATGCCTGTTGATTCAGGCTCGCCACCGTCATCCCGAGCACGAGTTGCTCCACGCCATTATCAGCGAGCATATCTCCGATCTGGAGCGCAAAAGCTACAGCAAGATCGGGCGGGTACAGGGGGTGTCGAAGGAGGAAGTCATCGAGGCCGCGAAGATGGTCACCGAGCTGGAGCCTCGGCCCGGCGGTGGATTTGCCAGCGATGAGGCCCGCTATATTACGCCCGATATCTATATTCGGCGCATCGATGGCGAGTGGGTAGCTACGCTCAACGAGGATGGCCTGCCGAAGCTGCGAATATCGCAATTTTATCGAAACGAATTGGCGAAAAAGAAAGCCAACGGCGACGATGATGAGGTCAAGGATTATATCCAGGAGAAATTGCGCGGCGCGATGTGGTTGATCCGCAGCATTCACCAGCGCCAGAGCACGATTATGAAGGTCACCGAGAGCATTATCGAATTTCAAAAGGAGTTTTTCGAAAATGGCGTCCAACACCTCAGACCGCTGGTGTTGCGCGATGTGGCCGACGATATCGAGATGCACGAGTCGACGGTGAGCCGAGTGACGAATAATAAATACGTACACACTCCGCGCGGGGTTTTTGAGCTGAAATTTTTCTTCAACTCGTCGATCACCAAGCAGGGCGGTCGCGATCTGGCCAGCCAGGCCGTGAAGGCCAAGATCCGCGAGATCATCGCCAACGAGCCGCCGGAAAAACCTCTATCTGACGCCAAAATCGTCGGTATCCTGCAAGAAGAGCAGATTGATATCGCCCGGCGTACGGTGGCCAAATACCGAGAGATGATGGGGATTTTGTCGAGCTCCAAAAGAAAGCAGCTTTTTTAGAACACAGTGGTGCGGAACCACAGATAGTCGCGAACGGTCGTGGTGGTGGCCTGAGCGTCTTTTGGGTCGAGCCTCTCCCAGCACGAGTTGAGACACTTTGACCTACAGCGCACCGGAGGAAGGGAGTTTTTTGTTTTTCTTTGCGCCCCACGAGAGCTGTTTTTTGTTTTTCTTTGCGCCCTGCAGAGGTTGTTTTTTGCGCTTCTTTGCGCCCTTTGCGGTTCCCCCGTCGTTGCCGTTGTCGTTTTCTCACGATCGAATTTGAATATTGGTGGCCCGATTTGTTGTTTAGGGCTATGCTAGAACATGGTCGGTCTTAGTACTCTTGTCAGTCCGCACAAGAAGGACTTTGTGCCAGTTCACCATCCCCCCACCCCCCGAAGAAGGAGTTACAGATGAACGCGAACGTTTCCTTCCGGAATATGGATTCGTCGTCTTCGCTGCGCAGTTACGCTACGGATAAACTAGAGAGGATTTGTGATAAATACGTGCAGGGAAAGGTCGATGCTTCGGTGGTCATGACCGTCGAGAAGTTCCGGCATATTGCTAATTTTACGCTCCAGATTAAAAATTTGACCGTAAAAGGGGAGGAACGAAGCGAGGATATGTACAGCTCCATCGACATGGCCCTCGACAAAATCGAGCGGCAATTGCGGCGCCACAAAGATCGCCTCCGAGACCATCAGCCCACCAATGGTGAGGCGAAGATGTTCAAGATGGGCGTGCTCGCGCCCCTTCATCCGCCGGAGATGGGCGATGACAGCGTAGAATACGGATCGGATTACGACAGTGAGTTTGAGGAGGACTACGAGCTTTATCCGGAGCCCGGCGACGAGGGCGCGCCGGAGAATGGCGCCGAGATCGTCAAGACTAACGATGGAGGCCACGCCGTCGTGTTGCGCCAGGATAACTATGAGGCGAAGCCGATGACCCTCAAAGAAGCGGTCCTGCAACTGGAATTGCTCGAAGATCGGCAATTCTTCGTATTTTCCAATGCCGAATCAAATCAGATCAATGTCGTCTACTGGCGAGACGACAAAAATATCGGTTTGATCGAAACCTGAGTCAGCCGTGCTTTATTGACTGACGGAGAGCCGACCAGAAGCCAGCATTGAAAGAGCCCGGAAGGAGTGAGATCTCCTTTCGGGCTTTTTCCTAATTCCACACCTAATTCAGGCTGCACCCGCCGATCCATCACGAATGGCAGTGTCGCCATCCCCCGTCAGGTGCTCGACGTAGCCCTGCTACGACTGCGCCCTGACGGGGGCGGCTCCTTGCCCTTCGCGCGCCTCAACGGGCTCGCTCTCCTCATTAGGTGCGAAATTAGGGGTTGTTGTCAGAGGCGGCCAGTTTTGCAATATACATCGCCTCGAGATGAGGAAAATGATCTAAACACGAGTAGGGAGCAAATCGGTGGCCAAAAAACAGCGACAATACGGATTGTGGGATAGCGCATTAAGCCCCCAGATGATGGCCGGCCAGGCGCGGCTTTCCGATGTGCAGTGGGCGGGCGATGAAGAGACGCTGGTCTGGCTTGAGAGCCGAGATGGCCGCGGAGTATTGAAGGTCAAGCGGCCCGGCCAAGCGGCACGCGCGGTCAACGATCGGCTCAATGTGCGCGGTGGAGTGGGTTATGGAGGAGGCGAGTTTTGTGTCCACGGAGAGAGAATTTATTTTTCCGCCGACGACGGCCGAATCTATGGCGTCACCCTGGATCGAGGATTGCCGGAGCCGATCACGCCGGAGTGGGGAAGCGCGGCTTCGCCGACGGTTTCGCCGGACGGCCAGTGGGTGGCGTATGTCCATCGCCACGATGATGTCGATCGAATTGCCGTCGTCGACGCCGCCGGTAATTCATGGCCTGTGATTGCTGCCGAGGGCGCTGATTTTTATATGCAGCCGGTCTGGCATCCCGACTCAGATGCCCTGGTCTGGGTGCAGTGGGACCACCCAAATATGCCCTGGAACGGCACATTTGTGGTCAGCGCGCCGGTGGTCTTTGAGCAGGGGTGTGCGCTGGTGGGGGAACCGGGAATTGTCGCCGGCGACACCGACGTCGCCTGCCAGCAGCCGATGTATTCGCCGGACGGAAAGCATCTGGCGTTTTTGAGCGATGAGTCCGGGTGGTGGCAGGTGAATATTCGCGACGTGGCGAGCGGTGAGACTCGCTCGATTTCGAGCCCCGAAAGAGAATACGCCACGCCGGCCTGGGTGCAGGGACTGCGTCATTATGGCTGGGGCGCAGACGGCAAAGAGTTGATCGCTATTTCCACAAATGAGGGGGTAGCTCGCGTCGATCGACTCCGGGTCGACGGTCAGGCCGAGCGAGCGGGTATTTTTGAGCAATACTCGGCAATTGGCCAGATCTCGGTGTCACCGGCGGGCAATGTGGCGGCGATTGCGGAGTCATCGGCGATTCCGCCGCGGGTTGTGGCCGCCACGGCAGATGGGGATGAGGTAGTGGTGCGCCACTCCAGCAGTGAGCGCCTGTCGGCCGCAGAATTAGCCACCGTAAAACCGGTCTCCTGGGAGGTCGACGACGCCGGAGCGGTGCAGCGAGTTTACGGGCTGTATTATCCGCCGACGAATCCGCGCTTTGAAGCCGATGGAAAGCCCCCGGCATTGGTCATGATCCACGGCGGCCCGACCTCGCAGCGAAGCGCCCGGTGGGAGCAGCGAAACCAATTTTTCGCCAGCCGCGGATGGGCCGTTTTAGACGTCAATTATCGGGGCAGCACCGGCTATGGCCGCCAGTATATGGAAGCGTTATTCGGCGAGTGGGGCGTCGCCGACGTAGAGGACGCCGTGGGCGCGGCAAATTTTCTCGCCGACGAGGGCCTGGCCTCCCGCGACCAGATCGTCATCATGGGCGGCAGCGCCGGCGGCTATACGGTCCTTCAGAGCCTGGCGAGCCGCCCCGGGGTCTTTCGCGCCGGGGTATGCCTGTACGGAATCTCCGATTTATTCGCCTTGCAGATGGGGACGCATAAATTCGAGGCCCGCTATAATGACTCGTTGATCGGCCCATTGCCGGAGGCCGCCGATCGCTATCGGGAGCGCTCGCCGATCAACAGCGCCGACGCCATCGAAGACGCCGTGGCGATCTATCACGGGGCCAAAGACAAGGTCGTGCCCTTAGATCAGGCAGAGGTTATCGTCGGCTCACTTAAACGCCGCGGAGTTCCTCACCTGTATCATGTCTACGAAGAAGAGGGGCACGGTTGGCGGCGCGAAGACACGATCGTTCATTTTCACGAGTCGGTGCTCGACTTTTTGACCCGCCAGGTGATTTACGGATGATTGGTCGCTTGGCTTCGAGCGTTAGAGGGAATCCGACCCGACGGCTATTTCAGGGCGCCTGAACGGCGGCGCATAAAGATTTTGGGGGAGTGCGGCCGCAAACCCGAGAAATTCAGCCGCACTCCCCTCGAACCTTCGGCGCCGTGTTTTGGCGCCCCTGAATAGACGGAGATCGCATGCCCCCCGACGCTCGGCTGAAGTTATTCGATATTGCAGGCCTGATAGAAGGTCTCGCAGGCCGAGCCGTAGCTGAAGAGATCGCGGGAGGCGTCGATGATCGCCGGGTCGTCGGCCGCCCACTCCGAGCATGAGAAGTCGTTGGCAAAATACAGGCCGCCGTCGCGGCGCTCTTCCTCACAGTCCAGATATTGGTCGCCTGTGGCGTCGCATAAGTCGAGGACATCGTCGGGCCAGCCGTCGTCGTCGACTAAGACGCATTCTGACTCACCGTCGCCTTCTGGCGGATCCTGGGCCATACATTGGTCGAAGGTTTCCTGGCAGACGGCGATCGGATCGTCGCCGGCTTCCGCCTCCAACGCGGCGCTGTCGGCCGATAGGTTGCACACCGCGCGGCGGTCTTCCTGCGACGAAACCTCAGCCCACACCACTTCCACTTCATCACAAATCGCCTGGCGCTGGGCATCGCTCATCTCTGAGATCAGCATTGTCGGCTGGAAGTCGTTTTCCGGCGTCCGGTCGTTCTCCTGATCGTTTGTTTCACCGCAGGCGGTGGCGCCAAAACAGAGCACAGCGGCGAATAGAAACAGGAGTATGAAACTGCCGTATCGGCTCTTCATAAGTTTTCCCGGATGGGATGAAAATAAGGGCGCGTCAGTCGTCGTCGGGACGCAGCCGTGAGAGCGGTCCGTCGGTGAGCGTGGATTCGTCAAAACCAGCTTCATTTCGCAGCGTGGCCATCGGATAAGTGCAGTATCGTCCGGCCAATATTGCCGCCGGGCGGTGATTGCCGCTCTTTTTGATGCCGCCGAAAGGAAGCCGACTCGACGCCCCCACAGTGGAGCGATTGAGATTGAGGATGCCCGTTTTGAGGTCCAGCGCCAATCTGTCGAAGCGCTCCTCGTCGGCCGTAAAGACGCTCATCGCCAGACCGTACTCCGTCTCGTTGGCCACGTAGGTGGCCTCTTCGTCGTCGCCGACCTCGTAGAAAATAATATCCGGCCCGAAGATCTCTGCTCCCTGGTGGGAGCCATGGCGATCGACATGAGAGGCCCGCCACAGAGCGGGGCGCACGTAGTAGCCATCGCTTAAATCCGGGTGAGCACCGCCCTCGAGAACGGGGAGTAAATTGCCATCCTCGTCGTCTTGCTGGGCGCGCAAAAATTTTCGATGGCCGGCACGGGTGGCCAGCGGGCCCATCAGTGGGCCGTCGTCGCTTAAGGGATCGCCGGTGGTGGTCCGTTTGAGCAAGGCGCGCAGGCGCTGCGTCAACTCGCCGGCCACCGACTCGTGGATCACGATGCGACTGGTTGCCGAGCAGCGCTGACCGGTGGTCAAACAGGCGGCCTGCACGATCTCGTGGGCGGCCTGCTCTAAATTGGCATCCTCGCAGACGATGCTCGTATTTTTTCCGCCCATCTCCAGGGCCAGTAATTTACCAGGCTGATCCAGGGTCGCTTTCTCGATGCGCTGACCGGTTTGATAGGAGCCAGTAAAGAGGACGCCGTCGACGTCACTGTGCGACGACAATCGGGCGCCCACCGGTCCCGGACCCTGCACGAGGTTGACCACACCGGCCGGAAAATCCGCCTCTTGCAGGCATTCAAAATAAAGCTGCATCGACAGGGGGGCGAATTCCGACGGTTTGACCACCACCGTATTGCCGGTGGCCAGGGCGGGTATAATATGTCCGTTGGGAAGGTGAAGCGGGAAATTATAGGGGCCGAGTACGGCGAGGACGCCCAGGGGGCGATAGGTCCAGCCGCCGCCGGAGAGGCCGTCGGGGTTGACCGGGGCGGTGTGTTTTAAGCCCTCGTCGGTCATGATATCGATCTTTTTTAGCAGCACTGCCGCCTCGCCGCGCGATTCCCACAGCGGTTTTCCCATCTCCAATGTGATCGCCCGGGCCAGTTCTTCTTGCCGCTGCTCAAGGGCGTTGCGAAATTGGTAAATATAGCCCAGCCGGTCGTCCATCCCGCGGCGATCCCAGTCGCGTTGAGCGCGGCGAGCAGCGCCCACCGCCTCGTCGAC
>SKQC01000180.1 GCA_007119175.1 Myxococcales bacterium | reverse complement strand
GGGCGATCATTCCCGCGGCGATCTCGCCGGACGAGACGTCGTCACCCGGGCTCTGTGGCAGCGCATCAGCGACGACATAGCGGTCTTTTTAGACGCCACCTGCATCGACGACGCTGCCCGGCGATTTCCCGCGGCCTTCAAAGCATGCCAGCGGGAAGGTCTCGACCCCGAGCGCGATCGCCTTCCCATCACACCCGCCGCCCACTACCACATGGGCGGCGTGGCCACCGATCGGCGTGGCGCTACCAGCCTGACCGGATTATGGGCCGTCGGCGAAGTTGCCTCCACCGGCGCTCACGGCGCCAACCGACTGGCCAGCAACTCCCTTTTAGAAGCCCTGGTGTTCGGCGCCCGCGCCGCCCGCGCTATCAGCATATCTCCCCGCATACTGCATTATCTCCCCCTGGAGCGCGTGGTCCATCTTCGCAACTCCTGGACTCACGGACTATCTATTGCCGGAGATCCGAGCCCGGTCTACCAGACGGTCGGCCGGCTAATGTGGCAGAATATTGGCATCGAGCGTACCCATCGAGGCCTGATTGAGGCATTAAATCACCTCAACGAACTGATCGTCGCATTCGACCGCCACGACCCGACCCGCCTCGCCGTAGAGACTGCCCGAATCATCGCCCACGCCGCCTGGCGCCGCACCGAAAGCCGCGGAGCCCACTATCGGGTCGACTTTCCCGAGCGCGACGCCAATCTGGCGACCCGATTATTCATGCACGACGCAAGTCGAGAGTGCGCCGTATGAAGACCTCCGTCATTTTCAAAAAAGACTCGCAGTCACCCCTGACAGGCGCAGATCGGTCAGGGGATTCACTGCCCACAAAAAAGAAGAATAGCTCAACTCCATGTGGCACTTTTAAACTCGGAGTGTATGATCTGGACAGGTGTGGGTCTCACCGATTCGGTTCTCACAGAGGTGTCCAGTGGATTTCGTCGCTGAATTTCTCCAGCTTCTCGACAGCCTCAATCGCCATCAAGTGAGGTATATCATTGTCGGTGGTGCGGCACTCAACGTGCATGGACTGATTCGCGCGACCGAAGATGTCGATGTCTTCGTCAAGCCGACCCACAAAAATATTGAACGTTTCAAAGACGCACTTCGCCAATTGTGGGATGACCCGTCCATCGACGAAATTGACGCTGGCGAATTGATGGGAAAATATCCCGTCATTCGCTACGGCCCCCCTCAAGGCTCGATATATATCGATGTTATGACCCGGATCGGCGAAGTCGCCGACTACGAAGATATCGACTGGGAGGTCGTCTGCGTGCGAAATATAGATATCCGAGTCGCCACACCGAGAACTCTGTATGGACTCAAAAAAGATACGGCTCGCCCCATCGACCAGGCCGACGCTGCACGCCTGGCGGAAGCATTTGATTTTGAAGGGGAGGAGTAGGATGGGAATCCAACGTTTCCGCGATATCGCTGATGTCCCGACGCCGCAACGAGTAACGGATATCGAAGAGCGGGCACGCCGAATCGATGCCGTATGGCAACAGGCACATCTTCGGGGCCCCGTCGACATCCCGCGCGGCGTTCAGCGCTTTCGCACCATAAAAGAAGCCAATAGCGCTCGCCAGGCCCACACAGAGCGTCGGATGAGGCGCCTACGCAGCAGTCAAATATCGACGACGGGCGATGAATCCCAATAAACATCGCTCGTCCATAACCACCGCTTCCGGGTCCCTTCTCCTCACTCCTCTCCTATCTTCGGCCCGAATCTTGCAGACGTTCTTGAGTAGAAATCTTCTCTGCTCCAAAGGACGTCGCCATGAACAAAATCGAAGCCCTGCGAGAATTGACGCCGTTTTATGATACTCCCGCCGATATACTCGAGCCCCTGGCCACCTATTTTATCCCCAAGCACTTCGAGCGCGGTGAACGAATCTGGCGTGAAGGTGCCGAGGCGGTAAATTTCAGTTTTCTCGTCACCGGTCGCGTCAAAGTCGTCAAATTCAGAAACGACGGTGGCGAAACTATACTCGGCGTCTTCGGCGACGACGAGGTCGTCGGACAGCTCGCCGTCTACCGCGAGATCCCCTATCCGGCCTCCGCCTACGCCCTCGATGATACCTTCATCCTCGAGATCCATCGCTCCCATTTTTTCAGCACCATCCGCGAATATCCGAAGCTTCTGGAGTCGCTTCTGGAAAATATGATGCGCCGCAACCAGGAATTGGTCCGGCGCCTCCACGAATGCTCGATCTCCAAGGCCGAACAACGGCTGGCGATGCTCTTTAGCAAATTCGCCGAATCCATGGGGAAACGCGTCAAAAATGACAGCGGAGGCATGGATATCCAGATCGACCTCCCCCTGTCGCGATCCGATGTGGCGGAGCTGATAAATGTTCGCGTCGAAACGGCAATCCGCTTTATGAGCAAGTGGAATAAGGAGGGACCGGTGCGCACCGACGACGACGGGTTTACCATCATCGACTTCGATCAGCTCCAGGAGCTGGCGATGGCCTTTGACTGATGGAAGCGTTCAGTTGGGCCCCGAATATATAGGCGGCCAGGCTGGCCGCGGGCCCCGAATATATAAGCGGCCAGGCTGGCCGCGGGCCCCGAATATATAGGCGGCCAGGCTGGCCGCGGGCCCCGAATATATCGGCGGCCAGGCTGGCCGTGGGCCCCGAATATATAAGTGGCCAGGCTGGCCGCGGGCCCCGAATATATAGGCGGCCAGGCTGGCCGCGGGCCCCGAATTTTACTGACTGATTTCCGCTATACGGTGCGCGAATAGCGCCCTTCACCGCTTTCGATATAGGCATCGAAGGGCATGCAGATATTGCGCAGTAGCAACCTTCCGCGGTCGGTGACCGTGATTCCCTGCTCGTCGATCTCGACGAGGCCGTCTTCTTCCATCGATCGAAGCTGGGCGAGCTCCTCAGACAGGTGGTCGGCGATATCGACGCCGAGCACACGAGACATCTCTGAGAACTCCAGTCGGGCATGACACATAAGCGACATGATCCATCGACGGCGCAACTCGTCTTCCTCGCTCAACAGATAGGCGCGGTGGATCGGGAAATCCTCCTTTTGTACCGCCTCCAGATAGCCCTGATGATCTTTTGGATTCTGTAGGTATAGACCTTCGATCTGCGAAATCGACGACATGCCGAAGCCATAGATATCGACGCCGGCGGCCGTGGAATAGCCCTGGAAATTTCGTCGCAATGTGCCATTGCGACGCGCCCGGGCAAGTTCATCGTCGCGCCGGGCGTAGTGATCCATTCCGATATAGTCGTAACCCTCGCCAGTGAGCCGCTCAACGATATGCTTTTGCATCGCCAGTTTTTGCTCAGGACCGGGAAGAGCATCGCCCTCCAACAATTTTTGGGCCGGCTTTATCCAGGGGACATGGGCGTAGGTGTAGATAGCGAAGCGATCGGGCTGGAGCGTCAACACCTCGCTGAGCGTCTTGTCGAAGGACTTCACCGTCTGGTGGGGCAATCCGTAGATCAGATCGATATTCAGGGATCGAAATTGGGCCTCGCGCAACCAGCCGGCGACCCGTTCGGTCATCTCGAAGGGCTGAATGCGATTGACCGCCTCTTGCACCCTGGGATTATTGTCTTGCACGCCCAGGGAGGCCCGATTAAACCCGGCATCCCGGAGTGCCTCCACATGTTCTCTGGTGACTCTCCGCGGGTCGACCTCCACAGAAAATTCAATATTTTCTGATAAATTGAAATTTTCTTCGATAGATCGACCGATTCTTCGAATTTCCTTCGGCTCAAGATAGGTAGGAGTGCCTCCGCCGAAATGAATCTGTACCACCTGGCGGTCATCGTGGAGCCACTGCGACTTTCGCCGCATCTCCTGCTCCAGAGCCTGCAAATAGGATTCCGTCCAGGACGGGTTTTTGCCGATCACCGTGGTGCACCCGCAATACCAGCACAGGGTCTGACAAAAGGGGATATGAAAATACAGCGACAGCGGCCTGGCCTGTTCATTATTGGCTCGGATCGCCGTCAACACCTGGTCGCTTTCGATGTCGTCGCGAAAATGAGGCGCCGTGGGATAGGACGTATAGCGCGGGCCCGGCACGTCGTATTTGCGAATCAGGTCGAGATCGACGTCGATGGGCTGGCTCATGAGATACTCCGGGGATGACAATGAAATTCGGGCGACCTGGATAAGGCCGTCCGTCCACTCGCCCCGAAAATAAATGCAAGTCGTATGCCGGATCGCAGGCCGCAATCGCCCTTCGCTCTCAAGCCAGCCATAGCGCAATATTTGCACTTGCGGCTGATGTCACGCAGATTTTGCAGACCACCACTATCTCGCCTCACCGGCACTGGCCTCGGGCTCTGCTGGCTCGGCAGGTTCTTCGTCGTCCGCCTCGTAAAATTGCAGAGTATACGCCGTGACATCGCGGATCGTCTGATCGTCGGTGGCATCCCGGTACGCCGGCATCGCCCGCGACAGCCCCACCGCCTGTCCGCCGTCACGCGTGACCTCATAGGCCCGTCGCTCCGGGATGGGCACCGCCGTAAAATCCGTCGGAGGCGGGTCCATCCCCGCCGCCGCCGGTCCGCCGCCCTGTCCGTCGACGCCGTGGCAGCCCGTACAATGGCGCATATAAAATGGTTCGCCCGCATCGGCATTTCCGCGAAGCTCGAATTCATCCTCCGGTGGAATCGGTTGCCGATCTGTGCCCGCCGGTGCCAATGGCGGAAGCTCGCATCCTATCGCCCCCATCAACACCACCAATATCGCCGCTACCGCCCACGGCGGTCCTCGCCGCTGTTCACCTGCGTCGGTCATCGCGCCCCCCGCTCTGTCTCTAAGATCGTGTCAGCCCCTGCTCACCTTTAGGGTGCGTCTGAAAACCGCTTCGGTTACTAGTTCTCAGACACACCCTAGTAGTAGTCACGACCGGCGGGCCAACAAGTAGAGCATCGACCAGGACATAAAAAAACCGGCCCCGAAATCGGGGCCGGCTTCCCGTCGAAACCAGTCCTCAATTGGCGACGGGGACAACTTTTTCAGACCGCGAGCGACGCACGAACGCCGCCCCCGCCAGCAGTGCCAGGACCATCAGCGCCGGTGGAACCGCGCCACCTGTGGCGCTGCATCCACTGGCCTCGACGTCCTCCTCCGCTGGACCATCGCGAACGATGACTCGCCCCTGCATATACGGGTGAGGAGTGCACATATAGTCGTACTCTCCGGGCTCGGTAAATACGAAGCTATCCGTCTCCGCATGGGCCAGCATATCGGTGGCAAAGGACTCCGGACCCGAGGTGCCGATGGCGTTGTGAATCCCCGAGAACTCGCCGTCCATATAGGTGAAGACGTCCTCATTGCTCCAGGTCACCTTCGTGCCGGGCTCCACCTCGATGACCTTGGGATAATAGGAGTTGGCGATGATCTCCACCGTGACCTCCTCGACCTCCGGCCCGTAGACCACGGGCTGATCGGCCGGCGCATCGCCGATGCCATAGGGGTTGATAGTGCGGTTGGCGTCGGCCTTCATCTCCTCGAGTTCGGCTTCTGAATATACCGGCCCCTGAGAGTCGACGTCGGCTGAGCGCTCCGCGCTGCTATCGACCGCCAGAATCCCGATTGCTCCCCGGCTGGTATTGCCCACGGCGTGATCGAGCATCAAAAAGGCTCCCTCATCCGGTGGCGCTCGAAACTCAATGGTCCAGCTATCGGAGGGGCCGGATGTCACTGTCTGACCGCCCTCGAGCCGGTTGGCTGGATTTCCCTGCCAGTAGGCGTAGTCCCAGACAATTCCCACCAGGTGGAACGTCGACACATTTTGTGGTCCCACATTCAGGTAGTTAATCCGCACGTAGTCACCGGGATGGACGACGATCGGTTCCTCGACGTAGCGAAAGATCCGCCCGTTAAACGACGTATATAGCGGATTGCCCTTGACGGCGTCTTTGCCGCTGGCATAGAACTCGTTCTGGAGCATATTGATCGTGATATCGGGGCCGTGGCCCAGCTCCTCCTCCAATTTAAACTTCTCTTCGGCAGGCTCGACGACCATCATCCCGTATTGGCCGCCGATGACGTGCATGGGAATCGCATGGCCTCCCGGAGCACAGTGATACATATAAACCCCGGGTGTATTGACCCGAAATACAATGCTTTTGCTCTCACTGGGCCCGATATCACCGACATATTTCGAGGTCTGTGTATAGGCGGCGTGAATCGAGGCCCCGTGAGGAACGGTGCCCGTATTCTCGATCGTAAGCTCCACAATATCGCCCTCAGTGACAACGATATCCTGGCCCGGCGTGCCGCCGTCGATGAGCAGTCCGTCGTAGATGACGCCCTGGCCGAGATAGGTCTTCCCCTCGTTTAGCTCGATGGTAAACGACTTATCTGGCTCCGTATCCTGGGGCACATAACTGGTCGGCGGCGTATCAGATAGCCCCTCGTCTCGTTCGATAATATCTAAAAACGGCTCATCGTCGCCGAAGAGGCTGTCAAAATCATGGTTCTGAGCAGTTCCGCGCACCGATGTGGGAATCGGATCCACATCGGCCTGGGCGGCCACCGATGGCGCATCGCCTGCCTGAGCGACGGCACCGGATGATGAGAGCACGTCAATGGCAGCGTGGTTTTCCATCGCCTGTTGAATATCTTGACCGGTCAGTGAATCGCTGCGCTCATTAAAGATTTCATTTTTAAAGGCCGCGTTGCAGGCGTCACAGGCATCGGCAGTCGGTGTGTAGACGATGAGCACCGCTACGGCCGCAGCCATCATGGCGGCGAGGCGAATCATCAGGGGACGTTTTTTTGTTCTCATCCTGGCATTCATGACTTACTCCGGGGTTTGGAATGCAGTGAACTACTCGATCGAAGGCAAAAAACGCCTCCGTCTTGCTTCGTCACACCCCACACTAAGCTCGCAAATACCCCGGCGGATGATCTGTGTCATATCAGTCGCTAATTCCGCCGCAACGTCGCTTCTACACAGTGACTTAGATCATAGGAGCGAATACAGCGGTGCCTATGTATTGCTCCGTCGCAAACCCGACGTGCCATTTTTTTCGACCCATGAGGTAGTCATGCAAAAACAGCCCAAATTCGCTTATTCAACCCTGCGACTCATGGGTGCAATGACGGTTGTATTGCTGGCAATCCTATTACTCGGCTGTGGCGATGAGGATGGAGACTACGACCGTGCATCCAATGATTACGATATCGACGACGATGTCGTGCTGGCACTGACGTTCTCGCCCGACCCTCCCCGGGTGGGAGATGTGGAGTTGTCGATGGAATTGATTGTGGACGGCGAGCCCATCGAGGGCGCTGGTTTCGATATCGAACCCTGGATGCCTTCACATGGTCACGGAAGTAGTACCGAACCCGAGGTTTTTGACGTGGGCGACGGGACCTACACCGTCGACGAGTTGACATTTTCGATGGCCGGTCACTGGGAGCTTCGCATCGATATGGACTATGGCGACGGGAACCGAGAGTTGGTCGTCGACCTGGAGGTCGAAGGATGAGAGCCCTGCTCACCACGGCGATGCTGGTTGTACTGGTCGCCACCACCTGGTCGCCCACAGCCTACGCCCAGGCATGCTGTGCGGCGGCTCAATCGTCGGGGCCGACGCGGCTTTCCGCCGGCCAGATGGCGACCGCCGGCATCGGGCTGAACTTAAGGCGCAACAACGGCGTCTTCACCGGCACCGATCACCGCTCGATGAGCAAAGCGGATTATGAAATCCGCCAGACCGGTTTTGCCGCCATATCGATCAAAGACTCTCTTCAGGTAGGCATTACGGCACCATTGGTCCAGAATAGGATTCGCGTAGAATCAATGAGTGAGAGCGGCGGCGGGTTCGGAGATCTGGCCCTACAGTCGCGTTTTCAGCTTCTGGATTACCCACCGCGGACACGCCGGCCCGACCTCGGCATTTTTGCCTCCGTAACGGCTCCGACGGGACGCTCGCGCACGGAATCGATGGCCAATTCGGAGGGGACGTTACAGGCCGATGTCACCGGTGGCGAATCATGGCAGGTCGATGCCGGCTTACAGGCGGAATGGGCGTGGTTCCACTGGTTTGTCTCCAGCGAAGCGTCGGCCTCCTGGCGACACTCTTATATCGACGCCACCGGTGAGAACGTCGATCCCGGGCTCGGCATGCGCATACGCGTCGGCATCGGCCGAATCCTGCTGTCGTCGGCGTCGACCGATGAGAATCTGGTGGCCGCTGCCGGGATCTCCCATATGCGACAGGGAAGCGACCGCCGGGCGGAGACTCCCGTGGCCAATAGCGACGAGCGACTGACCTCAGTGGACGTCCAACTGGGCGGACATATCACCAAGAATCTCCATGCAATGCTGAGCGTCACCACAGATCTGAGATTCGACCAACTGGGCAAGAATCGATATGCCGGCACCGCAGTCGGAATCACTATACGAGGCGTCTTGACCGACTACTAAGGCGTGTTTGAGGAATCATACGGAGGCTTTCCATGAATCGTGTAATCAGACTTCTAACGCTCGGTCTCGTGGCGGCGATTGCCATATTTTATTTCGCCGCAATCGACGCCTCTCCGGCGGCTGCCGAAGACTCCCCTTCGCAGTCAGAAACGCTGACTGTGACCGTCGAGGTCCAGGAGATGGTCTGCCGCAGTTGCGTGCGTCGCATCGAAAGCGCTCTGG
>SKQC01000411.1 GCA_007119175.1 Myxococcales bacterium | reverse complement strand
TGGACGTGATACACGGCACCGACGTCGTCGAGGTTTTTGTAGATAGCAAGATGGCTCGCCGCATCGGATGGCGGCTTGTCGTCGCCACTTGGTTTGGCGTCAAAGTCGATGTCGACGAAATCCTCGGCATTGAGGTCTCGCATATGCCGCTCCGACGCAGTGATGAGCACGGTCTCATCGTCGACCTTAGCGCTCATATTTCCGCTGGCAGCATTGAGCCAGCCGAAGCGGTAGAAGTCTTCGGCGGCGGTGCTCATCTCGTTGATTGTATCTGCGTGCTTGGTGTCCGTCATGGGGTTGCGCTCCGTCGTGGGGCTCATCGAGCGGTGGATTTGGCGAACCTCTATGTACCCGATGCTGGTCGCAAGGCCAAATGAAGTGGTGAGCCGGGGTCGACAGCGGCGGGACGACTGTGAATAACAGGGAGATCGATGTATCATAACCACGACACGATTTCCTCCAGTTCAGGAAGACGAATGGTACTGTCAGTCAGATGGTGTGCATTGGTATTAGCACTTTTATTTGCCTGCTTGTTCGCGCTCGGCGGGTGTGTCGAAGATCCGGAGTCATTTCAAGCCGACGACGCAGGCCTTGATCATACTGATTCCGATTCTGCGGAGCCTTGCCCCGAGACGGCACAATTTTGCGAGACCGCCTCGCCGGCCGGCGGTGCCTGCGTCGATCTAAATAGTGATCCCGAGCATTGCGGCGAATGCGACAACCCCTGTGAGCAGGGCAGCGACAATACCGTCGCAACCTGTGATGACGGGGTGTGTAGCTTTGAGTGTGAGCCCGGCTTCGACTTATGCGACGCCGAAAATGGTCTCTGTGTCGACCTGGAGAATAATCCCGACCATTGTCTCGAATGTGACCAATCCTGTGATGACGCCCAGGTCTGTACCCCCGATGGCTGCGCAGATGATTGCGCCGAGGGGCTAGATGCCTGCGATGGTCACTGCGTTGATCACGACGACAACGACGACCATTGCGGGGCGTGCAACAGTGGATGCACCGGCGATGAGCGCTGTATTGGCGGGAGTTGCCAGCTCGACTGCGACGACGAGGAGGTCGACTGCGATGGGCAATGTGTCGACCACAGTGCAGATCCGGAAAATTGCGGCGGGTGTGGCGAGGGGTTCGCGTGCACTGCACCCGAGGGAGCGACGCCTATCTGTGAGGACGGCGATTGCGATTTTGTGTGTGGAAACGACGCCCCCGACCAATGCTTTGATGAGTGTGTGGATACCATGACCGATGCCGATCACTGCGGCGATTGCGGCCTCGACTGCGCCAGCGGGGACTGCTCCGCCGGCACATGCGAGCCTTTTTCCTGCGACGAGGACGTCGGTCTCTTCGAAGAGGGCTCCGGCGACCCCGGTTCACCCTATACGATCTGCACCCCGGAGCATCTCGATGAACTTCGAGAGAATACGGACAATTATTTTGTGTTGAGCCGTGATATCGACTTTGCTCAGGACGGCGAGGACGGCGAGGACGGCGGGGACGGCGAGGACGGCGAGGACGGCGAGGACGGCGAGAACGGTCAGGACGAGGATGACGAATTTGTCTTTGAGCCCATCGCCGATTTTGATGGCATTTTTTCCGGTGATGGATTTGCCATCGAAAATCTCGTCGTCGATGGCGATAATAATGTGGGGCTTTTCGCCACAATCACTGAAGACGCAGAAGTATCAAATATGACCCTTCGGGACGTATCCATAAGCGGCGTAGACAAAACCGGCGCGCTTGCCGGTGAGAATTTCGGTGAAATCTCCAATGTGCATCTCGAGACCAGCACGGTGGTGGGCGTCTCCGGGGTCGGTGGACTGGTGGGAGAACACCACGGACAGATCACCGACTCCTCGGTGAGCGGTGGATTCGTCGACGGCTCCTCGCAGGTGGGCGGACTGGTCGGAACTCAGGTGGACGCCGATATCGAGGGATCTCACACTGAGACCACTGTCACCGGTGACTATCAGGTGGGTGGACTGGTCGGGTTCGTCGACGGAGACGGGATATTCATCGGCGACGTACAAGCCCGTGGCGACGTCCACGGCGGCGCCGAAACCGGCGGGTTGGTTGGACGAGTTGAGACTCGACAGATCACCATCGAGGAAGCCGATAGTTTCGGTGACATCTACGGGGGGGATTCCACGGGAGGATTGGTCGGGGTAAATCACGGCGTCATCGACGCCTCGACGGCCACCGGGGCTGTCAGTGGCGGCGAGGATACCGGCGGCCTCGTCGGGCACAATACAGGGTTTATCGGTGTGTCGACCGCCTCCGGTGAGGTCTTGTCGTTTGGAGCAAATACCGGCGGATTGGTGGGAGATAATCGCCAGGCAGATCCGGTGTGGGCCGACGGGTCGAGAAATTCCTGTGAAATCCTTGATTCCGAAGCATTCGGCGACGTCAATAATCCATCTGGGGCGAATCGCATCGGTGGGCTCGTCGGCGATCACCTCGACGATTGCGAAATTCGTGACGCGTTTGCCGGCGGAAACCTCGTCGCCGTCGACTCCGACCAGGTCGGCGGCCTTGTCGGTCGAATCGCCGGTGATGGCGCCGTCTTAGACTCCGATGCCGAGGGTAATATAATCGCCAACCAGAATGTCGGTGGTCTCGTCGGGAGCGTCGATGATTCGGGCGCCAGAGTGGAGCGCTCGACGGCCTCCGGGGACGTGGTCGCCGACTCCGGCAACGCCGGGGGGCTCGTCGGATGGCTCAGTGGAACGGTTAGCGAGGGGATGGCCGCGGGAAAAGTATTCTCCAACGGCGATCACACAGGCGGGCTTGTGGGTAACGTCGAGGGAGGCGACGGCATTGAGGATTCGTCGGCATCTGGAATGGTCATCGCCGAAGGCAACGATTACGTGGGGGGATTGGTGGGACGACTTGCCGGCGACGCCCCCGTCACCACTTCTCATGCCACGGGCGCCGTGGTCGGCAACGAATTTGTCGGCGGATTGGTCGGTCGCAGTCGCAGCGGTTCGTCCATCACCAGTGAGTCCTCCGCCACCGGCGATGTGAACGGCGAAAAATATGTGGGTGGACTGATCGGACGGCTCACCAGTGATACCGAGATTGAGCGCTCCTTTGCCACCGGCGATATCACCGGTGGTGACGAGTATATCGGCGGCCTCGTCGGGGAGGCCGATGGCGGCGATATCGACGATTCTTACGCCACCGGTGATGTCACAGGTGGCAGCAAGGTGGGTGGGCTGGCCGGAAGGCGCGATAGTGGCACGATTCGCCACTGCTATTCGGTTGGCTATCTCGACGGCAGTGATATCGGCGGCCTAATTGCCGACAACGGCGGAGTCACCAACTCCTACTGGGACCACCAGACCAGCGGCACCACTTCCAGCGATGCTGGCACTGAACTGAGCACGGAAGATTTCGGCAAAGAAGACAGCTTTGAGGAATGGGATTTCGATGATGTCTGGGAGATTCGCGACGAAAACGATCCCGCCGATCCAGCCAATCCGGCGATGCGCCCCCGGTTGCAGTGGGAATGAGGTCTTGTTGACAGCGAGCGAGGCCCGAACTTGTCAGCCCCCGCGCTTTGCGGTACGAACAAAATCACCGGGATAAACCGGTGTCTCGAACAGGGAGCAACGCAATGTCGGAACAAGAATCGAATCCATTTTCGTCTCGTCCTGCCACGGAGACCCGACTTCAGCAGATGGAAGAAAAGGGCTTCGTCGTTCTCGTCACCCGCGCCTTCGGCGCCAACGGGGAAGACTTGATGGACCGCGATGGCCCTCAATTCAGTGGCTCTCCCGGCGTTAAATTGCTGGTCAAGCAGGGCGATCTGGAAGATGAGGTCGTGCTCAGTCCCTTTTACGGCGATCCCGAAAAGCTCCACGACGTCGAGTTTGTCCAGGGCGAACCCTGCGAACTCTTCGCCCCCGAGTCCGGGAAGCCATTGGATAAAATCCCCGGGATGAGCACTGAGGACGGCGGCGAGTATTACGCGGTATATCTCACCGATCGCCTACAGGACGGCGAATTGGTGGCGGTGAACAATATCTGGGGCAATACGAATTCGCGGCTGATGAGCGAAGATGAAATGCTTCTGCTATTGGCCGACGCCGAAGATCCGGACGCGCAATAAGATAGCTGGCGCGGCGAGAATGAGACAGGGCGCAGAGGGAAGAAGGGGCCGATGTCCCTGTCTTCCTTCGCGCCCTTAATAGTTTAGAAGTGGACCTGCGGCGGTTTTGATCCCTAATTTATCGGGTGGCCAGTAAAACACGTATCATATGGGAGTCGACGAATGAGCAAAAAGATATCATTGCCGCTGGCAAATCGTCAGCCCGAGGCGCCGCAGTCGGAGCGAAATAGCGGGCCGGCCAGGCCCCAACTGAAGTTTCGCCCCGATGACGCCGGTCCCCGCCCGAAGTGGATTCGCACCAGACTCAATATGACCAGTGAGTATTTCGAGACTCGCGATCTGGTCGAGAAGGCCGGGCTCAACACGATCTGTGAGTCCGGGCAATGCCCGAATATCACCGAGTGTTGGTCGCGAAAATCACTGACGTTTATGATCCTGGGCAATATCTGCACCCGAAGTTGTGGGTTTTGCGATGTGATGACCGGACGTCCGGGCCGGGTCGATCCCGACGAGCCGCGGCGCGTTGCGGAGTCGCTGGCCGGCCTCGATTTAAATTACGTGGTGATCACCAGCGTCGATCGCGACGACCTCGATGATGGCGGCGCCGGCGCCTGGGCGAATACGATCCGGGCAATCAAAGAGACCTGTCCCGATCTGGGATTGGAAGTGCTGACGCCGGATTTTAAAGGCCAGCTCCACGACGTGGATACCGTTTTAGATGCCGAGCCCGACTGCTTTTCGCATAATATCGAGACCGTCGAAGCGCTGCACCGCGAGGTGCGTCCGCAGGCCCGCTACGAGCGAAGTCTGGCGGTGCTCGAGCACGCCGCAAAAGACGGCCGAGCCCTCGTCAAATCGGGAATGATGCTCGGCCTGGGCGAGACCAACGAGGAGACGCTTAGCGCCATGCAAGACCTCGTCGACCACGGCGTAGAAGTCCTAAACCTCGGCCAATATCTTCGGCCCAGCAAACGCCATCTTCCCGTTCGCCGGTGGATTCACCCCGACGAATTCGAAATGTTCAAAGAAGAGGGCGAAAAGATGGGCTATAAACACGTCGAATCGGGCCCTCTGGTACGCTCAAGCTATCGGGCAGACCTGCAGGCCGAGGAGATCGCCGCAAAAGACAACAGCGCCCTGGGCGGATGCGGTGGCGGGTTTGCAAATCCATAAATGATGTCCCCATATCTCTACGCCATCATCGATCCATCTTATGTCGCCGACGCCGATGAGGCCGTCGATGTGACGCGGGCCGTTTTGCGCGGTGGTGCGTCGGTTGTTCAACTCCGCGACAAGACGTCGACGACCCGGCAGATGCTGGCCCTCGCCGAACGCCTTCAGGCCGCCTGCGCCGGGCATAATTCCACCTTTATCGTCAATGACAGACTGGATGTGGCGCTGGCCTGTGGAGCCGACGGCGTCCACTTAGGACCCGACGACCTGCCCGTGGCACAGGCCCGCGAGGTGGTGGGAGATGACTTTATCATCGGAGGCTCGGCAGGGACGCCGCAGGTGGCCCGAAATCTGGCAGATGAGGGCGCTGATTATCTGGGCGTGGGAGCCATCTTTGAGGCTCGTCAATCAAAGCCCGACGCCTCGCCGGCCCGCGGTGTCGAGGCCATCGCCGCCGTGGTCGCTGAGGTCGATATTCCCGTCGTCGCTATCGGCGGAATCAATATCTCAAATGCCGCCGAGGTCGTCGCACAAGGTGCGAGCGGCGTGGCGGTTATTCGCGCACTATTGGACGTCGATGACCCCGGCGAGGCTGCACGGAGGCTCGTCGAGGTTCTAAACTCAGAAGCTCAACCTGAGCCCTGATTCGTCGAAAAAATGCAGATGACCGGTATCGACGGTCAGCCGGATCTGGTCGCCGGCGCAAAAGCCCTGCAGGCTCTCGGCGCGCACGTGGGCCTTAATCGGCGTGTCACCAAGCGAGATATGGGCGTATGCCTCCCAGCCCATCGGCTCGATGACCTCCAGAGTTCCGCAGAGTTCCAACCCGCCATCGCCGTCGCCGGCACAGACCGTCAAATGTTGGGGCCGAATGCCCACCTCCACAGGTTCGCCATTGGCGGGCACGAGGTCGACGTCGACCATAAATCCATCGCCGCGAAATCCATCACTCGTCGGCTCTCCGGCCAGGATATTCATGGCCGGGGAGCCGATAAAAGTGGCCACGAATTTATTTTTTGGCTCGTCGAAAAGCTCCGATGGCGAGCCCACCTGCTGGAGGTTACCGCCGTCGAGGACGACGATTCGGTCCGCCAATGTCATGGCCTCGATCTGGTCGTGGGTCACATATACCATGGTCGTCGCCAGCCGGCGGTGGAGCTTTTTTAGCTCCACGCGCATCTGCGCTCTCAGGGCGGCGTCGAGATTCGACAGAGGTTCGTCGAAGAGAAAAACATCGGGTTGACGGACGATGGCGCGGCCCATGGCCACGCGCTGGCGCTGACCGCCCGATAATTGACGCGGATGCTGGTCGAGATAATCGGTCAGTCCCAGCAATTCGGCGACATCGCCGACGTGTTTATCGATGAATTCCTGTGGTCGCTTTCGGATCTTCAGCGCGAACGCCATATTCTCGCGCACCGTCATATGCGGATAAAGGGCGTAGGACTGAAAGACCATGGCTACGCCGCGATCTCGCGGGTCGACATCGTTGACCACCCGATCGCCGATGGTCAATTCGCCGGTGGAGATCGTTTCCAATCCGGCGAGGCAGCGCAGAAGCGTCGATTTTCCGCAACCCGAGGGGCCGACGAGGACCAAAAATTCGCCGTCCTCAACTTCGAGATCGATATCTCGCAGGACCTCGGTGTCTCCGAAGCTCTTGCCGAGCGATGTCAGTGCCAATGAGGCCATAAAAACGCCTTCAGCTCTCAGTTGACGACGGCCGCGTCGGATCCTCTCCGGCGCTGTCTTCGTCATCTAGATAGGGGGCGACCAGCTCGCGGTGCTCGCTGCGGCCGAGTAGCTCGTAGAGTCCCTCGCGCGGCTGCCAGGGCCGCGGCCAGTGGCCCAATAGCTCCTCTTTGAGCTGCCGAACTCGCCGGGCACTCTCCTCGACGCGGCGGCGTATTTCGTCGTCGGAAGTGGCCCGATCGTATAAATATTCGATGGCGGCTGTCCACTTTTGCTCGGTATGACAGATCAAAAAGAGGTCGACACCGGCTTGCAATCCGAGCTCCACCATCTCGTCGATCTCATAGCGGTCGGCCACGGCCTTCATCTCCAGACAATCGGTGACGATAACCCCGTCGAATTGGAGTTTTTCCCGCAATATCTCCTGCATGATCGGCGCGCTGAGCGTGGCCGGATGAAAGGCATCGATAGCCGGCAATTCGACATGGGCGGTCATGATCATGGGAATGTCGGCGGCGATTGCCCGCTGAAAGGGGAAAAACTCCACCGACTCTAGTCGTTTTTCGTCGTGCATCAGGCGGGGAAGTTCTTTGTGGCTGTCCGTGATCGTGTCGCCGTGGCCGGGAAAATGCTTGCCGCAGGGGATGACACCGGCGGCGTGGTGGCCGAGCATAAATCCAGCCCCGCAGCGGGCGACTTTTTCCGGGTCGTCGGAGAAGGCGCGGTCGCCAATGACGGGATTGTCGGGATTGGTATCGACGTCGAGGACCGGCGCGAAGTTGAGGTTGAAGCCCACAGCGCGAATCTCCGTGGCCAGCACCTCCGAGACCCGGGCTATATCGCGCAGGTCGGCGGCGGCACCCAATTTTCGCATCGTCGGCAGTGGTGTCAGCGGTGGACCGACTCGAACCACGCGCCCGCCCTCTTGATCGACGGCGACAAAGGGCGGCGCTGCAGCTTCGGAAGCCGCCTGATGGATATCCGTTGTCAGTTCCACCAATTGGTCGATATCGTCGATATTTCGGCGAAATAAAATAACGCCGCCGATATCGCCGCGCTGCAATGCCGTTCGTACCGCCGGCGGTGCACTGGTCGATGCCTGGGGAAAGCCGACGATGAAGAGCTGGCCAATCTGGTCGGCCAATTCGCGGTCTGGAAAGTCGATCATGGGCGATACCTGAAAGTGAAGAGATTCAGTGCCGCGACAACCCGCGGGGGTCGAGGATGTCGCGAAGTCCGTCGCCGACGAAGTTGATGGACAAGACTGTGAACATGATGGCCAGGCCGGGAAAAATCGCCATATGCGGGGTCAGCAAAAAGTAGCTCGCGCCCTGATCGAGCTGAGCGCCCCAGCTCGGCATATCCTGAGGACCGAGGCCCAGAAAGCTCAGCGCCGCTTCAGCGAGGATGGCCCCGGCGACGCCGAAGGTGGCCTGAATGATGACCGGCGCCAGCGTATTGGGCACTACGTGGCGAAATAAAATCCGCGGCGTCGGAAGTCCTAGAGCGGTCGCCGCTTCGACATAAGCTTCGTCGCGCACCGCCAGCACCTGTCCGCGAACCAGTCGCGCATAGCCCGCCCAGCCCGAAACGGATAAAGCGAGGATCACCGCCAGAAGGCTCGGCTCCTGAGTGATGAAGATGATCAAAATTGCCAGCAAGATTCCCGGAAAGGCCATCAATATGTCGGTGATCCGCATCAGCACTTCGTCGAC
>SKQC01000261.1 GCA_007119175.1 Myxococcales bacterium | reverse complement strand
TGCGGCTCCCAGGGCACTATTTCGCGGCGATCGTCGGCCAGCCGCGCCAGCCCCGGCAATTGCTCTGACAATCGGACCTTCGGAGCGCCTCCATCGGCACGAACCCACAGCCACACATGGCGTATAAACTCGGCATCGATTCGAATCCGCAACCACAGATCGCCTCCCCCACCGCCTTCGAGGCGGGCAAACTCCGGCGTTCCGTCGGTTGACGCCGCTTTCTGAACGCGGCTGCACAGCCTCTTTTCCAACGTCATCGCCGCCAGCGGCCCCGGCTCATCATCGCCGTCGGCGTCGCCGCCCTCCTCGCCGGCCACCGCCTCAGCAAGTCCATGGCCGGCGCCGAATTGGCGGGCCATCTCGAGGCGCCTGCCGAGCTTTCGGCGCATGCCCAGGCTATCGGTCCAGGAGCGAGGGCGCGGAAGATATACGGTGACGTTGTCCACCGCCGATCCGGGCCTGGCGATGCGCCCGACCCGTTGCTCAAGGCGCACCGGCGAATAGGGAAGATCGGCCAGGACAAGCCGCGTGCAACGCTGAAGATTGACTCCCTCGGAGAGACAATCGGTGGCCACCAGAATGCGCAGCGCCCGGTGGCGGCCAAGGATCTTTTCGTCGGCGAGAAATCGGCGCAACACGTCGCGATCAGTCGTCTTTCCAAGGCCGGTAGCCCGGGCCTCTTCACCAGTTATAAGCCCCGCTCGCAGCGAAGGACCGGCGGCGCTGACGAGATGATTGAAGATCGCCTCTGCCGAGGCTCGAAATGACGAGAAGATCAAAAAGCGCTGTTGGTCATGCTCGTTTAGCAATGTGGCGATGGCGTCGACCATTCCGGACCCCGATCGGCAGACTGTGTCGACGCGATTCAGCAATTGCTGCAGCGAGCTTAAATCGGCCTCCACACAGCGCTGCCGCCGGCGGTCGGGCAAAAGCTGTTTGGTGGGCCGGTACAAAAATGAGAAGACCTGTTGATCTCGATGAACGCCGCTGAATAGCTCGCGAAATTCGGGACGCTCGACGCTGCGGCCGGCAGCGGCCGCCTCAAGCCAGCGCTCGTGGAAATGGATCAACTCATCGAGGCTACGCCACAACGCCTCGGGGCCGCTCTCCCACATGCGCAAAAGATTGTTGATCAGCAATCCGCGCGGCCAGAATTTACCGGTGGCCCGCAGGCTGAGGGCCCGCAGGTGCGGCTCCAGATTTTTCCACAGCCATGCCTCGTCGTCTCCGGCGCGGTATTCAACGACCTCGAAGGTCACTCCCGGCCGACCACCAGTAGAGAAATCGGCGACCTCGCGGCGAATGACCACCTCCTCGAGGATCTCGACGATATCGAATTCACCGGCCTCTTCTGCGACAAATGCCGCCTCCAACCCCATGCCGACCATCGCCCGTACGGCAGCGTCGTTCAGAAAAAAGCCGAGCAATGTGAGGAGGTCTCGACGCCTGGTGCACACCGGGGTCGCCGTGGCCAAGATCGGCGGCGAGCGAGCGGTGGCCGCCGCCAGATGACGGCTCCTTTTGGCCGCCGGATTGCGAAAGCGATGGGCCTCATCGACGACAATTGCCGATGGGCGCCCACTGAGCGGTGCGCGGCTCATGGCGTGATGCGAGATCACCTCCGCATCGCGGCCCACCTGCCAGCCGGCGGCGCCGATGGCGCGGCGCCAATTCTGGCGAAGGCGGGCGGGGACGACGAAGACGACGGCGTCGCCTGATGTGCCGTCTCGCCGCATTCGCCGCACCAGCCGTTGCGCCATCTCCACGGCCACCCGGGTCTTGCCGAGCCCCACGGAATCGGCGAGTAAGACTCCGCCATAGCGCTCGACGACCTCGACACCTCGCCCGACGGCGGCCCGCTGCTGGGCGGAGAGTTTTCTGCCGACCGTTTCGTCATCACTCGTCGCGACGGATCTGCCATTGCCCATTGCCAGGGCGAGCCAATCTCGCACCTGAGCCATCACGCCACCTCCTGCCGCTGCGTGGCGGCGACACCTCTGCGCCAACAGGCGAGCGAGTGAATGTCGTCGCGCGACAGTCCGTAGGCCTGCCGGACGGCCTCCTCACCCGTCAATGCGTCGTTGTCGCCGGCCTCCCAGGCGCTAAGCCATCGTCGTGG
Source organism: Myxococcales bacterium (assembly GCA_007119175.1). Lineage (GTDB taxonomy): Bacteria > Myxococcota_A > Bradymonadia > Bradymonadales > Bradymonadaceae > SLJM01. The sequence goes on along the minus strand of SKQC01000261.1, from coordinate 6,592 downwards.
GACGGGCAGCATTTTCATCACCCAGGCAAAATGTCGCCGCCAACCACCGCGGGCGCGCTCACCGACGGCAAAAGCGATCGCCCGCATCGGCTCGGAATGAAAGAGCTCGACGACGGCCCGGGCCGCCGCTTCATCGGGCGCAGGCAGATAGTAGACCGTATTGAGCGGAATCGATGGGGCGTCAATTAACGCGGCCTCCAATTGCTCGCCCATATCGCGCCAGGCGACGCCTGGGTTTTCCACATGCTCGCGGCGTCGAAATAATGTCCAGATCGGCCCGCTTCGATAGTCGCTTCGGCCCTCGAGGCGTTGGCGCCATTCTTCAAAATGAGCCTCCAGCTCCGGAGGCAAGCGCGGGGCGATCTGTCGCTTTTTATCGACAGGCCAGATGATCCGCTGATTTTGCTGTGGTCGAGGGGCCTCGATATCGCGGCCCCGCACCGCCCAGCGAAGATATTGAGCGCGCACGGCCGGCGAAAACCTCTTTTTTGCCTCATCGTCACTCATCACAAAGGCGGCATTGCAGCCGGTCTTTACGCCACCACAGATCGGCATCGACTCCACACCGCCGAGCGGGGTGGAGACCTGCTGCATTTTTCGAAAGATCGCCTCGATTGCGGGCTCGACGAGCATCCAAGGCTCGCGGACGTCGCCGCCGTGCACACAGAGGTTGCGCAGCGGTGCCGAAAAGCGCTGAGGCGAACCTCGACGCCAGACGTTGACGTCGACCGATGTCGGTATCGGCGGTGGTGTCGGCTCCTTTTTGACTCGGATAATCGCCGGATAGGTCGTGGCATCGAACATCGCCTCTTCGTCCTCGGAGCGATCCTCGAGGTACTCAATGCTGTGGTCGGCGAGCACGCCGCGCACTCCCGAGCCGTGAAGGGAGCGAAAGAGCTTGACCGGCACCAGCGCACAGAGTCTTCCGCCGGAACGCAATAGCTCGAGCGATCGCTCCAGAAATAGACTCGCCAGATCGACCTGCGAGCCAAAAGGGGCGCGCACGCCGATTGATTTCGCCTCCGGCCACAGTCGGTGCTCGCCGGTGGCGTACCGGGCCCGATATAATTTTCGCGTCCCCCCGTCGATGCGCCGCGTCCGCACCCAGGGCGGATTCGTGACCACCAGGTCGAATCCACCGCGGGCCATGATCGGGGCGAATTGAGCGTCGAAACAAAACCCGGTCTCGCGGCGGCGACCCTCGTCGAGATCGCATCGAGCCAGCTTGAGCGCGTCGAATTCCGCTCGCAGACGCCGTTCGTCGGCGCGCTGCGACGATCTCATCTGGTCGCCCTCCCCGAAGAGATCTTTTGAGTTTTGAAGGGCCTCGAAGGGTTCGAGTTTGCTGCGAAGCTGTGTCAGCCGCTGGTCGATAAGCCGGCGCTCCACGTCGAGTCGACACTCGTCGAGCGCCTGTTTCAGCTCCCTTTTTTCCGACCCATGAGCTCTGGTATAGGCTTTTTGAAGTACGGCGAGGCGCTCCACCGAGCGGCGGTCGAATCGCGCCGTGGAACGGCCGAAGGCACCGGCCTCGCCGCCGACCCGAAAGCGAAACCAATCGAGGGGCTCGATCAGCGAATTTCCGGTACATAGGCGATGCGATAGATTCGGCAGTGGCGGCATTTTCTGGGCCGGAAGCGCCGGCAGCGCAGCCAACATGGCCAGCCAGATTCGCAGCTCGCATAGTCGAACTGCCGTGGGCTGTATATCGACGCCGCATAGATGGTCGTGGACCAGGCTGCGCATCCGGTCGTAGCGCTCGCCGGGCGTGCGAACGACGCCCTCGGCGCGGTCGAGACCGCCGTCGATGCGGCGGAGCAGTCTCAATACCTCCAATAAAAACGCCCCGGTCCCAACGGCGGGGTCCAATACGGTCAGATCCGCCAGCGCCTCCCGCGCTCGACGCCGATCGCCTGCACTCAACGCTTCGGCGCGGTCTTCCACCAGATGGCGCGCCGACTCCTCGTCTAATTCTGCGGCGTCGACAAGCCAGGCCGCCACAGTGTCAGAAACCATGGAGCGCACCACGTCGCGCGGCGTATAAAATGACGCCGATCGCCGCCGCCTATCGCCGTACATCAAGCCCTCGAAGACCTTGCCCAGCATCTCCGGGTCGACCGCACAGCACAGATCTGCGTCGTCGGACCACTCCACAGCAAATCGATGGCGCTCGAATAATCCCTCCAAGAGCTCTCGCCACACCTGGTCATCCCAGTCCAACTCGTCAAATCGCTCCTCCGCAGCAGAGGGCTCAAATAATCCGCCATTTAAAAAGGGGAGATCGCCCAGTTGCCGTGCCGCCTGCTCTCGCAGCGGAGCCGGGCAATTTAAGGCGCCGAAAAATAGGGGCCGGAGTACGGCTCGATAGAAGCTTTTTTGCCGGTCGTATTCGAAAAATCGCCGCATCACAAAGCGACGATCCCCGTCGAGGGCGCCGCGAGCCTGCAGGAAATACAAAAAGACGACGCGCAATAGCGTTCCCAGGGCGATATCGTGTCGCAACTCCTCGTCCTGCGGTCCGTTCTTCATAGACTCGATCAATTCGTCGAGATGGTGTGAGAAGCCACGGAAAAAATCGCGGGTCACGCCGTCCTGGTCGAGAACCTGCAGGATATGCTCGCGCCAGCCATCTGCGGACTCCACAGCGACGCGGCGCGACGCGGCCAGCGCCAGCCACTGCATCATGCCCACCTCGTCGGGGTGCTCCTTTTCGAGGACCAATTTTTTGACCCGCCGCCGCCCATCGCCGACATCGTCGACCATGGCCATCGTCCAGGCCGTCGGCGACGACCACCACCACAGGATGGTCGACTCCGGTGACGCCCGATGGACCTGAATCATGGCCCGCCGAATCCGCTTCCACGGCCCCGGCCCCGAGAGGTGCAATAGTCGAAAGCCGGGCTCTGCGCCGAGCACCTGGAATGACTCCTGGTCGGCGAGCGTTTGTGGCTCGAGTCCCCAGGCCCGCAGCGCAGGCCCCTCGACGGGAGTAGATACCACGGAAATCCCCAATTTTTTCGCCACCGCCACCACGTCGTCGGCGGCCAGCGCCTGTGCCAGAAATTTTCTCTCATTGCCCTCCATACCGCCTCCCGATCGATTGAAAATCGTTGCAGTCCACTGCCGACGGTTCTGTTATCGAAGGGTTGGGAGGGATTGTGCGTATTTTTTATCTCCAGGGTCGGCGTCGAAGCCCCATAATATAACCAAAAATGACTCGCAACTGATTAAGATCATTGATCTTTTATAGGAATTAATGGATCGTCGTTTTCTCGTCGGCCCGACGAGTCACTCATCTTAAACCTGATGCTAATAAGTTCGGTGATTGAGAATCGAAAATAGGACGACGTCTCAAATAAGCTTCCAGCGACCACCGGAGATCATCAAAAACGCCAGCGCTCCCCTTCCCCGTGGGGAAGGTGGCCGCGACCGTCGTCTGGGAGCGCTCGAATGGGGCACCGGGAGCCACCAGATCACCATCAAAGTCTTCGATGAAACTTCGGAGATTCCCCGGTGCTCCATCCGCTTCGCGCGTTGGCCTGCCTCTACGAAAAGCGAGGTGGTTGTTCACGGCACGAATCCTTTCCCCCGACGGGGGAAATGTCGAGCACGCCCTGAGCGAAGCGAGGAAGTGAGGCGAGACAATGGGGGAGTTGCGAGGAGCCTCCAATGAAAAATAGAGCTCCCCGATCTCCCCCTCAGACTTGCATACAGCGCTCGCCAGCTCCCCCGAAGGTGGAGCAGACTCTTCATGTAACTCCAATGGTTCGGTGGTCCCCGTTGCCCCATCCGTCGAGACCTTCCTTCGAGTGAAATCGTTCCCCCCTTAAAATAGTCAATCTGAGGACCCCCATGGCCAGACAATTTCGGCAGCGGCGCTACAAGCCGATCAAAGAGTATGCAGCGATTGGAAATCTACGCACTATCGCCCTGGTGGGGGTCGACGGATCAATTGACTGGTGTTGTTTTCCCTATCTGGATAGTCCGTCGGTTTTTGGCGCCCTGCTCGATGCCGACAAAGGGGGCGTATTTCAGATCGCCCCGGACCGCGACACCTACGAGTCACAGCAGCGCTATCTCGATCATACCAATGTGGTGACCACGGAGATGCGCACCGACCGGGGCAGCATGGAAGTGATCGATTGCATGCCGGTGAGCGGCGATCTCGACGGCTGTAATAACTCCATGGCCCGCCCGGAGATCCTTCGATTTATCAAGGGACTGGCCGGTGAGGTCGACGTGGAATTGAGGTGGGAGCCGCGCTTTGACTACGCCCGGGGAGCCGTGGAATTTCGGCGCATCAGCGGTGGAATTTTAGCCCGCTCGGGGACGGAGCTGATGACGATTGGCGGGATTCCCGGCGGGATCGAGGTGATAAAGACGGCGTACGGGCCGAGCTTACGAGCGCGGTTTTCGCTAAAAGCCGGCGATGAATTTTGCATCGTCAACCGCTGGCGGACCACGCATATTGGCGCCGATGTAGAGCGCTGCCGGGCGACGATCAACGAGACCGTCGATGCCTGGCGCCGATGGGTTCATAAGCCCACTGCCACGGGCCATCGCGATTGGGCGGGTCGCTACAACGAGTTGGTAATTCGCTCCGAGCTCGCACTGAAGCTGATGTCTCAGGCCGACACCGGAGCGCTCGCGGCGGCGGCGACCACATCGCTTCCGGAGACTCTGGGCGGAGAGCGAAACTGGGATTATCGCTTCGCCTGGCTTCGCGACGCCGCCCAGATCGGACGCGCCTTTTTTGCGGTAGGTCATACCGACGAATTGGACGCCTTTATCGAGTGGGCCGAGCACGCCCCCTTTGTACACGGCAAGGCCCACGACGAACTCTCGATCATGTATCCGCTGCGCAATGACACAGCGATGAAAGAAATCGAACTCGACCATCTGGAGGGATATCAGGGCTCGAGCCCGGTGCGCATCGGCAACGAGGCGTCAGTCCAGTTGCAGCTCGATATCTACGGCGAGCTCATCGGTGCCGTCCACGAGCGGTTGCGCCTCGAGGAGCGTTTCGACCGCGATATGAGCCCGTTTCTGGAGAGCGTCGCCGATCAGGCCTGCCGCCGATGGAGAGAGGCCGACTTCAGCATCTGGGAGCCCCGAAATGGTCCGGCTCAATTCGTCTATTCGAAATTCATGATCTGGGTTGCCCTGCAGCGAGCCCGCGATCTCCACCGGCTGGGGCTTGTAAGCGGCGATGTGGGCCGATGGAAAAAAACCCAGCAACGCGTTCGCAACTGGGTTCTCAACAAGGGCTATGACGACGACCTCAAAAGCTTTGTCCAGATCGCCGGCGAACGCGAATTAGACGCCGCCAATTTATTAATCCCGAGCTACGGGTTTTTGCCGGCCGATGATCCGCGAGTCCAACACACCATCGACCGCACCCTCGAGGAATTGACCGTCGACGACCTGGTCTACCGCTATCACGCCGACGACGGGCTGCCCGGTCAGGAAGGGGCCTTTGTGCTCTGCACTTTCTGGCTGGTCGACGCGCTGACACTGTCGGGACGACTCGACGAGGCATATCGGATCTTTGACAATATCGCCGATCACGCCAATCACGTCGGTTTGCTCTCGGAGCAGATCGATCCGAACTCGGGCGCTTTTCTCGGCAACTTCCCCCAGGCATACTCCCACGTCGGAATCATTAATTCGGCGCTATTACTCGCCGAAGCCGAGGGCCGGAAATGCTCGGCAGGAGCCAGTAATAGCGAGGAGTTAGAGGGGTTTTTGGACATGCCCTATGCCTCGACGGGAACGCGCCCCTTTTGAAAATATGAGCGAGTATAGTCGATGGCGGCCACGGCGCTGGCCATCGCGGTAATCGCCACCAGAACCCAGATAGCCTGGCCGAGAAGCAAGACGGAGCCCATAAATAAAAATTGGGCTACCGTGGCGATCTTGCCGGGCAGACGGGCCTCAATGCGGCTAAATTCCGACCACCGCCGGGCGACAGCAATGGCTACGGAGCCCAGAACCACCACGAGATCGCGCAATCCAATCAGCAGAAGCTGAATCACGGTAAGCCGGGCGTCGACGAGAAATGTCACGGCCATGACGGCCACGAAGAGCCGGTCGGCGATGGGATCTAAAATCCGTCCAAACTCGCTTCGAGCATCCCACCGTCGCGCCAGGAGACCATCGAGAGCATCGCTGAGCCCGGCGATGATCACGACTGCAAGTTGATAGCCATAGGGGATGAAATAGAAAATCATCGCCAGAAAAAGGCGAAATACGGTGAGAGCGTTGGGGATTTTCTGGCGAATGCGCGTCATGGCGGCTCTCAGCTAGACCAGCGCCGATACATCGGAGTGTCGGCGATGGCCCCGGGAGGTCTCCCCTGTGCGGATTGGGTTGATGTATCGTAAAACTAGGCATGGTCGGGGTGGGTTCAACGATTGATGGTCGTCATCGGCCAAACTTCATTGCCATCACCCCGTATCTCGTCGCACAATCCAGCTACCGAGCCCGACCGTTTTCTTCAACTGTCAACGCAACTGTCAACGCCGATGAGTTCCACCTCACCACAGCACCGACTCCCGGAATTGAGCGCCTGGTTTATCGCCGCGCTGCTCAC
>SKQC01000412.1 GCA_007119175.1 Myxococcales bacterium | reverse complement strand
CTCGATTGGTCGATGGCCATCAACCGCATGCCCCACCCCGCCGAAATGCCGAGGCGGAGCGCACTTTAGTGCCGCGGAGCCCAACCCACGTGCAGGCCCGGGTTTTAACCCGGGTGGACCATGGTCACCCAACCCCCAACCGGTCGATGAACAATTTCCGAACGTCCCCAATCGCTTGATGACCATTCGTCGCCGCGGCGGCAGGACCGTGGTTGGCCAACCTCGATTGGTCGATGGCCATCAACCGCATGCCCCACCTCGTCGAAATGCCGAGGCAGAGCGCACTTTAGTGCTGCGGAGCCCAACCCACGTGCAGGCCCGGGTTTTAACCCGGGTGGACCATGATCGGCCAACCCCCGACCGGCCGATGAACATCGCCGCACAACCCCAACCGGTCGATGAACATGGTCACCCAACCCCAAACGATCGATGGCTGTGGTCGGCCAACCCCAATACGAACGAGATTTGCCTGGGAGGGTGAGGCGTCTGCTTGACGCTCTGGCGCTGATTTTCGTACATTGCCGACAACCTTTCTCCTCGTCCGGCCTCGCCGGTGATCGTCGGGCCTGCCGGAACGTCTTCATGGCCGAATTCTTCGGAAAATATCAGCTCCACGAAAAGATTGCCCAGGGGGGCATGGCGGAGGTCTTTCTTGCCAGCAAGAAAGGAGATATTGGCGGATTTACCCGCCAGGTGGCCATCAAGCGCATGTTTCCACATCTCGTCGATCGCGACGAGATCATCACCATGTTCATCGACGAGGCGCGGATTGCCTCGCAACTGCATCATCCGAATATCGTCCAGATCTATGATCTGGGCGTGGTAGATGGGACGTTTTTCATCGCCATGGAGTTCGTCGAGGGCTACGACCTTCGCGAAGTCTGCAAAGAAGGGGTGGATAAGGGCAATTTTATCTCGCGCCCGCTGGCGGTTCATATCGTCTCCGAGGCGGCGGCCGGGCTCGATTATGCGCACAGGCAGACCGACAAAAACGGTCGGCCCATGAATATTGTCCACCGCGACGTATCACCGCAAAATGTGTTGATCAGCGTCGACGGTGGAGTCAAGGTCTGCGATTTCGGGATCGCCAAGGCCGAAGATCGCCTCACACAGACTCAGATCGGTGAATTTAAAGGTAAATTCTCCTATATGAGTCCCGAACAATTCGCCAGTCAGGGGCTGGATTGTCGAAGCGATATCTTCGCCCTCGGCGTGGTGTTGTACGAGACCACGGTAGGGGTGCGGCTATTTAAGGCCAGGAGTGAATTCGAGACGATTCGGCGGATCACCGAGGGGGATTTTAAGCCGCCCTCTCAGGTGCGGCCGGGATATCCATCGAGGCTCGAAGAGATCATATTAAAATGCCTGGAGGTCGATCCCGACGAGCGCTATCAGTCGGCGGCTCTGCTGCAAGAAGACCTCGAAGAATGGCTCTTCGACCGGCGGATCCGAACGGGTCGAAAGCATCTGGCGCGCTATCTCGACGAGTTGATGGACAAGCCCTCGCCGCAGACCGGCGCCGGGGCGATGGGTATGTCGACAGGAGAAGGCGACGGAGCCGATCAGGGGCTGAGGCCACCGGAGAGGCGCGGGCCGAACGAGCCGTCGCTTGCGGGGCAGCCCGACCCGCTCGATTCCGTGGCCGATGATGCCACGATGGAACTCGGCGTCTCCGAGGCGGAACGCAAGAAGCTTCTCGCGCTTCGAGACGAGGCGGTGACGTCGTCTTCGAATGCCGCGCCGACCGTCGATAATCTCGGCGCCGCCGTATCGTCGATGGAGGAGATGCTGGCCGGCAAAAAGGCAGAAGAGCCGCAGAGCGACCGGCGAGATTCACCGACAGACGCCGTAGAAGTGCGCCGGATTTCTGCTCAGGAGGCGGAGCGTCGACGCCAGCGAAGTGACGACTTGACCATTGAGGACGATCGAACCCTGGTCGATGAGGAGCTGGAACAGGATACGACTTCGCCCGACGACTCGGCACCGAGAGCCGTTATCGATGCCGGCGCTGCGCCCGCCGGTTCCGAACAACCGACCACCGAACGACCGGCCATGGGGCCTGCAAATCAATCGCAGGGACCGCAATCACAGACCGGGCGGTCACCTCAGTCCGCTGCGACCGGTCAACAGCGTCCAGTGAGCGCCCGCAAGCCGGCAGGCAATCCTCAAAAAAAGCAGGGCCAACAGCAACGGTCCGGTCCCTCGAATACCTCTAGCGCTACTGCGGAAGTACCGAGTGTCAGCGGAGCGCAGGGGGCTTCTGAAAAGCGTCCTCCGTCGGAGACGGGGCCAAAACCAAAGGCCGATCGAAGCACGGATTCACTCGTGGCGGAGATGCCGGACCTTCGACCGGGCGGGCGTCAACTAACGGGACTCAATCCCACCGACGAGGACAGCGACGAAACCGCACTTGCCCCCGATGAGCCGACCTCGCCGGGCACGGATGTGACGCCGTCGATGCCGCAATTCGATATGCAACGCCTGAGCTATATCGCCGGTGGCTTTTTTGCCGTCCTGGTGGTGGGGATTGGGCTGATCGTTGTGATCTCGGGCGACGATGAGGATGGGAACGATGACGTCGAAATTGTCGACGTGGATATCGAGGAAGAGCCCGAGGTGGAGATGACCGGCGAGGCCGTCGGCGATCGCGAGGTCACGCTGCGGCTCGAAACCAGTCCCGGCGGAGCCGCCGTGGTGGCCAACGGGGTGATGATCGACGGAACGACGCCCCTTGATGTGCCCCTGGTGGACGGCCGCGACAATGAGATCTGGATCACCCGGCGAAATCATCGCCCTCATCGGATGCTGATCCCGGCGGATGGAACAGCGATGGAGCGAGAAGTGGAGCTGGAGCGCGCATCGACCACCGATGGCGCCGGCGTCGACTTTGTCAGCGAACCGGAAGGCGCCGAGGTCTACGTCAACGGAGAACTCTTCGGAAATGCTCCGTTTCGCATGGAAAATGTGGGCGCCGACTTCGAGTCTCACGTGCAATTTGAACTCGACGGACACCGCCCTTATGTGGCGTTTATCAATTTCGATCCCGACCGGGACAATCGGCTGGTGGCAAAGATGGTCGAAGACGACACCGTCGCCGTGGAGGGAAGCTATGAATTTCGGCCTGCAGACAGCCGAGTCTCGCTGGCCGGCGAGGTCCTGGGAACCACGCCGTTTGAGCATTTGCATCATCGCGAGGAGTGGCTGGAGTTAGAGGTCCAGGGATCGGAGCGGCAGACCCGTCATCACAGGCTTCGGCTGGACCGGCTCGGCGGCTTTAAGATGGCCATGGAGTTGGAGCGCGAGGCCCGCGAGACGGGGCGGCTGTCCGTGGAGGTCGAACCGGCCTCAGCGGTCTATGTCGACGCCCGAGCATTCGGTGCTGCGCCTCTTGAAGAGGTCGAGTTGCCGGCGGGAGAACAGCGCGTGCTCTTCGAGACTGCCGAGGGGAAAAGAGTCCGGGTTCCCCTCGAGATCGAAGCCGACAGCCATCGCAGCTATCGGGTCGTCATCGATGGTGACGATGTCGATGTAGAATCGATCGACTGATCGACTAGAAACGAAAAAGTACGCAAAACTTCGGGGATTTTCTCGATAATAAAAATAGGGGTGGCATCGCTCTGTGATCGTGGAGCGAATTTCTCGGCAGATTAGACTTCGACGAAACACTACTAGGAGGCAGATCATGACCGATCCGGTCAGTGCAGATATGGCCAATCAGGCCGTGCAGTCGGCGGCGGAACTTCAGGATGTACAGGGGACGGGGGGCGACGGTGACTTCTCAGAGACCATGGCCCAGGCCGACGCCGGTCCACAGGACGCCTCGGCAGTTCAGGAGCCGCCGGCCGTCGATGAAATCGACCAGGTCGATGGCATCGAGGCGGCCTCCGAGATCCCCACCGATGACTTCGTGCAGCGCCTGCTCGACGAGGAGTCCAATATTCAAGACATGATGCAAAATTGTCTCAACGGCTCGGAGATGGGCCAGGAGGAGATGCTTCAGATGCAGGCCGTGATTTATAGCTATTCTCAGCGCGTCGATTTGACGACGAAAGTCGTCGAAAACGCCACGAGCGGTATCAAGGACGTGATGAATACCCAGGTTTAAGCGATGAACTCAGAGGCGAAATTCGACGGCAGGTGGCTGGCGGCGATGGCCATATTCGTAGGTGTGTGGGCGGCGATGGGCTGTGGCGAGCCGCTGCAACATAATCTCGACGAAGGAGAGGCCAACGCCATGGTGGTCACGCTCAATCAACATGGCTTCGACGCCGAAAAGATCCGCGATCCGCGTGACGGCGAGCGGTGGGCCGTAGAGGTGCCGACCACAGACCGGGTCGAGGCATGGTCGACGCTTCAGCGCGAGGGCTTTCCGCGTCCCGAGACGGGGGGGTTTGGTGATTTTTATCCCGGCGGCGGGTTGATCCCGACCGCCAAAGAAGAGCGAGTCGTATTGCAATACGCCACCGCCCGCGAGTTGCAGAACAGCTTGCTGCACGTCGAGGGGATCATCGACGCCCATGTCCATCTCGTATTACCCGAAAAACCCCGGGTGCAGATGACCGGCGCCGAGGCCAGTGAGCCTCGGGCCAGCGTCCTCGTTCAGTGGAGTGAGCGGGTCGGCGAGCCGCCGCTCGACGAGGAGGCGGTCCGCAAATTGGTCAGCGGCGCCGTCGAGGACCTCAGTCCGGAGTCGGTGCACGTGGTCTTAAATTCGGTGGCCGCCCCGGAGCGCGTCCGCCACGAAGTTGAATACGCCCAGGTCGGGCCGATCGCCGTGGCCCCGAAGAGCCAGGGGGTGCTTCAGGGCGTCATTTTATTGATGGGAGCCGTGATCATCGCCGTATCGGCGGGGTTGGCTTTTGTGGTGGTCAAAAATCGGCGCGAGGCTCCGTCGGGAGGTATGGCGTGACTCTGGACGGACTCAGCGCAGCGGAGCTCGGTTTTGTCTATGCCGCTCGATGTGCCGGCTGCCTCGAGGTGCTCCCGGAGCGCGTCGACGAGACAGCGGCGTCTCTACTGGCGCGCCGATTGCCCGACATCGATCGGGAGGCCGTCGACGAGGGCTGGAGAGGCGCCCGCTCAGAGCCCGCAGACGACGGTCTGGCTTTGAGGCGCTGGCTCGACTCCGGCGACGGCGAGCCGCTGGGAGCGCGCCTGGTGGTCCTCGGCGCGGTGCTCGTGGGCCGACTGGAAGGAGCAACGACGCGGCGACGGCTCGCATTGCTGCTCGGCGAGCTTCCTCGATCTTTCAGTGCGGCGATCCAAGATCGGCTGGCCGAAGCCGAGCCGATGGAGGACGCAGTCGAGCGTCGAATCAACGAGGTGTATTGCCGAATCGCCGCCGGCGATCATCCACCGGATGAGGAATTCGCCATGGTGGGATTATACTTTTTGATCAGCGCCTGCATCTTTCGGCAAAACGCCGTGCTGAGCCGGCTCGAAAGCAGCCTGCCTCCGACGCTTGCGCGGCGCTGCAGAAAGTACCGACGCGCCTGTATTCGCAGCAATCGACCGGAATTGACTCCGGCCATCGCCGAAGCGCTGCGGCCCATGATCAGCGGAGCCGACGAACCCGAGCAGAGCGGAACCGACAGCCAGGAGAACGGCGATGAGTGAAGAGCTCCCGAGAGTGCTTCGACGAGACTCGGCGGCGGTTCGCGCGGCCCGGCCGCTCGTCGACGACGCCCGCGTCATCAAGGAACGCGTCATCGAGGATCTCCAGGAGATCGACGATGAATTAAAAGCTCTCCACGACCGAGGACAGGAGGTCATCGATGACGCCGAAGATCAGGCCGAAAAGATCCGCGAGGAGGCCCGCGAGGAGGGCCGAAAAGAGGGGATGCGAGACTGTCTGGAAGCCCTGGCAAAGGCCCGCGCCGAATATAGCCGGCTCTGCAACCGCGCCGAGCGAGATATGGTGACCCTCGCCTTCCAGATCGCACAGCGCATCATCGGCCACGCCATCGAGGTGCAGCCAGAGGTGGTGCGCGACATCGTCGGCGAGGCCCTGATCGCCGCCCGCGGGCGAAGCCAGATCGCCGTTCGTCTCCATCCCGACGATCACCAGTGGGTGGAGTCGCATCGTCACGAATATGCCCGCGATGTCGACGGGGTGACCGTCTATTTCGAGACCGACGCCTCATTGGAACGCGGAGATTGCGTCATTGAGACCGAGTCGGGGCGAATCGACGCCCGCCTGGAGACGCAACTCGAGGTGTTGCGCACGGCGCTGTTAAGCGGTGCCGATCCGACCCAGGGACTGACCAGCGAGGAGTCGCTATGACGGGGCGCTCAAAGAGCGGTGGCGAGGAAGGGCTCAATTCCGTGCTCGGCAGGTATATGGAGCGCCTCGACGGGGCGGCGCCGGTGCAGGTGCGGGGAAGGGTGCTGGAGGTGACGGGATTGGTCGTACGGGCCAGCGTGCCGGACGCCGTGGTCGGTGAGCTGGTGCAGATTCGGCTCCGCGATGGGTCGGTGATGCCGGCGGAGGTCGTGGGCTTCGATGGCGAGATGGCTGTGCTGATGCCCCTGGGAGGCGTCGCCGGGATCGGTCCCAGCGCAGAAGTGGAGTCGACCGGCGAGCCGTTGAGCGTCCAATGTGGCGATGACCTATTGGGACGGGTGCTCGATGGATTAGGGCGGCCAATCGACGGGGGGCCGCCACTTAAGGGACCGGGATTTGTGGATTGGCCGCTGATGCGACCGGCTCCCGATCCGTTTACCCGAGAGCGAATCACGGAGCCGATGTCGATGGGGATCCGGGCCATCGACGGATTATTGACCGTGGGAAAAGGCCAGCGCGTCGGGCTCTTTGCCGGAAGCGGTGTCGGCAAATCGACTCTGATGGGTCAGGTGGCTCGCGGCAGCGATGCCGAGGTCATCGTCATTTCCCTGATCGGCGAGCGGGGCCGGGAGGTGCGCGATTTTCTCGAGGAGGTTCTGGGCGAGGAGGGACGAAAACGGGCCGTCGTCGTCGTCGCCACCAGCGATGCGCCGAGCCTGGTTCGCCTGAAGTCGGCGTTCGTGGCCACGGCGATTGCCGAGTATTTTCGCGCTCAGCGCCGCGACGTATTGCTGATGATGGACTCGGTCACCCGCTTTGCCCGCGCGCAACGCGAGGTGGGACTCGCCGCCGGAGAGCCACCGGCCCGTCAGGGGTACCCGCCCAGTGTGTTCAGCATGCTCCCGAAATTGCTGGAGAGGACGGGAAACGACGATGTCGGCTCCATTACCGCCCTGTATACGGTGTTGGTCGCCGGCGGCGATATGGAGGAGCCCATCGCCGATGAGGTCCGGGGGATTCTGGATGGACATATTATCTTGAGCCGCGAGTTGGCGAGTCGGAACCACTGGCCGGCAATCGATGTATTGCCATCGCTGTCGCGCGTCATGGGAAGTGTGGTCAGCGACGAACACACGGCGGCGGCCGGACGGTTTCGCGAGGTGCTCTCCACCTACGAGGAGCAGCGCGATCTGATCAGCCTCGGCGCCTACGAATACGGCACCGATATGGAGGTCGATCTGGCCATTGATTATATCGAGGAGATGGAGGAGTTGCTTCAGCAGGGAATGCAGGAATTTACGGAATTGAGCGAGACGGTGGATCTATTACTCGACCTTTTTGGGTGAAAAGATCTGCTTAGCCGGGAAAGTCCACGGAGGGACTTGATGGTCAATGACGATGATTACGATCTGGATGTCTTATTTCGACTGCGCAAAGAGGAGCGCGATCTTGCCGAGGAGCGCTACGGAGACGCCATGGCCGCCCATCGAGCGTGCGGCAAAAAGGTGCAGAAGCTCGAGCAGCGCCATCGGGAGTTGATCGGCGAGCGAAAACAAAAATGCCGAGAATTCGACGAGGAGCTGGCCGCCGGTCCGGCGACGATGGCTCGGATGCAGGGTTTTGATCGATACATCGCCGGACTCCGCCAACGCGAGGAAGAGGCATGGAGTCGGGTTGAGACAGCCCGTCAAAAACGGCGGCGCGCCCGCCGCGAGATGGAGCGGGCCCACGACGAGCTACTCGCCGCGGTGCGACAGCTAAAGGCGGTGGAAAAACACCGCGAGAAGTGGCGAGCCGCAAAGACGGTGGAGGAAAAACGTCGCGTATCGGCGAAGATGGACGACGTGGCCTCGCGGGTATGGCGCCAACACCGATGAACGCAACGAGAGATGACGATGGCCAATAATATCGATGCAACTCAAGGTCCACAGGGGGCGTGGCCGTCGCGGGCCCACGAAGAAGTCACGGGACTGCGCTCGGCAATTACGGCCCAGATAGACGAGCCCATGGTCGCCGCGTCGATGGCACCGATGATGGGCGAGTTACTCACCCGGCTGGAGGGGTTTTCGAAACCTCGTGACGCCGGTGAGTTGACGCCTCCCGAGCCTCCCACCGATACAGCTCCAATGTCTCAGGGCGAGGCGGTAACGGCCCTACACGAGGCCTGCGGAGCACTGCGCGAGCAGGTGCTGTCCGGCGGAAGCGATCCGCAGACCTCAAAGGCTCTTCAATCGATGGTCGATGTCATCGAGGGGCATCTGTCGATGAAAGGAGAGATCGTCGCCCGGGCGACCAGCGACGCCACGCCGGGTTAGATAGTTCCCGTCCGGAAAACCCATGAATGTCGCAGATGCCGGCTGAAATCGCGATCTGGCCATTCGCTCAACACTTGAAATAACCTACGGATATGACTGCGGTTTCGCGAAATGGCCATCTCATCGATTTCATCTCGG
>SKQC01000089.1 GCA_007119175.1 Myxococcales bacterium | reverse complement strand
TCCTCCTCACCGTCCGACGTTTCGTCGTCTTCGTCAGACGCCGACGATTCCGCATCTTCAGACTCGGATTCGCCGTTATCGTCGGAGGCGTCGTCGTCCTCGTCTTTCGACAGGTCTTCGGCTTCCGAGTCCTCGGCTTCCGCAAGGGCGACGTCGCTTTCTTCGGCAAGCCCTTCTGCCGGACTCGACTCATCGGGCGTTTCTTCGTCTTGCGAGGATTGCTCGTCTTTGTGGTTGTCGTTGTCAGCCATCGGCAACCTCCTTTGACTTTTTGCGAGATGCCGTTTCGGGATCCATTACCGCTTTGACCTCGAACATCGTGATCGTCGGCAAGACCCGAGCGAATAGAAGGAAAAGTGTCATGAAGAGACCGAAGGAGCCGATGGTCAAAATCCAGTCCATCCACTTGAAGTCATATACGCCCCACGAGCTGGGTACGAAATCGCGGTGCAAAGCCGTGGTGACGATGACATAGCGCTCAAACCACATCCCGATATTGACGAAGATGGAGATGATGAACAGCCCGGCGATACTTCGGCGTATCTTCTTTATCCATAGAAGCTGTGGGACCAAGAGGTTACAGCTCAACATGATCATCGCCGACCAGCCGTAGGGGCCGAGCACTCGGTTTGCGAAGTGGAATTGCTCCGCGGGCACTGCCGAGTAGTAGGCGATTATAAATTCTGTGATATAGGCGATCCCGACGATGCCAGCGGTCAATAAGACGACCTTTGCCATCGACTCCAGGTGATTGATGGTAATATAGCTTTTTAGCTTAAATACATGACGCATAATGATTGTCAGCGTCAGTACCATCGCAAAGCCGGAGAAGATGGCGCCGGCGACGAAGTAGGGCGGAAAGATGGTGCTATGCCACCCGGGAATCACGGATACGGCAAAGTCGAAGGACACGATGGTGTGCACCGACAGGACCAGCGGAGTAGCCAGTCCGGCGAGCATCAAATACGCCGATTCGTAGTGGCGCCAGGAGCGGTTTCCACCGGTCCAGCCCAGCGACAAAATCCCGTAGATCTTTTTGCGCAGCGGATGTTTGGCTCGGTCGCGCAGATTCGCCATGTCGGGAACCATGCCGATATACCAGAACACCAGCGAAATCGTCCCGTAGGTCGATACGGCGAAGACATCCCACAATAGCGGGGAGTTGAAATTGACCCACAGCGGCCCGCGCCCGTCGGGGAGCGGAAATAACCAGTAGGCAAACCAGGGCCGTCCCGTATGCATCAGGGGAAAGACACCGGCCGTGGCCACAGCGAAGATCGTCATCGCCTCCGCAGAGCGGTTAATCGCCGTTCGCCAGGTCTGTTTGAACAAAAACAGGATCGCTGAAATCAGCGTTCCCGCGTGGCCAATCCCAATCCAGAATACGAAATTGACGATAAAGACACCCCAGCCAACGGGGTGGGAGATGCCGGTGGTGCCGATGCCGGTGCCGGCGGCGGTTAAAATACCGCCGAAAAAGACCAGCATCAGCAACAGCGAGGGGATAAATGCAAACCACCACAATTTAGTGGGCATCACCTCGGTGTGACGAGCGATGTCGTCATCGACTTCGGCCCAGGTCTTTCCGTCGGCGACCAGCGGCTCCCTTACGGCGAGAGGCCCACCAAACGGGCCTTCGCCTTCGGTACTGCGGGGACGTCCTTGTAACTCACTTCGTTTCATGCCGGAACTCTTGCGAGCGTCAATGGATCAAAAAACAGCGTCGGGTTCGTGGGCTGAGTCGCGGAGACACAAGCCCGGGTCATCAGTGTCAGGCCAACTCTTCGTCGGTATTCCAGATGCTCGTCATATAGGCGATATTGGGCCGAGTATCGAGATCGCTCAACGCGTACATAGCCCGGTTTCGCCGGTGGAGCTTGGCGACTTTGTGCTCGTCGTCGAGGAGGTTCCCAAAGGAGATCGCGTCGGCCGGGCAGGACTCCTGACAGGCCGTGACCACTTCGCCGTCGTGGAATGTGCGGCGACCGTCTTTCATGATCTCCCATTTGCCGCGACGGATGCGCTGGACACAGAAGGTGCATTTTTCCATCACACCACGGGCCCGCACGGTGACGTCGGGGTTTAGCCCCAGTTGCAGCGGCTCCTCTTGATTGAGGCGCCCGTGCTCTTTGAGTTCCGGATAAAGCCGCGCGAAAAAGGAATCTTCGCGGTTTTCTCCGTAATTAAACCAGTTGAATCGCCGCACCTTATAGGGGCAGTTATTGGAGCAATATCGGGTGCCCACGCATCGGTTGTATGCCATCTGGTTGAGCCCGTCGTTGCTCTGCATCGTCGCCACGACCGGGCAGACCGACTCACAGGGAGCTTTGTCGCAGTGCTGGCAGAGCATGGGCTGAAATACGACGCGCGGTTGGTCGAGAAACTCGCCAAATGCCTCCTGCGGGTTGTCCTCGTACATCGGATCGCCGAAAAGTCCCTCGCGCGCCTCTACGGCGTCGTCGGGCAATCGGTAGTAGCGATCAATGCGCAACCAGTGCATCTCTCGGCCCTCGAGGACTCCCTGACGGCCGACGACAGGGATATTATTTTCCTCCTGACAGGCGACCATACAGGCTGAACAGCCCGTGCACTTGGTCATGTCGATCGCCATGCCCCAGTTGAGGTCGCCGAAGTCGTGATCCTCCCACAGGCTTACTTCGATGGGCGTGTGGTAGATTCCCGCACTCTGGTCCTCGGCATATTCGTCGAGTGAGGCCGTGGCCAGGATTCGATGGGCGTCGACATCGATGACGCCGGAGCCTTTTATCACCGACAGGTCGTCGACGACGTCCGTGGCGCGGACCTCGGCAGAAATGCCGGAGTAAATCCGTCCCTGTTCGCTGCTCTGGGCGAGCCGAAAGGCGTTTTGTCCAACCTCGTTGCCTACGGTTCCGGCTGCAGTGCGCCCGTATCCGAAGGGAAGGGCGATGACATCTTCGTGCATGCCGGGAATGATAATGACTGGAAAGCTGAGCGATTCTCCATCGTCGGCGTCTATCTCGAGGATCTGGCCCGATTGCAACTCCAGGGCCTCGGCGGTGCGATAGCCCACCATGGCAAAAGAGCCCCAGGTATGCTTGCTCACCGGGTCCGGCATCTCCTGGAGATGTCCGTTATTTGCCTGGCGGCCGTCATACAGCGGAATCGTCGGAAATAAGTGAAGGACTTTGCCGCTCAGGTCGCCGAAGTCGACATCGACTTCTTCTGGCAACGCATCGGGCAATTGTCGGACCGCGGCGCGGGGATTGAAAGCCGGCGCGTCCTCAAGGCGCGCGTCGTCGACAAAATAGCCGTCTCGCATCGCCGCCAGCCAGAATTGCTCAAAGCTGGCCAGAGTGTCGGTGTTGGCGTAGATGTCGTCGCGCCAAAATGCCTGCAGATAGCGAAAGAACGGGCCCGGATCGTAGGGCTTTTTGTCGCCGGGCTGATTTCCAGCCGGCTGGGGCGGCGCTTCCAGATATTGCGCCATTTCAGGTGCGGCCTGTTCGTCGCCGAACCAGGTCAGGAGGCTGTCTTCCAGCGCTCGCGTTTCGTATAGCGGCAAGATCGCCGGCTGACGGATCGAAAATACGCCGGCCCGGGGACTGGAATCGCCCCAGCACTCAAGATAGTGGCAGCCGGTGGCGATCACATCGGCGTGCCGCGCCGTTTCGTCGATTCGCTTCGCAGTGCTGATCACATAGGGAACGGAGTCGATGGCGGCGGCGACGTCGACGCCGGCCGGGCTCGAATAAACCGGATTCGCCGTCTCGTCGACGATGAGGACGTCGACCTCTCCGGCGTCGATCTCGTCGAGCAATTGCTGAAGGTCGGACGCTCCAGACGCCATCTGATGCGATGGACGCGAGCGGTCGATGGTGGCGCCGTCGTTTCGCAGTGCGGCGTTCAATAGATTGACCGCGCTCTCCAGGGCGATGCCCGTCTCTGTGGCGCTTGCCGAGCCGCCGGCGACGACGATGGACTCTCCGGCGTGGTCGGCCAACTCGGCGGCCACCTCGCGCAGCCCGTCGGCTGTGATATCGTCGCCCAGTCGATCGGCGACGCTGTCGACGTCGAATGGCTCTAAGGCCCCGCGAGCGGCTCCGGTCGGGATTCCGCCGGGCCGGTGATTGGTGAATAATTCGTTGGCCAAAGCAAGGGCCACGTAGACCAGCCGGTCCGGTCGGACTCGATATCGATCGTCGGCGTTGATCCCGGTCAGGCTCATCGTCGGTTCGAAGGCCACGAGTCGGTTCATCTGCGGCTCGTATGGGCCATCGCCGTTTTCTTCGTGCTCTTCCTCGGCATCGAAGAAGTCGCGTTGAGAGGCAAATTGCCGGGAAAATTCAACCGGCGACAGCCAGGTGCCCAGAAAGTCGCTGCCCAATGATAAAACGTAGCGGGCGCGATCGAATCGGTATTGGGGGATATGGGCGCTGCCGTAGGCGGCGTCAGTGGCCGCCAGTGCTGCCTCGTCGGCCAGCGGTTCGTAGACCACGTGGCGGGCGTCGGGCAGATCGGCGACGATCTCGTCGATCAGGTTCTGGGTTGCCGGTCCGCTCACGGAGCCGGTGAGAATGCGAAGGGCGCCACCGGCGCGAAGCTCGTCGACCTGTTCGGCCACTTCTTCGTCGACGGTCTCCCAGTCCAGGTCATTTGCCCGATCACCGTCGGGGCGCACCGGGTTGCGGAGTCGATCCGGATCGTAGAGATCGAGATAAGAGGCCTGTCCCCGGCCGCAGAGGCCACCCTGATTGACCGGGTGCTCCGGGTTGCCCTCTAATTTAAATGGGCGTCCGGCACGGGTCTTTACGCGAATGCCGCATTGAGCGGGACAGGCGTTACAGACGCTGGCATACTCGGTGGTATTGCCGATTCGGACTTCTTCGGGGCGATCGACGTAGG
Source organism: Myxococcales bacterium (assembly GCA_007119175.1). Taxonomy (GTDB): domain Bacteria; phylum Myxococcota_A; class Bradymonadia; order Bradymonadales; family Bradymonadaceae; genus SLJM01. The sequence continues at coordinate 3,855 of SKQC01000089.1, read as the reverse complement.
GGACGATCTCGCGCACCGGCTCGCGGCAGGCGGCGCTGCTCATGGCCGCCGTGGCGGCGGCGACGCCGCTGACCCGCATAAAATCTCGGCGATTCATGGTCAGCGCTTCTGAACCATCCGAAAAGCTGATGGTCACGTCGCCGTCATCATCGCTTCGAAGGAGGACGGAGGCCCCCGGCTGTGGGTCGGAGTGCCTGGGCAGATCCGGATCTTTATGATTCTTACTCATAACGGCCATTCGTGAGAGCGTGGCGGCGATTCGGAAGACAAATTCCTTCCTTCGACGCGCACTGAGTTGAACTTCGGCGGCGGCGTTTGTTGCGCCGCATCAACTTGTTCGTACCAAATTCCGCCATCGTTAAGGCGGGGAGTGTCTCTGCCATCAATAATGGCAGGTCACACAATCGATCGGGGCGTTGTGCTCCGGGTCGCGGTGACAGTCGATGCACCAGCCCATATTGAATTCGTTTGTCACCTCGACGACGTCCATCCGATTGACTTGCCCGTGGCACTCCGAGCAGTCGATTCCTCGCTGGATATGAGGCTGGTGGCTAAATAAAACGTGGTCTGGAAGATCGTGGACCTTGACCCATTCTACCGGTTCACCTTGCTCCCAGTGTCGGGTCAGCTCCTGGATTTGCTCGCTGTCTGTGGCCACCTGGCTATGACAATTCATGCAGGTGTCGACGCTGGGCACTGAGGACTGTGGGCTGGCTCCCGGCTCGGTATGACAATACCCGCAGGGAACTTCGTGAACGCCGGCGTGTAATTCGTGGCTGAACTCGAAGGGTTGTTCGGGAGCGTACCCCTCTCTGGGGTCAAAGCAGGCCGAAAAACCGATCGCGATGGCGAGAGTCAGCACCCCGGCAATCGTTAGGTAGCGAGCTTTCATACTTCCTACTACTCCATGGTAACCAAATTAAGCGTCGGCCCATCGGTTGGGCCGCTTTTCGGGAGTCGGGAGACCCCGAATTCGGACTCTTAATCCCACGAGGGAAGGCGGCCTGTCAACAGGGGTGTTCAGAGCCGAATATGCGCGGGATTCTCCTTTGAGAGCGCCGAAAAATGGCGATCTGTTTTGCACTGACAAAATACCCGTTGGGAATTTCTTAGCGATCCTGTGCAGTTATTATTTGATCGGGCTCCGACCGGTTACGGCAAAAGCCTCTCCAACGTGAACAGACCGTAACAAAGGGCGGGTCAGATCGACCAGCGAGACCCGGGTGTTGAGGGTGTGGCAAATTGACGCATTTTGAAACTCATCGGGTTTACTGCCGGCGATTCCACAGCGCCCACCACACCACGCCGGTGACCAGCAGGAGAGCGCCGGCGAAATAAAAGGGTGCAGCCGGGGTGATATAGGCGAAGATAAAGCCCCCCAGGGCGGGGCCAAAGATCCTTCCCAGGCTCGCCGACGAGGTGAGCATTCCCATCAATTGCCCGGTATCGTTTCGACCGGTCTCGCGCTTCGACATCATCGCCAATATCCCGGGGTGGACCAGGGCGCGCCCGAAGGTGGCGATTCCCAGGGCGAGGAGCAAAAACCACAGAGCCGGATAGATCGGGGCGGCCAGTAGGCCGGCTCCCAATACGATCACCCCAAGAAGGGTCATTCGCCGATCGCCGAGCCGGCGGGAGAGGGGACCGACGGCGCCGTGACATAGAGCCATCAATAGGCCCATGGCGGCAAAAATGATGCCCACCTCTACGATATCGTAGTCGTAGACAGCCTCCATATAGATAAAGAACGTGCCCTCCAGCACGGTCAACGAGACGGTATATAAAAAGAAGAGAGCGCAGAGCAAAAAGACCGGGCCGTCGCGCAACTGTCGCCATACAGATATCGAGCTGGTTTTTATCCGGTTTTTCTGTCGCTCGGCGACACTTCGCGCCGGCTCCACCAGAAGGAAAATGCCCAGGATGATGGTGATGACGTTGAGCGCTGCCGCGGCCGCAAAGGGCATGCCGGCGCCGGTGATGCCGGGCACGCCGGATTCGGCGACGACCCCGACGGCGGCGCCGATGGCCGGACCCAGGGTAAATCCGATGCCGAAGCTGATGCCGATGACGGCCATCCCCTTGCTGCGATCGGCGCCGTCCGTGCTGTCTGCGATCATGGCGCTGGCCGTGGCGACATTGCCGGCACATAAACCGACGAAAAACCGCGCCACGTACAACAGTCCCAGCGAACCGATAAAGGCTGTAATTAGCTCCAGGCACGCCGCGGCGGCGAAGGTGGCCAACAAGATCGGCTTTCGCCCCAGCTTATCGGAGACCTTGCCCCAGATTGGAGCCATCAAAAACTGCCCCAGCGACTGCACGGCGTATAATAGCCCTACGTCCACGGCCGATCCGCCCACTGCATAGGCCAGCGCCGGCAACACGGGAATGGCGATGGCAAAGGCGGTCAGATTCAGCAGCAGGATCGGAAATAGGCTGCGTATGGGGCGTGGTTGGCTCATTTCGATACGGCAGGGCGGGCGCTAAGTCACAAAATTGCGGCGCTCACCTATGGCACGATGGCCCCCGATATGGCAACTGGATTCGAGGTTTTCAATCTACCCCTCAGGCGCTGCGCGCCAGCTCCCCTCGGGCGGGGAGCGGGTCCGGTTGCGTTGAGTTCGGGAGGACTTATGACGGGCCGGTCACCCCGCTCCCCTTCTCAAGGGGAGCTGTCGAGCGCAGCGAGACTGTGGGGTAGGTCTGACCATCGCGATGTCACGGACCAAGCGGCCATGTGAGTCGAGGTTTGATCTGGGGTTCTTACTCTTATCGCCGCAATAAGTTAGTAACGAAATCCAGCCTCCAGTTTATCTGCTATCGGCCTGCGTATCCGATCACTCTTTAAACGAAGGAGTTTGCGATGTCCTCTCGACGTCTCGATATTACGAATACGCGCGGCGAGAAGCTGTCGGCGCGCGTCGAACTTCCACTGCACGGGCACGCGAAGAGTTTCGCACTGGTGGCCCATTGCTTTACCTGCTCGAAGGACTTCAATGCACTGCGGGCCATCGCCACGGCGATGACCCATGTGGGGATGGGAGTGGTGCGGCTCGATTTTACGGGGCTCGGCCAGAGCGAGGGGGAGTTTGAAGAGACCACCTTTTCGACGAATGTCGACGATCTGGTTCAAGCGGCGAAGCAGATCGAGAAGAAACTGGGCCCAGTGCAGCTTCTGGTGGGGCATTCCTTAGGTGGGGCGGCGGCGATCATGGGGGCGGCGAAGCTCGATGGCGTAAAGGCCGTGGCCACCATCGGGGCGCCCAGTGAGCCGGTCCATGTTCGCGGGCATCTCGAGGAAGCGATTGCCGAGATCCGAGAGCAGGGAGAGGCGGTGGTCGATATCGCCGGCCGGACGTTTACGGTGCGTGAGGAGTTTCTCGACGATCTGGAATCTACTCAGATGCGGGATGTGCTCGGCAGGTTAAAAAAGCCGCTTTTGGTGCTCCACGCGCCGCGCGACGAGGTGGTCAGCATCGACCACGCGGCGCGGATCTTCAAAGCTGCCTACCACCCGCGAAATTTTATCTCCCTCGACAACGCCGACCATATGTTGAGCGATAGAGACCAGGCCAAATACGTCGGTCAGCTCATCGCTTCCTGGGCCCGCCGCTACGTCGACGTCGAGTCCGTCGATGAGTGGCGCGCCAATCCCGATACGGGCCGCGTGGCCGCCAGCACCGAAGAGGGTTTGCGCACGGAGGTCGTCGCCGGCGGCTTTCGACTGGTGGCCGATGAGCCGGTGGAACAGGGGGGTACCGACGAGGCCCCTCGACCCCATGACTATCTGTCGGCCGGACTCGCCTCCTGCATGTCGATTACGGCTCGGATGTATGCCGATCGAAAAGAGTGGCC
>SKQC01000151.1 GCA_007119175.1 Myxococcales bacterium | reverse complement strand
TGTCGACAGTGGACCGCGTGCGCTTACAATCGGCGATCCGGGAGACCCAGCCGCGCCAGACGTTGAGCGCCATGCTGAAATTGGTCTCCACCGAAGAGACGGCAGACGCGTAAACAGCAACAACTGCAACAACGTTTGAACCGCAAAGGACACGAAGAAAACACAAAGGGTTAGATCGGCGCGGAGTTTCGATGGCACGTGGCCAGTTCACCACCGATAAGCACTCATCGATAAGGCGTCGTGGGCATGACGGCTTTTGGCGCAGATAACTGAACCGGCACGCAGGCTCTCTGAGCACAGGCTTTCGGCCCTGGCAGCAAACCCAACCTTTGTGCTTTCTTTGCGTTCTTTGCGGTTAATAAGCCGTGTTTTCTTCGTGTCCTTTGCGGTTCAACCGTTGTTTCTGTTTACGCGTCTGCCGTCTCTTCGGTGGAGACCAATTTCAGCATGGCGCTCAACGTCTGGCGCGGCTGGGTCTCCCGGATCGCCGATTGTAAGCGCACGCGGTCCACTGTCGACAGGTGGGAGAGATCGGTGCGCTCGATGGCGTCGACGATGCGGTCTAAAGTGCGGGCGTGTTCGGCGAGTGCGTCGAGCTCGGCACCGTTGGGCTCGACGGAGGTGGCCGGTTTGGCGTCCTGCTGGTCCTCGAGCTGTTCGGTCAGGGCCTCGACGCGCTGCTGGAGCCGCTCGAGTTCCCCGTCGGCATCGTCGTCGCCGTTTTCGGCGCGCTGTTTGGCCAGTCGCAGCCGTTGTTTTAAACCCTCGACTTCGCTGCTCAATTCCTTATTCGTCGCTTCCAGCTCTTCGCGGGCCGCGACGTGTTCCTCGCTGTCGGCGAGCAATGCGTCGCGCTCCTCTCGGAGCTGACTCATTTCGGATTTTAATTCGCTTTGATCGGCCTTTAATTCGTCGACGAGGTCGGTGAATTCGTCGTTTTCGTCTTGCAGCGATGTGATCAGATCGACTTTGCTGTCCAGATCGTTTTGCAGATCCCGGTTTTTGCGCTCATATTCACCTAAGAGCCGCTCCTGGCGGTCGAGTTCCTCGCGGACTTCGCCCAGTTCCTCTTCGGTGGAGGCGTCGCTGCGGGCGCGCTCTAATTTTTCCTGAGTGCGCTCTAACTCGCGCTCTAAAATCTCCAGATCGCGCTCTAAGTGAGTGATCTTTTCTTCGCGCTCCTGGAGCCGATTTTCGAGATCCTCCATTTCGCGGCGCGCTCCGCCTTCGGCGCGCTCGAGCTGTTGGCGAAGATCATCGATCTTATCGTTGGCGTCGCTGAGCTGCTGTTCGACCTCGGCGGCCATTCGCTGCTCGTCTTCGGCGTCGGCAAGCGCCTGCCGGGCCAGCTCCAGCTCTTCTTCGAGCAGGGAGCGATCGCGGCGTTCGGCCTCCAATTCCTCGCGCAATTGATTTAATTCGGCCGGGTCGGCGCCGGAGTGGCGGGCATCGTCGAGTTCGGCGCGAAGCCGCTCCAATTCTTGTTGGTGCTGGTCGGCGTCGCCGCGAACACTTTCTAATTCGGCGCGGAGCTGTTCGACCTCCCGCGACTGTCGATCGGCGAGTTCCTGGATGGATTTTTTCTCGTCGCGAAGCCGCTGCAGCTCCTGGTCATGCGAGGAGGAGTCGACGTCTATCGGCGGTGGTGATTCCGAGGCAAAGCCCACCTCTTGAGGTGGCGATCCGCTGTGCGCCGGGCCCTGTGAGACGCCGCCACCCTGCTGCGAGAAGTCGTTCTGGCCGCTGCTAAAGCCACCGCCCTGACCGCCGCCAAAGCCGCCGCCCTGTGAGACGCCGCCACCCTGGCCCTGAGAGGCGCCGCCGGGCGAGGGTGATTGCTGAGCGAAATTACCCTGCACGCCGCCGCCCATTTGCTGGCCCTGGCCCTGGTTTTGGCCCTGGCCACTATATGCCTGATTGGTCTCAAAGGGATTGGCCGCCGCGGCGTCGCCTTCCTTTTCGAAAAAGTGGAGGATGAAATCTCCGCACCATACCTCGTCGCGATGATTGAGGGGCTGGGGATTTCGGATTGGCTGGCGCTGGTCGTCGACGATGATGTAGGTGCCGTTGGAGCTGTCGAGATCGACGACCTCGTAGCGCCCGTTGTTGTAGTGGAATTCGGCATGCCGCCGGGAGACGGACTTGCGGTTTGATCGGATGGTGCAGTCCGTGGCCCGACCGATGCTCACCACCGGTGAGTCCGGCCCGAGCGGCACGGTCAATTCACGACCCGACGGGTCGGTATAAACAAGCTTCGCCACGGGTCGAACTCCTCCTCGTGAGACAAATCCGCAATTGGTTCGGCGCCAGATCAGCAGCCGTCGCGGCCTTTCGAGCAGTTAAAAATCCATCTACTCGCACCCAAACTCCCGTCTGCCCGGGCGCCATCATACGCGCGCGAACGACCGAAGGTCAATCTTGGGGCGTCCTGTCGGGCGGGAGCGCTGCGATTGCATCGCCTGGCGGACACCTCCGCATCATACGCAAATGCGAAAATTCGGAAAGTTTCCTCCTCGATTTCGATCGTCGAATCGAGATTCTTCAGGGGCGAATCCAGTCTCGAAACCAGGCCACCAGCTTGTAGATATTAAATAGCATAAAGGCCGACAGCAAAATCGAAAGAGCCAGATACCACCAGTGATCGAGAGGGCGGCGATCGTCGTGTAATAAATAGGCATTTACGCATACCGGATGGCGATCCAGATTCTGCTCTACGTCGGCATCGGTGGGCTCCGGGGTCAATTCCCGTTCGGCGCGCACCTCCTCGGTGGCCCGCTCGTAGCGCCCCTGCCAATTGGATCGAAAGGTCTCGCGGCGCTGCCGCTCAAGATCTTCGATCTGCCGCGGCGTATAATCGTCGCAAAAGCGCATATTATAGCGCTCGCCATAAAATTGCTTTAAGCCGGCCACCCGTTCGGGAACCGACTCGAAGGCCAGAAGACGACCCTCGCCGACATAGCGACGGCGGTGCTCGTCGACGGGCAAGCCGGGACCCTCCTGCCGCGGGGGCAGCCCCGAGCGCTCGCCGTCGGCGATCTCCTCTTCGTCGAGATCGCGCTGCACATAAATCTCGGCGCCGATAAGCCGAAAGATCTCGTATTGTCCGCCGCGGCTCATTCGGGTGGGCATTCCCTGAAGCGATACATAGGCGTTGTGCTCCATCGGCGGCTCCCAGCCCGGCTCCTGGCTCATGCGAACCGGAAATTCGGCGACACTGCCCAATTCGACGGGATCGGAGAAGGTGAAAAAATAGCCCAGCTCGTGGCGCCAATCGTGGAGCACGGAGCCGACGAGCAATACGACGATGATCATCAAGATCGGTCGCAACACCGAGCCCCGTTTGCGGGTGCGCTTAAGCTCCGAGAGCTCCAGATCGAAATCATCGGGCTCCTCGGATTGCTCGGAATCGACCCCCGCCAAAAAGCGCTCTTCGAGCGACGTGTCGTCGTCGCTATTTTGAGGTGGCTCAGATGTCATGAAATTTTGCTCATTAGACGCATTGATGCCGGCACCGCAGATAACAACAACGCGTTATAGGGTCTTCCATTGGATGGGACAATGGTGCTGATGATAGTCGGGGGGAATGCGATCTACGTCTACTTAAGGGGGCAAGAAAACGGCGCCGAAGATTTGGGGGGAGTGGGTACGAGGGAGCGGGGTTGATTGACGCACTCCCCAAAAATCTTAAGCGCCGCAGTTCAGGCGCCCGATAATAGGCGACGGTTTGAATTAACTCAGACCCTCAACCCCCCCTCAATCCCCCGTATGAGCCTCAATATCAGGCCGCAGCGACCATCGCGTCTCGTCGGGCACCTCGGCGATATCGAGGCCCCACATCCGGTTGGAGAGACAGACCGGGGCGCCGCCGCCTTTTGAGAATAATTCGCCCAACTCCAGGGTGTGCACCGTCAAGCCGAGGTCTTCGGCGGCCTCACGAGCGGTAGTCGAAAAACTCTGGGGCGCCAGGACTGTGTCGCCGACCTGAAGGGCGTTCGTATCGTAGCCCTCGCTCTGGGCGCGGCTCAATTCGACGACCGGGATCTCGCCGACGAAATTGCGCAGCCGCTCGTATTCTCCATCCAAAAGCGCGTCGGGACAGACGAGGATGATTTGTTCGGTGGCCCGGCGGAAAAATTGCAGAAAGGTATTTCCGTGAAACCAGGGATCGGCTCTAAATGCGATCTGGATATGCTGGGGGCTTAAGGCACTGGCCACTTCCTGATAGGCGTCTTGCGAGGTGCGCCGGTCGGCGCCGACACCGTAGGTGTGAACGATGGCGTCGCCATGGGCAGCGCGGATGGCGTCGCCCTGGGCCTCCCACCGCGCTCTGACCCGGTGGGGCTTCATTCCCAGGATATCCTCGACGAAGCCGGCGATGTGATTCGCCTCCGGGCGGCGGTGTTCGACGGCCATATTGGGGAGCAAAAAATGGCGATTATTTCGCGCGTCGCGAAAAAACTCGCCGGCCTCAGCAGTGTAGATCAATCCCGTCAATGAGGCATCGCCGGGTGGCAGCACCACGACTTCGCCACCGGCGTCGACGATGGCGTCGGCAAGCGCGGACCATTCGGCTCGTGCCTGTTCTGCGTCGACTTCGCCGGCACTGCGGGATTTGAAATTTGCCCGGCCGCGCAGACGCCAGTCGCGCCGCGGGGGGCTCATCAAAAATACAGGGATCGCTTTCGAGGTGCTCACACGTGCTCCGACAGTGCAGTGGATAGGTCATCGCCACACGGCGAGATGAGATTGACGGCAGTTTCACCGACTGTCAAAGAATTTGCGATCTATCTGAGACGGCGCGGCGGGATTTGTATAAGAGGGCGACGATGGCGACGAGCCAGATCCATCCCGGCGTTGTGGCGTCGACGAAGGAGCAGCTACTTTCGTCGCCGTCGTCAGTTTCCTCGTGGTCATCGTCGATATCCTCGTCGATCTCAATTCCCAGCGCCTGGGCGAGTTCGGGCCACACCGGCGGACAGGTGCGCTCAACGCGGCTGTCGCTGTCGCAGTCGTTTCGAAAGCCCTCTAAGTCGCGAAAATCGAGGATTTCTTCGATGGTCCCGTCGGGGTGAAGACGGGCCAGGTCGTGGTCATCGTCGCGGCGATGGCCGCAGACCAAAAGACTGTCGCCGTCGACGGCCATGCATAGCGCCCGGTGGTCGGCGGCGACCTGCTCAAAGTTTGAGGGAGCGCTTCGCCGAGCCTCGAAGATACCGCGTCCGTCGCCGTCGACGCCGCCCAGGTAGGCGAGCTCTCCGTCCGGTGATAGAGCACCCGAGGTCGGCCAGCCGGGGCTTTCGAAGTGGCCGGCGTCCAATTCCTCGCCGTGGCTCCAGAATACTTCGGTAACCCCGTCGCGGCGGGCGTGCCACAGAAGATCGCCTCCCCGGGCGTCGAGCAGCTCCGGGTAGACGAGGTCGTCGTCGACCTCAACGTCGGTGCGCGTGGCTGAATCGACATGGATTTCAACGATGATCGCCTGGCCGCGGTCGTCGCCGTCTGTGAGATAACCGACGACGACGAGGTGCCGGTCGTCTAAAAAGCCGATGCTCGTCGGGTAGAGATCGTCGAGTTCGACGGCGATTTCGCTAAAGTTCTGGCCTCCGTTGCTACTGTGCCACAGCTCGTTTTGGCCGTCGTCGCGAGTGGCGAAGGCCACCTCGTCGCCTGAGCGCTCAACGGCCACCGAGGTCGGTGCGTCGACAATGGGCATCCTCACCTCGAAGTCACAGCCGTCATCGCTGAATGCGGCGACACCGCGCGAGAACGTCGCCCAACGCTCGACTTCAAGGGGAGCGACGACGTAGGTCTCGCTGGCAAAAAATGCCTCCTCGCAGACGTAGCGATGGGGAGCGTCGGAGGTGATGACCCCGAAATTGGTCACGTAGACCCAGCCGTCGTCGACGGCGAAGATCTTAAGTCCCTCCGGGGGATCGCCGTGGGCTGCGACGCTCGCCGGGAGGGTGATGAGGATCAAAAAAAGCAAAGAAAACGATGCAACCACACGCGATTTCTGCGCAATCATTTCGCACATACCAGGTGAAGTCCCCAGGAGACGAGTTCGGCGTCTATGCTGAAGGCGTCGTTGACGAGATCGACGGACCAGAAACCGTTTCCGTCCTGGTTGAATAGCGAGTCCAGTGAATCGACAGGTTCGGTCTCGTCGGGATACACGGTGGATAGGCTTCCACCGGAGGCATCGTGAAGCGTAATGGGATTAGTCTGACTCGGCGCGAGCAGATCGATATGGACCTGAAAGGCGGAGCCCGACGGCATATCGAAGGAAATCGAGATATCGGCGATCTCGTCGCAGCCAGAAACTTCCATCGACGATGAAGCCTCGCCTCCGCCGCTGGCGATCTCCAGGGGCGGCGAGTGCTCGCGGATCTCGTCGACCGTAAAGACCTCAAAGCCGTCGATGGTCCACAGATAGCCCTCCTCCAGATCGGAGAGGGCTCGAAATTCCAGGACATAAGGAGTCTGACCGTCGAAGTGATGGCGCATATTGAACTCTTCGATATTGCCGCCCTCGGCGATCGCCGTGCGCTGCTGGGCGTTCCAGATGCGCATCACGGCGCTCTCGCCGGCCCCGAAGGTCGCCGTGATATCGAGGACCATGTCGTCGTCGGGGCGAACGACGATATACTCGCTATCCCACTCATTGAGGGCGTCCCGGTCATAGGTTTCTTCGAAATCGCCCTCGATGTCGACGATATCGACGGGCGTGGAACTCTCGACGTCGACGTCGATACCCAGGATCGGCTCATCGCTCGTATTCTCGACCTCCACGGTAAATTCGCCATTGCCCGGCACCATTTCGAAAAAGTCGAATTCGCCGCTGAAGTCGTCGACCTCAAAGACCACCGCGTCGTTGGGGTTGAGGAGGCGAATTGTCGGCGCCTCGCCGGTGCCGTACGAGATCGCACCGTGGAGAATGTCGAAGAGTTCAACGTCGAAGTTCTCCTCGATGATATCGCCCGGATCGAGGGCGTCGACCACCTCGGCTGTTAGCTCAAAATGAAGGCTTTCTTCGGCGATGGTGAAAGTACTCCACGGCCGGGAGACGACGTAATAGATGCCCGGCGTGCTGGCCACGAAGTCGGGAGTCGACGTGCCGCTTACACCGGTGGCGGTTTCCAATTCGTTGTGCTCCGAATCGAAGACCGTCGACCGCGGGGTGCCCGCACCGGCGGTGATCAAGACATCGACAAAGGCCGACGACTGCGTCTTGACGACGACCATTCGCCAGTCGCCGGGCAACAACTGGTCGAATTCATAAAAGGCTTCGAAATCAGCGCTGCCGTCGGCGGGCACTTCAAAAACGGGGACTTCTTCGCTCGAGGAGGTGGAGACGAAATTCTCTACTTCGCCACCGGAGGTATTTTCAAATTCCACCACGTAGGTGCCGTCTTCCGGGGCGTAGAAAAATTGTCGTCTCGTCTGGTGCTGGGTGTAGCTGCTGCGGTTGTCGGCGAGCACTTCCTCAAAGGCTGTCTGCAGCTCGCCGCCGAGGTAGATATTCGCCGACAGGGTCGTGGCGTCGTCGGAGCGATGAGAGACAAAGATGACCTCACCGGCTTCGGCGTCGATGGCGTGGTCGTAATACTCGCCGTCGGGAAGTTGAACCGTCGGTCGGGCATTGATCTCGAAATCGGTGCGGGGACCGACGAACTCTCGGGCGTCGAAGTGAAAATGGGTCACGCCCACGCTGGAAGTGTCGATGGCGATCGGCGTGTGGGGCTCCATCTCAAAGCGCTCTGAATAAACGCCCGGCGTCCCCCAGACCTCGAGGGTGGCGTCGCGCACATCATTGCCGAGGGCGTCGGCACTGATCACGACCACGTCCGTATCTTCGGTTTCAATGCGCACCAGATTCTCTTTTGTCGCATCCAGCGCACTGCTGAAATTCTCCTCGTCGATATCCCAGTCGATGGGGCTCGGCCGGTCGACGATGTCGACGACGCCGACATATTCCCAGGACTCGTCGCCGAATAGCGACGCATCCTCGCTGTCGGTCAGCGACGTATTGATCGTCAGCTCGTAGGTATCGTCTTGAGGTGTAGCGACGATCCGCGAGGGCGTGCTGGTCATTCCCGGGGTGACCTCGCGCTGCCAGTCGCCGAATTCGTCGCTCAGCGCAAAGCCCGGCGACGGTAGTCCCCGCGGGTAAATAGTGATCTCGAGCCATTGGCCCTCTTGTCCCTCCAATTCGAAGGTCTGAGAGAGCTGATTGTCGAGCACGCCGGTGAAGATAAAACTGCTGTCCTCGGTGGGCGTGATCGGCGTGCCGTCGCCATGGGCAATCTGGGCCTGGGCGGCCAGCCCGTCGGCGAAGGTCTCCTGTGAGATGCAGGTGTCGTTGTAATTGGCCGTCCCCTCGCCGCATTCGATATCATTGGTGTGAACGCATTTGCCGTTTTCCACATCCCACTGGGTCGGTCCCTCGCAGACATCGGAGGAGGGATGACAATAGGGAGCGTCGAGCTCGGTGCCCGAGCCACAGGCCTCGTCGGCGAGCACGCATTGCTCGTCGGCGAGTACCGTTCCCGTGGCACAGACGGTGGGATTGCTGATCACGCATTCGCCGTCTTCTTCGGTGGTCCCCTGCCCACAGGTGACGTCGAAGTCGGCGATACATTCCTCGGTGGCCGAGTCGTATTGCGCGTTGTCGCCGCATAAAAGCTCCGGCAATTGGCACTGGCCGGCAGGGGTGACGATTTCATCGTCGTCGCAGTCGTGGTCGACGAG
>SKQC01000348.1 GCA_007119175.1 Myxococcales bacterium | reverse complement strand
CTGAGCCTGTCGATCTTGATGACCGTGTGCTCCACGCTGATGGCCATCGTCATGGTGCCTGTGACCATGCAGCTTTATGGAAGTGGCGTCGAGGGCGAGTGGCAGGTGCCGCCGGACCAGATCATTACATTGCTCGGCGTCTTGCTGGTGCCGACGCTGATCGGTATGGCGCTGCGGCGATTTAACGCCAATGTTGGTGCCGTCTTAGAGCTTATGGGCGGCGTGTTCGGCGTATTCGTCATCATCTTTTTGATCGGCTCCTGGGTGCCCCGAAACTGGGACCTCTTAATGGAGACCGGACCGGCGATCTATATCTGTTCCATCGGACTGGGGCTGATCGGATTTAGCCTGGGCTATTTCCTGGCCCGAAACCTCCGATTGAGTACGGTCCGCTCGCGGACAATCTCGATGGAGACCGGGATTCAGAACGGACCGCTGGCGATCTTAATCGTCGCCATGGTCTTTACCGGCGAGCAACAACAGCATGTATTGCTGATCCCCATTTTATACTCCCTATTTATCGTCATCACCTCGACGATGGTCACCTTCTGGTATCGGCGGATCACGACCCGCGAGCAGATCGCGCGGGACAACGCCAAGATTGGAAATGTCCGCGAAAAATAGAGCGGAGCGCGGGGTTTTGGCCCGCGCTCCGGCGTTGGTTTAATAAGCGTTCAGCGTTCGGGGCCCGCGGCCAGCCTGGCCGCATTCTTTTAGGAGCGACCGCCTTCGACGCAAGATACCAGATCGGAGCTAAAGGAAGTGGCTCCATCTGGGGCCCGCGGCCAGCCTGGCCGCATTCTTTTAGGAGCGACCGCCTTCGACGCAAGATACCAGATCGGAGCTAAAGGAAGTGGCTCCATCGCAGGCCTCAATGGTCGCCGTGGCATCGCGTGAATAATGCGATGCCGATTCCAGACAGGACAAAAAGTCGCTGCTAAACGCCGTGGCGTCGCCGCAGGCATAAATTGCCGAGGTCGGGGCAGTCCGGAAACGGGCCGCCGTGTTGATGCACGCGGCGAAGTCGGACGAAAACGACGTCTCTGCACCACAGGCCTCGATGGTGGCGACGGCGTAGGAGGCGTCGAAGTGCGCGGCGTTGTCGATGCAGCTATCGCGAGCGTTGGGGCAGGTTGTCGAACGGCCACAGACCTCGATCGCTTCACTGCGATCGATACTTCGTCGCGTGCGCCGCTCGGAGCGCTGGCTGCCGCGCTGTGAGCGATCGCTGCGGGAGCGACTGCTTCGGGAGCTATCTTTTCGCGCGTTGTCGCGGCGAGAATGGCTGTCGCAGGACCGTTGTCGCTGAGCACAATCGCCGGATTGTGAATTCGATCTCCTGGCATCGCCACGCCTTCGATCTCGGCTTCGGCGGTCGCTGCGGGAGCGATCGCTACCGGTTCGCTGATCGCGCGATGTGTCGGAGCGCGAAGAGCCGGAGCGAGAATGCGAAGAGCCGGAGTGAGAGCGGGAAGTGGAGCTTGAACTCGAACTCGAGCAGCTCTCCGAACACGAGCAATCACTATGGGATGTGCTCGTGCTGGAGTGCGAGTCATAGGAATAACTCGTCGATGAGCTGCCGCTGACAAAGATATCGAAACTTCCCGAACTCTGAGCTAAGGCGGCGCCGGGAAGGGCCAGTAGCGACAGTGAGAAAGCGAAAATAACAATTGCCGGTGGAAACATTCGTTTCATCTCAAAACTCCTGATCGGTTCGTCCATTCGTTTGCAACATTCGGTCAGACGGCGAGTGCAGCGGCATATTCAACAGCCGGTATTATTGCGCCACCGGCGAGGTGGCGATCGGCGATGGACTCGGTTATCCTTCGCTTATGACCTGATTGTCAGCGATTTTTGAATATCTTTTATTCAGTCCGGCGAGCCCAGAAATGAGCGACGAAATCGAGACTCCCGTAGATATCGAAGAGGAGCCGCACGCCACATTTGGCGGCTGCCTTTTGTTACTGGTGCTCATCGCTGTGGGAGTTCTGGCGGCGACGATTTACGATATCCCCTATGTCGATGAGGTCATGGAGAGCGAGTACGTCGTCGGCCTGATGGACAAACTTCAAGGTGGCGAGGCCACCGGTAGCGTCGCCGACGCCGTCGACGGTGATGAGTCGATCGAGGAAACTGCCGAGCAGGTGGTTCGTCGCGAAGCGCCGCCGTCGGAGGAGCCCGAGGTCTACAAAGGTCCGAACAGCGCTTATGTCGAAGAGGGATTTGAGCCCGACAATCTGGAGATAGACTTCGGAGCCGCCGACGACGAGCAGGATTCGAATCTTCCCCGGGTTTTATCTGATGCTCAGATTCAGAGCGTCATCGACAGTCATCAGGACGAACTCGTCGCCTGTTACGGCGACCAGCTTCAGGAAGACCCCGATCTGAGCGGGCGTGTCGACGTCGACTTCGCGATTCATCCCGAGGGCCGCGTGGCCATGGTGCAAGTCACGGATTCCACGCTGCGCTCTCATGCTGCCGAGGATTGTCTGGTGGAGCGCGCCCGTCGCTGGACTTTTCCCGAGGTCAATCAGGCCCACCACACCCAATTCGATACAGATTTCGAGTTTTCATATTAACCCGGGAATCTCACGCACTACCCGGAGCCTTATGGTTGCGATTGACCGTCGGTCTCTCCCAGCGAGTTCGGGTCGCGCCCCAGCAGATCACCGATACGCCGGCGGATTTCATCGGTATTCGACGTCCAGATGGCGAGCTCGACAGCGACGTCTGCCCCGAATTCCCGGGCGGTGATTCGCGCCGAGTCCAGGTCTTTGATCAGGCGCTCCAATTCGTCGTAGCGAGGGTAGGGGACTGTGATCTGCAGTGTTGTTTCAGGATGGCAGACCACTGTTCCTGCCGCCTCGAGGGCCGCCTTTGCGGCGTCGCGATAAGCTCGTTTTAAGCCACCCATGCCGAGCTTGGTGCCGCCGTAATAGCGGACGACCACAATCAAGGAGTTCTCCAGCTCCTCGCCGCTCAGCAGTTGCCAGATGGGAAATCCTCCGGTGCGCGCCGGTTCGCCGTCGTCATTGGAGCGATCGATTCGGCTCGCGCCGTGGCCCACGCGCAGTCCATAACAGACGTGTCTCGCGGCGTGATGTTCGGCGCGCAACTCATCGACGAGCTCGAGCGCTTCTTCCTCGCTTGAAATCGGATGAGCTCGGCCTAAAAACCGACTCCCCTCGATCTTGATTTCTGCCGACCCGAGACCGGCGACAGTTCGATAGGCCGCTGGATCATCGGTATTCTGTGCCGTGTCAGCGCTCATTTTTTTTAGGCCTCAGTCACCGACCGTGATTTCGACGGTAGCGGGCGTGAAATTGCCCTGTTCGTCGGCGGTCCAGTAGCTAAAGCGATCGCTTCCCTCAAAGCCAATATCAGGTCTGTAGGTAAGCGTGCCGTCTGCGTTGTGGAAGACCTGGCCGTGAATCGGTTGGAAGACGCTACCGACGTCAAGAGAGTCTCCTTGGGGGTGGCTGTCGTCGGCGAGTACGTCAACGACTATTTCGGTCTCCACCGCTGTCGTTACGGCTTTGTCCTCCGCGATCGGAGCGGGGTGATCAAAGTCGATCTCGCCGAGGTCGACGGCATGCTCATAGGGAAAATATTCGTTGTGAAGTGGAACGTCCTCGTCGAGTTCAATGGGAATGGCGACCTTGTGGACTTCGCCGGTGGCCCGGTCCGAGAAGAACTCCTCGATAATGACGTATGCGGTGTCATCGCCGTCGACGTAATAGCCTTTTTGCTCTACCTGACGCACCATCTGAGATCGGTTGCGAACTCCTAAGGAGTCCGTGCCCTGGGGCACGGCCACCTCGCCGATGCTGTCAGTCTTTGTCCCCGTAAAGGGCGTATAACGGCATCCGTCGGTATATGAATCGCAAAAGGTCAGGGAGTCGCCATTGTCGATATCGACCTCAAATCGGTCGGGCTCCAGATCTTGGGAGCTCAGAATCTCGTCCATCGACGTGTCGAGCTGGGCGTAGTCCTCGTCGACGTCAATAAATTCGCCATCGATCACAACGAAGTCGTTGTCTCCCGGTGAGCCTCCCATATTGTCTGTAAATCCCTTGTCGAGCTCGATGCCGGTTTCAAACCCCTCGATGATGGCATTGTTGATGACCATATCCGTGGTATTGGTGCCGAAGTTGATTCCCGTCGTGGCGCTTCGAAACGGCTCGTCTTCCTGGCCGATGAGGTCGAAATCGATGAGCGTATAGTGAGAGGTATACTCGAGATCGGCGCCGGCCATGACGCTCCATGCCTGAAAGTCCTTCATGATGCTGCGCACGTCGTGGCGCTGATTTGGGTTGGCCTTGACCACGAATAAACCGACGGTCGTGGCAAACGCTTCATTTCCGTGAAAGACCAGAATCGGAGGATGGTTTGGCGCCGTGGACGGGTCGAGGCCCAATGCCTGGGGAAGCGTAAAATGCCGGGAGTCAAAGCGCAGCATGCCGTCGCCGCGATGGAAGTATACATGCCCCTGATTGACGCTGGCGGCAATATTGTCGACGGCCCTTACCAGCCGGCCCTGAAACCAGAAGCCGGTGCCCGTACGAGCCATATCGAAAATCCCGTTGTCGACACCATTTTTGGGGTTAAAGCTTCTATTTCCCTCTGCTTTGATGGCGATATTTCGCGACCAGGAGCCCGTCTCATTGCCCGTCTCAGCGACGAAGCCGGCGCCGAAGGTGTCAAAGGAGGCATTGTCGTCGAAGACGGCGTGACTGTCGTGATGGACAAAACCCCAGCCCGGGGCATGGAAGACGGCATTGCCGACAGCCAGCGCCGGGTTTTCCTGGTTGTCGATTCCAGTGCGATGAAAGTGCAGGGAGTAGCGCCCCTGCACATTGGTATCGGCGTCGACTTCATCGAGCGACTCCACGGCGAAGGCGGGATGAGATTTGTCGGTCCGGCCCAGATCGGTGAACTCCGCATAGCGCACGTCGATGGCGTCGCTGTGCATAAACATGACGTGGCCGCGCTGGTGAGCGGGAAGCTCGTCGCCATTTTCAGTGTGGAACACCACATTGCGGCTGAAATTGGCGACCGACGCTTTGAGGTCGTCGCGCGGCGTCAGGTGGTCGTATTCCAGCGGGGTATCAAAGGTGACGATATTGTCGTCGATGGACTCAATTATAAGGACTTCGTCTTGAGTGCCGTGGTAGATGCTGTCCTGGGCGTCTTGATCCCATTTCCAGCCTGAATAATGGGTGCCGGTCAACACGATCGTATCGCCCACATCCCAGGCGACAGGAGCTTTAGAGAGCACCAATTCGGTGTCGCCGGCCTCCGGATCTTCGGCGACCTTTAGATGAGATGTCTTCGGCTGACCGTGGATGATCGCCTCGCCGTGGGAGATGACCCCACGGCTCATCAACATCGGATCCCATTCCACGTCAATATCGCCGTTGTCGGCGGTGATCAGTTGCACCTGAACGTCGCCGCCCACCGGGGCGTCTTCGGTGCCGATGATCAGCGTTCCTCGTTGGTCGACCACCAGGGTATCGAAGATCATGGTGCTCGAGACGTCCGATGAAAATCGCAGGGTTCCGTCGACACGGACCGAAAATAACGACTCGTCAGAGACGATATCGTAGATGACCTCGACGTCCTCTGTGATCGCCACGCGGGCATCGTCACCGGGAACCTCACCGTTATGCCAGGTCGACGGGTTGCACCAATAACCGTCGTTTATCGCCACATGGGTGACATCGTCGTAGGCGATGAGGTTGAGCATGCCCATATGCTCGTCCATCAAATCTTCCTCGTCGCCGTCGTGAGGCACCGGTGGCTCCACCAGATCGGGCAACTCCTGTGG
Source organism: Myxococcales bacterium (assembly GCA_007119175.1). Classification (GTDB taxonomy): domain Bacteria; phylum Myxococcota_A; class Bradymonadia; order Bradymonadales; family Bradymonadaceae; genus SLJM01. The sequence goes on along the minus strand of SKQC01000348.1, from coordinate 19,590 downwards.
GGAAAAGTCGGGATCTTCATCACAGCGAGACTCAAAATCGAAGGCGTCGGGCCCTGCGGCGTCGGCATCGAGAATATCGGCGTCGGGCTCCGGGTCGACGACATCATCTGTGCTTAAGACATCGCCGCTGTCGTCGACTGGGCCGGCGTCAGTCTCCGGAGGGTCGACGTCCTGTGAAATCTCCTCCGAGGAACTGCACGCGACGGCCAGGAGGGCGAATATAATGGATACAAATATGGCTATTGATCGCGACATTGGCGACACTCGTCTGAGGGCAACAGGGTCGGGCATAATTCGAAGTGTCGACGATATTAGCGGCCAGCCCCACGAGGGCGCAAACGGCTCATAACTCGACGGTCTCCGTGGAGCATCCGCCGCGCCCGGCCTGCCAGGAAATGCTCAAGGTGCCCGAGCCGCGGACCGTCCAGTCGATGACCTGGCGCTGGCCGCGGGCGGAGAGGCCGGCATAAACGGCGTTGCGCGCCGGGCCGGTGCGGACATTTCCCCAGCCGTCGAGGTGCTCCGCAAGTTGCTCCAGCGGCTCCTCAGATCGAAGATTTTCGGACAATTGGAGCGCCGCCGATACGGGCGGGCTGGAGTTTATATCGGCCCCGCGTTTAAGTCCGCTGGTGGGTAAAAAACCCTCATTATTTAAGATCAGTCTGACGCGGTGCGTGTCATCCCCCAGCGCTTTGACCTCCACGTCGGCGTGGACCTCGGGCAGGGCGCGGCGGGCGCGATCGGAGAATACCATGGCCTTTCGGCACTCCTCTGAAAGGAGCTGGGGCGGGGGGTTTCGAATGGTGCGAAGATATTCAATGCCCCCGATTTCGATGGAACCCAATTGGGGATGGTCAAAGGATCGCCAGGGCGCGACGTTTTCGGGATCTTCGGCGAATTTTTGAAGCATTTTGCATAATTTGTCGGGCGGCGGGTGCATCAAAAACTCCAGCGGGCTCTCCACCTCGATATCGGCGTGGCCGATGGGGTCCCACAACTCGATGGTGTAGCCGGGGACACCGAAGACGGTGCTGATCGTATCCGCCCATACGCCGACGATGGCCTTGTCTTTGTCGTACATAAAATCGGGACAGACGCGAAAGACCCGGTACTCCGTTCCGTCGACGACATCCGTCGCCAATTGTTCCATCAACTCGATATCGCCTTTGGCAAGCGGTGTATCCTTGCGATAGGGCTGAGTGAGAATACATCCCGTATAGGTATGCATCGTCAGCGCGCAGCCCACATGCGGGTGGTCGGCGAAGGCGTCAACCACAGACCGGGTTTCGGGCTCGCTCAGCGGAAAGGGACCGCCGTGGCGCCCGAAGGAAGAAAAGGGTTCCCATTGGCCGGGAAAATTCCGGTTTAGATCGGTGCCGAATTCGCTGGGGGCTCGGGTCCAGCGCACGCCATCCCAGTTGATAAATTCACCCTCGGTGCACAAAAAGTAGGCGTCGTCGGGGTCATCATCGAGGGTTCGCGGGCGCATAAAGGGCTCCCACTTTTCGTCTTTGACGAAACTTCCCGCCCGGTGCTTCCAGCGCATCATGCGCACTGCGCCGTCGCCATCGATATCGCAGGGGTCGAGCCCGCTTCGCACCGCTTCGTCAGGCGGCGGCCGAAGACTGGAGCGGATATAGGACGACCCGTCGTGCATCGCCTGAACTCCGTCGGGCGAGATGCAGGGCATGGCCACCACCTCGTGGTTTGAAAACCAGGTCTGAAGTTCTTCGTCGCCGTCGATAAGCCGCTGTATCCAGCGTGAGATGGTGAAGAGCACGGCGCTGATGCCGGTCCATTCGCTGGCGTGGGTTCCCGCGTCGAGCCACAGCGCCGGCCGCTCACCGCGTTCGCAACCGGCCCCGTCCGTGGACTCGGCACTCAGTGTCAATAACAAGACCGGCCGGCCCTGACGGGACTCGCCGACCACCTCGAGATCGACCCACTCCGGATGAGTATCGGCCAGGCGTCGACAAAAGTCTTCGATATAGTCGAAACCGACGTAATTTTCAGCATTATAAGGCGTCCAGGACATCACAAACCTCGGCAGATTGAATCGGTTGATTTGCGCGATTGTATGCGATCTGCCGGGCTTGTCGAGGTTATTGGGGGAAGCCTTCGATGAGACTTCGGTGCTTCCCCGATGCCCCATCCGCTTCGCGCTGAAACGACGCGCGGAAGCACCTTCCCCACGGGGAAGGAAAGAATTGGCGCGGTGGCCTGCCATCCGGTGGTTGTTGCTGGTCAAGAAATTAAAACGGGCCCACAGGGACCCGTTTCGTCGAAAAATCGATGGGATATGCTCGGTACTCGGCTTACCAGGCGATTGCCGCGGCGCTGCCGAAATAGGTGATGATGGCAATCGAGACCAGCGCTACGGCCATGAAGATGGCGAGGCCGATGGCGATATTGCGTCGGCGCTCCATACTGGCATATTGCTCAACCCAGGCATCGTCTTCTGTCATTTGCGGTGTGCTCGTCATAATAACCTCCAGTTTATTTGGAAGTGGAACATCAATGGCATCAACACTCCCCCACTATGCCACTTCCAAAATTAAGATCGGCGAATCGCGGTTCAAGGGCGACGGCAATCGATGCCTCTCGATCTCCATGGTCTCAGTTGTCGTAATCCTGGCATCTATTGTGTTTTATTGGGTGTCGAAGGCCCCGCAGCATTGCCCGCGGCACTGGCTGATCGCCGTTTCTAATATGTGGAGAGCCTCGATGACGTCATCTCGTCGGTCCTCGGCAATATGCTCCAGCATCTCGCCGACCATCACTTCCGTCGACGCTCGAAGCTCGGCAGCACGCTGACGGCCGTCATCGGTCAGTACCAGGTCGACCCGGCGACCATCGTCGGGATTCGGGCGTCGGTCGATCCATCCCCGCGATTCCAGCCCATCGACCAGCCGAGTCGTGGCGCTCGTCGATTTTCCCAGATAGTCTGAAAGCGTCGACACGCCCATCGAGGCCGTGTACAGCCGCTGGAGCGCGACGCACTGGGGGACGGTGACGTCTCCGCAGCAGACCGTATCCCGTTCCAGAACCCCGAAGTGGCGGCTTATGGCGACCAGAGCATCGGTGAATTCGTCGATCATCTTTTCCTCCCGGAAATTTGAACGCTCCACAGGTTTCGACGCACCGACTCGATCTGATCTGGGGAGAGTTTCTGCAGCGCTTCGCTCACCACCGGATCTGCGCAGGCGCCGTCCAATAGTGACGCGGCGTCAGTGCGCTCGATGTCTACGTCGGTGAACCCGGCGGCGTCGATGGCCTGCCTGTAGTCCTCGATGTGCAGGGCACCGCTGATACAGGCGATATAGCCGGCCTCCAACTCGCGGAGCGTGTCGGGAAGCTCGGCGGTCAAACAGATATCGGAGACGGCGAGCCGACCGCCGGGTTTGAGGACGCGATATGCTTCCTCAAATACCTTTTGTTTGTCAGTGCTGAGGTTGATGACGCAATTCGACATGACCACGTCGACACTGTCGTCGGTCACCGGGAGATCTTCGATAACCCCCCGGCGGAATTCGACGTAGTGGCTCATCGCCGTGGAACTTGCCGTATCACGCGCTCTTTTCAGCATCTCCGGAGTCATATCGACCCCGATGACATGACCGGATTCACCGACACGCTCAGCAGCAAGGAAGGCGTCCATTCCCGCTCCCGCGCCCAGATCGAGTACCGTCTCACCTTCCGAGAGCTCGGCAATGGCCGACGGATTTCCACATCCCAGGCCGAGTTGGGCGCTATCGGGGATGACCTCCAGGTCGGAATCGTCATAGCCCATCTCGCGGGCCCTGTCGGCAGTTTCCTTTCCGACACAACAATTTCCCTGTTGTCTCGCCGCGCGGGCATAGCCGCTTTGTACCATGTGTCTGATGTCCTTGTGATCCTTCATGGGTCTGTCCTCGTCAGAGATTGGATTAGTGGAACCGGTATAGTTGCAGGGTGCAATAGATGCACACTGCAATAAACTATGTGCAGGGTGCAGTTATTTCAAGGGCTTTGTGCACAATTCCGGAAGGGCCCCGATCTGGGTCGGGCCAGGGGCTCCTTCAAACGGGGGAGCAATCTATTAGTAAGCCGGCGATCTGTTTTTGCATTTGTCCATCTCCGGCACTCGCAGTAGGCTCCTGATCATTGAATGAGTACAGCAAAAGGTAATTTCCTCCCCAGAGTCGGGTCCACCCGCGATAGTGCAGTGGTCGATCCAGGAGTAGAGTCTATGAAGATATTCAACACCCCGATTGCGAAGCGGCTTCTCATTGTCACCTGTATTTTCTCTCTGCTGGTCTGGAGTTGTTCCGGCGACGACGATACCGATGATCCCGATGTCGGTGACGTAGGAGCTGAGGATGTGGCAGTTGACGTCCCACCCGAGGAGGACGCCGAGTTCGATACCGGTGAAGACGCCGATGCCGATGCTGGTCCGTCCGAAGAGCCCGGGGAGTGGGTTGATCTCGATCTCGAGCCCTTTCTGGAGGGGGCGCCAGATCCCGATGGGTCGGTACAGGTTTTCGAGGTGACGGACCCCGACGACTTGATCGACGGCGAATCGGCGACCGGTCGAGTCGGCGATTATATACTGGAAAATGAGCAGGTTCGCTTTGTCGTCGACCAGGACGAACGCAACGTCGGAGCCTGTCCGTGGGGCGGAAATATTGTCGATGCCGAGTCTCGACTGGATAGCTTCGGCGGCGATATCCTCGGCGATATTTGTCTGTTTTTGAACGCCGACCAGACCTTTAAGCCCGAGGAATACGATATTATTCACGACGGCGCAGAGGGCGCCGGTGTGCTGGCCGTAACCGGTCGCACCGAAATTTTAGACTACCTCAACGTAAAGGCCATGATTGGCGCGATGGGCGATGGATTCGCCGACCTATTCGAACTCCGGCCCGACGGGCTGCTGCCCCTTCGGCTGACCAAATATTATATTTTACGTCCCGGCGACCAGGGTGTGCGGGTGCTGACCATGCTGCGAAACGACGGCGACGAGGATTTGAGCATCGTCGCCAGCCACCTGCTGGTCAGTGGCGCTGATGGAACCTATTTCAACCCCCTGAGCAGCCTCGGTGGCTTCGGTTACGTCGATCGGGGGTTGGCTGATCCGGACCCCGATCTATTGCCCTATCTGGCGCTATTGACCGACGATTCGGGCGTGGCCTATATGCCGCGACCCAGCGATGAGATCGACGCCGACCTTCCGGTCAGCGGGGCATATCTGACGATATTCAACGTCGCCGCCTCGGTGATCGGTGTAGAAAATATCGTCAACACCCTGCTGGCCAATGAGCAACAATTGAAAACGGCTCAGGGCGTCCTGCAGTTGGAGCCGGGCGATGTGGAGATGGTCGAGTACTGGACCTATGTCACCGACGGTTCACTGTCGACGATGGCCGACGTCATCTACGACGAATTGGGCGCCGAAACCGGTGAGATTGAAGGGGTCGTCCGAGACGCCGGCGATGACCTGGTGGCCGGTGCACGTGTAACGGCTGTGGACAGCGAGGGACGGACGATGAATCAGACCCTCACCGACGACAATGGGGAATACTCGATGCGGGTTCCCGGCGACAGCTACGAGGTCACGGCGCGCAACAGCGACCAATATACGGTGACGCCGGCGATGGTCTCCGTCGAAAACGGTGGTACGGCATCGGTCGATGAGATTGTCACTGAACCGGCGGGCGTCGTAGAGGTCACCGTGGAGACGCCCGATGGGGAACCGACGCCGGCGCGGGTGACCTTTATCTGTCAGGGAAGTTGTGACGGAAAACCAACCTCGAACGAAGAAGACGTCACCATTGACGGGTTGCCCGAAAACTGGGCGGACGTGGACTGGGTCGGTGTCGACGGAGAACTCGACGTGATGCTTCCGGCCGGCGACTACGAGGTTGTGGTCAGCCGAGGCATGGAGTGGTCGTTGTGGCCCGCTGATTTTGCCGATAACGGCGGTCAATTGATTACCGTGGAGGCCGGCGAAGCGACGAGTATCGATGCCGAGATTGCCCGCGTCATCGATACCACGGGAGCGCTCTCCGGCGACTTTCATGTCCACTCGTTGTCGTCTCTGGACAGTACGACTCCCCATCGCGATCGGGTGCTGACCTTTTTGAGTGAAGGCGTCGATGTCATCGTCAGCTCCGATCACGACGAGATCGCCGATTATGGTCCCGCCGTCGAAGCGCTCGGCGCTGAGGACGAGATTGTCAGCCTCGTCGGAAATGAAATCACCACCATCGACCTGGGCCATATTAACGGCTTTCCCCTGGTGCGCGACGAAGATGATCGCCAGGGCGGGGCGCTCGACTGGGGGGCCGGTGCGGAATTGGCTTTGCCTCCGGGCGAAATCTACGATTGGATTCGCGAATTTCCCGGCGAACAGGTCGTCCAGCTAAATCACCCCGACTCCAGCTATTTTCGATTCTCTGACGTGGTCCGGGGGATCGCCTACGGCGACCCGTCGCAGATGCGCGTGCAGACGCCGGATTACGATCCCGATACGGGCGATACGGGATTGTGGAGTGACGAATTTACGGCCATGGAGTTGATGAACGGACCCGACCTGGAGCGCTTCTGGGGTGTTACCCGCTGGTGGCTGACCATGATCGGTCGCGGAGCGACACCGACCGGCACCGGCGTGACCGATACCCATGTCCGTTACGGCCGCGTCCTCGGCGGTGTGCCGCGCACCTTTGTCTATGTCGACGAGGCCAATGACAGTGCCGCCAGTTTTGATACCGAACATTTTGTCGACGCCGTCAACACGCAGAGTGCTATCGGCACCAATGGCCCGTTCGTACGCGTCGAAGCCACTAACGACGATGGCGAATCGGCAGGGCTCGGCGAGGTCCTGGCGACCAATGATGAGACCGTGACCTTCGAGGTCACCGTCGAGGTCCCGGAGTGGGTCGAAGTGAATAGAATCGAGATGATCATGAATTCCGACGACGTGGTCACCGAGCCGGGAGGATACGAGACGGACCCGATTCCGCCGACAGATACCTTCGATATCGAATTCGACGGCGAGGATCTGGAGGTGGTGGCGACCGGGGAAGAGGAGCACCGCCGCTATCGCAAAGTGGTCGAAATTGACGTCGACACTGACGAAGATGCCTACGTTGTGTTTTTGGTCCGTGGAAATGACGGGATGTACCCGGTCCTTCCCGACAACAATATCGAGCCGTTCGCCTTTACCAACCCCGTTTATCTCGACGCCGACGGCGAGGGATATAGCGACCCCCATCTGGCCGAACTCGCGGCCTCAGAGCCGGAATCGAATCCGGCGATGCTCATGGGACTGGAAAACGAGATGGAGCTCCACGAGATGACCCGAGAGGAGTTATTGGAGCACTTCGTCGATTCCGACCATCAGCACCACAATCATCATCACCATCATCATTGAGTGCCGAAAACGCCCCCCAGCGGCGTGACGCCTTGTCACACCGCTGGGGGGCAATTACCTGAGCACCCGTCTTGATTCGTTCTGGTGGCCAGATATCCAGATTATGAACAGCGGTACAGGGCTCGACCGGGTGATGAAGAATCGAAAAATGATAAGTGGAACAACTATTGCATATCTGTGCACCTGCAGTGTTTCTATTAGAATGGTCTGAGGCGGAAGGATAGATTTTATGAAGATGACACTCCGTAGGTTTTTGGTGGGACTGTATTCCCTGGCATTGCTCGCCTTTTTGGGAGTTGCAGGATGTGAAATGGAGCCCGAGGACGTGTCCTCCGGCGAACCGGTGGGAGAGGCGACGGCACAGGTCGGTGACTATTTTCACGCCGATGATGTCGACGGACCGCACGCCGATCATCTGGCGGCTCATTCCGTCACCCTGTATGACGCGGAGTCGGTTCGCGAGCATTTTCGCGCCGGCCAGGCCGCCCGCTTCGACTATCCCGACTCCTTCCAGCAGGTCGGACTGCGAATCGATGCCGCCTCAGTCGACGATCTCGCCTTTCGCGCTCTGCGCGGCGATGAGTCCTGGTCCGAGTGGGAGCCGGTCGACATCTTTTTCAGCGAGGATATCATTCACAACGGGCTGGTTTTGCTCGATGAGCCGACGACGGCCATCGAATTTCGCGGCGGAGAAGCCATCGAATTTGCCCATATCGAATTTTATGAAGAGATCGTCGCCCGCGACGGCCTGATTCGCAGCGACAGCCCGCTGGCGAATCACACCGTGCCGCCGACGAGTCGCGACGAAGGCGATGACGTCCAGACTATGCAGCAGGCCTTGGCCCCGTCGAGTCTGGTGACCTCTCGTTACGAATGGGGAGCGATTAATCCGGGTAAAATCTGCGGCAGTGTCGTCTCCCCGTATCGAATGAGCATCCACCATACGGCCAACCCGTCGAGCGACGGCGGCAACGCTGCGGCGCGAATGCGGAGCATGCAGAGCTATCATATCAACTCCAACGGCTGGTGCGATATCGGCTATCACTTCGTCGTCGCCCAGTCCGGCGAGATTTTTCAGGGCCGTTCCCGATCCAATCGCCCCGGGGCACATGTGGGCGGGCAGAACCACGGAAATGTCGGTGTTAGCCTGATCGGTAATTATACCTCTGCGTCGCCCCCCGATAATCAGTTGGACGGCGCCGGCGCGATCGTGGAGTGGATTCACAATACCTATTCGATTCCGCTCAATCGCGACGCCATAAAAGGCCACCGTGAGTGGCCCGGGCAGTGGACGAATTGCCCCGGCAATCAGGGCATCAATCATATCAACGAAATCATCAGCCGCGCTGGCTCCGGGAGCCAGCCCCCGCCGCCTCCGCCGGAGCCCGAACCAGATCCGGGCGGATGTATACCGACCGCCGATGATGACGCCGACGGAGCATTATTTAAGGATATGCCGGCCGATGCCTTCGGCGCAGACAAGGCGGCCATGCTGTATACCGCCGGAATCACTCAGGGCTGCAGTAGTTCGCCGCTGATGTACTGTCCCGATTGCACCCTGAGTCGAGGAGCAATGGCCACCATGTTGGTGCGCGCCGCCGATCTGGATACGTCCAATCCGCCGAGTTCACCGACATTTGACGATGTGCCGACGAGCCATTCGTTTTATGCCGAGATTGAGGCGGCCGCCGACGCCGGCATCACTCAGGGATGTTCATCCAACGAGTTTTGCCCGGGCGATGAGATCAACCGGGCGCAGGCGGCGACCATGATTCATCGCACCCTGGACTGGCCGGACGAGGTCCCCTCAGACGCTCCCACGTTTGACGATGTCCCCGAGGGACATACCCATTTTGATGCCATCGAGACCATTTATCAGCGCTGTGTCACCGAGGGATGCGGTAACGACGAATATTGTCCCGATGATGAACTCAGCCGCCGGGCAGCGGCGATTTTCATCGCCCGCGCCTTCAATCTGGAGAATAACAACCCCTGTGCTGAGCCCGGTGGATGTACCGCTCAGGCCGCCTTCGAGACGGGAGGCTCCGAATTCGCCGACTATCCGGTCGATGATTTTGGCTATGAGGAAGCCGTCTTGCTTGCCGAGGAGGGAATCACCGAAGGCTGCGGGTCGTCGTCTTCAGCCGATATGTTCTGCCCGAAATGCACCACCCGTCGGGCGCCGATGGTGACATTTTTGGTCCGAGCTGCCGGCCTCGATATTTCGAATCCTCCCTCGGAGCCGACCTTCGATGATGTGGCACCGGACAGTACATTTTATCCCTATGTCGAGGCCGCCTATGAGGCGGGAATTACCAACGGGTGCGGCGATGGTGTCTTCTGTCCGACCCATGCGGTCACCCGCCAGGCGGCGGCGGCGATGATTCGCCGAGCCACTGGCTGGGAGCAAATCGAGCCCTCAATTGCCACGTTCGACGATGTCTCCGCGGATCATGTGTTTTATGAAGATATCGAGACCATCGCCGATCGATGTGTCACCAACGGCTGCCACGGAGGAGAGAGGTTCTGCCCCAACCGTGATGTCCCCCGAGCGCATGCCGCAGTCTTTGTCGCTCGCGCTTTCAACCTCGGCGATATAAATCCCTGCGCCCTCGATGACGACGATCCCGACGATCCCGACGATCCGAGCGATCCCGACGATCCGAGTGATCCCGACGATCCCGATGATCCCGACGATCCCGATGATCCCGACGAGCCGGGGGATCCGAGCGATTCTGAGGACAGCGATGATCCCGATGGCCCGGGTGACCCGGAGCATCCGGGGGGATCGGACTCCGACGATAGTGATGCCGAGGCGTCGGCTGAACCGTCGAGTTGCGCCGCCGCCGGTGGCAGTGGCGCGCCCGCCGTACCCGCCTTTATCGTCGCCCTCGTCGTTCTCGGCGCGGCCGTGATCCGGCGATCTGAGTCACGTGACGTCCAGGCCTGATAACGATAACGATTGTAATCAGCGCGGTAGGCGGTGTCGGCATAATGAGTACCGAAGCATTTTCGGTGGTCATTGGTCGGCGCCGCCTTCTTCTTCCAGAATTTTCTGCGCTTTTCGCCCCATCACTGCGAGCAATACGATCGCCGCCGCCGCTCCTCCCAGATAGAGCGCCCAGTGCAGCGGCATCTGCTCGTCGGCCTGCAGTAGCAGGTGCCCGCTGTGGCCCAGTCCAAGCATCAGCGCCCATCCGGGCAGAGAGCCGACGAGGCTCGACCACAAGATCGTCGGCAGGCGAAGGGGAGTGACCCCCATCAAGAGATTGGCGAGATTGGAGGGGACCAGATTACTCAGCCGCAACAGCACCACGGCTTTCCACCCCATTCGCTCGGCGGCGATCTCCAGTGCTCGCAGGCGATCGCTTTTTTCGGCGCGCTCCATTACCCAGGTTCGTCCCAGCCATCGGGCCACCCCGTGACTGACCACGTTGGCCAGCGTGGTCCCAATCACGATTACGACCAACCCGGGGAGTATGCCGTAGTGTAGCCCCGCCAGAAGCTGCAGCGGGGCGGGGGGAAGGGCAAAATTCCACACCAGATACAAACCCACGAACAAAACCACTCCTTCTGAAGAGCGCCAGTAGTCGGCCTCCATCAGAGCGCGAGTCCAGGCCTCGACGGGCACCAGCATCGCGCTCACCACCAGGGTGAGGGCGAGCAAAGCCAGAAGAGCTGCCCGGAGTCGTTTGTTCTTGAGCATCGCTTTGCAAAATCCTTTGTGTGTTCTCGCCTTGAACATGGTGCCGTGGTGGAAATGTTTTTACATACAGCGATCCACCAGACATCCCGGGGGGGCGAGCGGGTCAAACTCGCTGACGTCTCGGTCTTTGTTCAAGTTAAACACGAGGTCTGTCATGAGGCGTCAACAACAGTCGGTTGGTCCTCGGTCGGGACCCCCCTCCCGAAGGCTAAAACGCGTCGCCCTTGCGGCGGGAAATTACGTCAACGTCGCCGATGGGGTGTCACTGACGCTGCATCGGCTCGTGGAGGGATTGGAGCGTCGGGGAATCGATGTCGCCGTGGTGGCCCCCGGCGGCGACCACCCCGATCTGCGGCGGGCCCCGCAGATGATTCCCGTGCCTTCCGTGGGGCTGCCAATCCAAAGAGGGTACCGCCTCGCTCTGGGACTGAACGGCAAAACGGTAGACGCCATCGATCGTTTTGACCCCCAGGTGGTCCATGTTGCCACCCCCGATCTGGCGGGTTGGATGACTGCTCGCTATGCCCGTCGGCGCGAGCTTCCGTTGGTGGGGACCTACCACACTAATTTCGCCGCCTATCTGCGCTATTGGGGCCGGGTGCCCTCGGTCTTTACCTCGCTGGTGTGGGAGCTAACCCGTCGGTTTTACCGCGGTTTTGACGAGGTCTATGTGCCGACACACTCCTTTGGCGAGGAGTTGGTCTCGCGGGGCGTCTTGCGCGACTATGCCGTGCTTGAGCGCGGGGTGGACCGGCAGCAATTTCACCCCCGCTATCGCTCCAGCCGGTGGCGCCGTAGCCATGGGATTGCCGCCGACGAACTGGTGGTCTTATTTTGTGCACGTATCGTGTGGGAGAAGGGACTTCGCACCCTGGTGCGGGCGATGAACTGGCTGAATCACCGCGGACCGCCACATCGCTGTGTGATCGTTGGCGACGGAGATCAAAAGGACTGGCTTGAGAAACAGCTTCCCCACGCAATATTTACCGGGTTTTTGACCGGACGGGATCTGGCCAACGCGTATGCGAGCGCCGATCTCTTCGTATATCCCTCAACCACCGATACCTTCGGGAATGTCACATTGGAGGCGATGGCCAGTGGGCTGCCCGTCGTCGGGGCCCGCGCCCCGGGGACCCGTACGTTGGTAGAGGATGGCCGCAGCGGAGTCCTCGTCGAACCGGACAACTCACGGGCGCTCGCCGAGGCGGCGTCGCGACTGCTGACAAACGGTGGGCGTCGCCGTCATCTGGGGGCCGGCGCCCTGCGTCGGGCCCGCCATTTTCGCTGGCCTGAGATTGTCGGCCGCTTTGCCGACGATCTCGAGGACGTGCTCTCGCGAGCGGGGCCACTTACCCCGGATCGGGCTCAATGAGGACTTCCAGATCGTTGTCCTCAAGGACCTGGCGGGCCAATTCAGTAAAGATCGGTGCCGATAGATCGTATTTGTCGGAGTGGCCCAGCACCTCGTCGAAGGCGGCGACGCCGAATTCAAAATGGATATGATTGAATTCCTCGGCGTCAATCGGCGGAAATCCCTCGTAGTCAAGTAACTGCGGTGGCAGCCGGTGCATCGTCGCCTGTTCGTAGCCATAGGCGATCTCGAATAACGTCGCCTCGTCGTATAATCGCCCCAAAAAGGCCATCCCAACCGGCATCTCGTCTTCATTAAACCCCGAGGGGACGACCATTGTGGGAAGGCCGGTGACACTGGGCAAAATACAGTTATTGCTCCGGGCGCGTAGGCTGGCACCGCCGCGGGTGTCGACGGGAAATAGCAGGGCGTCCAGATCTAATTCATCGAGTGCACTTTCGACGTAGTCCCGGTTTTCAGCGTACTGCTCCTCCCCGCGCTCAACGCGGCGCAATAGCTCCGGTTCCGATTGGTCGGCGCGCTTTAAGCAGTCCTCGACGGTGTCGAATAGCCACTGTGAATATAGCCCGGTCTTACAAAACTCCTCCATCGACGATACGCCGCCGGTTGTATCCTTCAGGAAGCGATCGACATCGACGCCCTGGCCGGTACCGCGACGGGAGTCGTCAAAGTCGGGAAGCGAGATATCGCCGACGATGACGGCGCCCAGCTCGTTGAGCTCGGCGATAAAGGCGTCGAAATGTTCGGTATCCGCGGCGCTCGAGCCATCGAAAGGCCGGCGTTCATCGTCGCCTTGACCCAGTGATTGAAGGACGCCGATGCGCTTTCCCTCCAGACCACCCTTGTCGAGAAAATCGGAATAGCTCTCCTCGCGGATCATCTCTCTTTCGGTGTGACGTCGATCAGAGGGATTGTGCTGAGATAGGACATCGAAAAACGCGGCCAGATCGGTAGCGGTCCGAGTCATCGGCCCGGCGACCATATCGACCCTATTCGACGGGTAGATGCCCTGGGTGCTGACCAGTCCCACCGACGAGCGCAGGGTAAATAGGCCCGCATAAGCCGAAGGCATCATCAATGACGAGCAATTATCTGTGCCCAGCGCCCCCATCGCCATATTGGCAGTCGTGGCGACGGCACTGCCGCTGCTCGAGCCCCCGGAGTTAAATCGGGTATCGTAGGCATTGCCCGTCTTCCCGCTGCGTCCGCTGAGGCCGTGGACACCCCGGGCCAATTCGTCCATCGTCGTCGAGCCGATCATGACGGCACCGGCGCGCCGCATGGCGTCGACGGTAAAGGCGTCGTTTTCTGGTTGCGGGTCGTGTAGCGCAAGGGAACCGGCCGTCAGTGGCACCTCGTCGGAGGCGTAGTTGTCCTTGATGGCAAAGGGCACGCAATGAAGCGGCCCGGCCAACTCCCCCTCGCAGCGCTGATAATCATCGAGTAGCCGAGCGGTTTCCAGGGCATTTTGATTGATATGAACAAAGGCGTTCATCGGCGGCATCGACTCGGTCATGCGCAAATCCTGCCACAGAATATGCTCATAATGACGCCGGGTGACCCATTCACAACTGACGTCGCCGTTTTCCAGCGCGCTGTGCAATTCCGCAATCGTCGATTCCTCGATGTCGTAATCCGGCTCTACACAGTTGTCACTGGCCTCCGGTAAGCCGCAATAATCCGCGGTGGACTCGCTCTCACAGCTCGGCTCGTAGGTGCGGAAGGAAAACCCATCGTCCACCTTGCAGTCCTCCTCTGACTCCTCGGTGCATTCATACGGGTCGACGGGGTTGTCGCCACAGGCGACGAGAAAAACCGCCGCCAAGAACGCAGCGAGGAGCGCCGCATCGGTGCTCCGACGCGGTACTCCCCGACACTTCCACTCTTGCTGTTGTTGATTCACACTCATGGCATGAATAATCTGGCCTATTGAATTTCGATCAACTCAATATCAAAGACCAACATACCGCCGGGGCGTCCTCCGCCCGGGTCTTCTCCGTAGGCGATGTCGGCGGGAATCCAAAATCGGGTTTTCTCGCCCTCCACCATTAGTTGAACGCCTTCGGTCCATCCGTCGATGACAGCGCCCAGGGGAAAGGAGGTGGGCTCGCCGCGCTCCACGGAGCTATCGAAGCGCTCTCCATCGGTGGTCCAGCCGGTATAGTGAACGGATACTGTGCTGGTCTCGTCGGGGTGAGTTTCACCGTCGCCTTCCTCGAGTACCCGGTAGGCCAATCCAGAGTCCGTCACCTCCGCGTCTTCCGGAGGTTCGGCAACGTCGTCCGGCGCCGCCAGGGGATCGTCACCCTCGTCGGCTTGCTCCTCGTCTTCTTCCGGCTCCTCGACCTCCTCGACTTCCTCTTCAATCTCGGGAGGATCGGCGGGTTCTGCCTCGTCGGTGGTCTCCGGCGTCGAGTCACAGGCGGCAGCGAAAAGCAGAAGGGCGGCGAGAATTGCTGTCAGGTGGAGTCTTCGATTCAACATCTTAAGCCTCGTCGATAAGTGATTCGTTGATTGGTCGTGGTAAGTGTTCCGCCCCCGGGGCCCGCGGCCAGCCTGGCCGCCATTCGGGACGTTCGGGGCCCGCGGCCAGCCTGGCCGCCATTCGGGACGTTCGGGGTCCGCGGCCAGCCTGGCCGCCATTCGGGACGTTCGGGGTCCGCGGCCAGCCTGGCCGCCATTCAGGGCGTATTGGCGTATGACGTCATAAACCAACTGAACGCTTGCTAGTGGTGCTCGGCGGAAGTCCTGAGCCGTATTCGGCGAGGACTGGGCGACGAGGTCGAAGTCGTCGAACATAGACGGCAAAGAGATCGTCGTTCAGGACCGGCGAAGAGTGGTTTAAGACTTCCGCCGAGCACCACTAGTCGTGTCCTTATTAGCGTGTTTGCCGTCCTCTGCTCAAGGAGACAACCTTGTGTCGCTTCCGTGAGCCCGGGTTAGCGTAGCGGGAACTCGGCGAGGGGAACAAATTCATATCCCATCTCTCGCAGCGTCGGCAGTGCTTTTCTGACCCCTTCGGCGGTGCCCCCATCGGGGCGATTCATATGCAAGACGATAATGGAGCCCGGCTCAACCTCAAAGAGGGCATCGCGCACCTGTGCGGCGTTAAAGCTGGCCCCGTAGTCGCCGACGATATCAAATCCCACCACCTGGTGGCCGGTCTCGGCGGCGATGGTCGTACACACCTCGTCGTAGTGGGCGGTGCCGGAGCGATAAAAGCGGGTGCGCTCGCCGGTGATGGCCTCGATGCGGCGCGCGTTTTCCTCGATCTCACGGTGCGCCTCGCCGACGCTTGTCGTCCCCTCGATCTCGAGGGCCGATTTGCCCGTCACTGAGCAGGGCCTATGGCGAAGTCCGTGGTTGGCGATTTCGAATAGGGGATTGTCGGCGAGTTTCGCCAGTGTTTCACCGTGATTATTTAGCCAGAAACCCGATACAAAGAGGGTCGCTGGAACCCTGTGGCGGTCCAGATACTCCAGCAATTCGCGATCGTAGCTGCCACCACAGGCATCGAGGGTCAGAGCGATCTTCTTTTCCTCCGTATCGAGTCCGGTCCGAACACCGCGGACAATTTCTCCCCATTGTTCGGGCGTCTCGTCGACAAGCTGTTTTAGATCTGGAGGCGGTGGAGGAGGCGGGGGCTCGGAGCGCTCTATCTCCTCGTCAGATTCATCTTCCTCTTCATCTTGTGCCTCATTCACAGCCACGAACTCGCGCCATGCCGAGACCGTCTGCGCACCGAGCTTAGACTCGGCATTAGCCGCCGAATGAGCATTCTGCTGGGCGGGTTCTACGGGATCATTGTCGCCGGTCATCACACCAACCAATATCGCGGTGACGACCACGACGCCCGTCGCGAGAGCAGATTTTTGAAAGAGGGGGTTACGTCGAAGCATCTCGCCTACTCGGCGCCAGAAAACATCATTAATAGCGAAGGGTATCAGCCCTATTCATCGGGCTTCAAGGCAGTAATCTGTGTTGCACACACCGTGGACGAACTGCGAACCGCGAAGTGCGCAAAGAAGACAAGGTTACCCCCCCGTAGAGAACGGGAGCCAGAACGACGTATCAAGTAATCTTCCAGCGACCACCGGCGGTTATCAACGTCACCCGAGATCTCCTTCTCCGTGAGGAAGGGGAGCTCTGGCGCCGTGGCCTGCCATGCGGCGAGTATGTCACGATGGGAGAATTCGTTGTAATCTCTGCGTCCTTTGCGGTTCACAGTCTTTTTCGCCGAGGTAACACCCACGGTTGAGCAAACCTTGAAATCTTGACTTGGCCGGCGATCTTCGCTCTCCTGTAGAGGACGAGCTTGATTGTGCGCTGGCCGAAAGTCAGCGCCATGTAATTCCCGTTCTATGTCAGGAAGTTGCACTATGAGCGATCTTCTATCTTCATCGCGGCCGCATGTCGGCGTGCTCGCGGCGCTGACAATGCTTTGTTTTATCCTGGGCTGTCCCAGCGATCCCAGCAATATCGAAGATCTCGAAGCAGGCGATAGCGGCCACGACGCCGACGCCGACGCCTCGATGGATGTCGATGCATCCGGTGACGTCGAGGATACGGGCGCTGACGTCGACGTCTGTGTGCCCTATTCCGACCAGGATATCTGTGCCGAGGAAGATGATGTGGAGTGTGGCTATCTCCTCGATGTCGACGACGGCTGTGGAGGCACACGAGCAGAAGTGTTTTGCGGCCAGTGTTCCGGACACGATGAATGCGGTATCCCCGAGGACAACCAATGCGGTTGTGATTCTATGGATTGCGACGACTTAAACGCCGACTGCGGGACTCACAGCGATGGCTGCGGCGGGTATACCGACGAATGTGGCGAGCCCTGTGGCGAGGACGAATCCTGTGAGGACCAAGGGGGCAGCCATAGCTGCGTCGATAGTGATGATTGTGAGCCCATCGAGACCTGCGAGGAGGCCGAAGCGGAGTGTGGTGAGCCACCGGATGGCTGCGGTGGCGAAGTCGACGACTGCCCCGCAGAGTGCGAAAACCATGACGGCGTGACCCATACATGTCTTGATTACTCCTGCGAATGCGATCCCACCCAATCCGAAATTGCCACGTTTTGTAATCAGGAGGGTGACGGGGAGGGGAGTTTATGCCGAGAACATGAGATCACCGATGGGTGCACCATCGATTGCGGAACATGTGGCGACGTCCCCGTCGTCGGTGACCTTGCGTGTACCGGCGGAACCTGTGGTTAAAATGACTTTCTTCGATCCCCGCGGTCCCACATTTTTTGAGTTGGCCCGACAGGCCCTGTCGTCGACGACGGAGGGCTACGATAAGCTGGCGCCGAAATTCGACTATACGCCGTTTCGGACGCCCGATGAGATATTGGCGCCGATTGCGGAGGCCATTGGCCCTCCACAGTCAATTGAGTCAGCCCTGGATGTGTGCTGCGGGACGGGAGCCATTATGGCGACCATCCGCTCGCGCTGTCGGTCGGCGATCACGGGAATTGACTTATCCCAGGGGATGCTCGACGTGGCGGCGAAAAAACTCGCCGACGCCCCCGGCGATGCGGAGATCCATCTCGAGCAGGAAAATGTCTTTCAGATAGACTACGACGAGGAATTCGACGTCGTCGTCACCAGCGGATCCTTCGGTCATATCCTGGAGCATCAGCAGGATCGCTTCGCCGACCGCGTCCGCGCCGCGTTGCGTCCCGGAGGTCGATTTATCTTCGTGACCGCACCGATGCCCTCGGTGACCTCAATTCGCTGGTGGGCCAGTCGTACATTCAACGGGTTGATGCACCTTCGAAATGCGCTGGTGACCCCGCCGTTTATCATGTTCTACCTGACATTTACTGTGGAGCGAGCCCGCGAGGTTCTCACCCGCCACGGTTTTACGCTTGACGTGCAAAAGCCCTATGCCGATACGAAATATCCCGCCCTCCGGTTGGTGGTAGCAACGCGCAGGGAGTGAGCTCATACCGCGCATTTGCGCTATTCGACAGTCGCTTCTTCGCGCTGTCGAACGTCGGCTTTTTCGCCGATGAAGCGATCGATCCGCTGCCAGTTTTCGACCATAAATTCCCGGATTTTATCGGCATCGCGTGGCACCTCATCGGCCGGGATACGCCAGATCGAAATTTCCAAAAACGCCTCGGTGAGCCGTCCCTTTATCAAATCCGACATGGCGCCGGCCCCGTCGATGCCGCGATGGGCGATAAAGACGACGTCTGCCTCCGGGGTGGACTCCAATAATTTGATGCCACCCTCGCGAAGGGGGGGCAGCGTATTTTTAAGGCTCTCCGTGACGGTCAGCATCTCCGGGTCGTCCTCAAATTTTTCGAGCAACCGCTCGCGCTTCTCCGGTAAAAAACGCGTGCCCTCCGGATAGACGACGACCGCCTCGTTTTCGTCGAGGTCCTTGCCGAGGGCGAGGACCTTGTCGACCTCGTAGTCCGGATCGTCGCTTCCCCGGTTGACGAAGACGTTGGGAAAGCGCTGCGCGCAATAATCGAGGGTCGGATCGACGAGCAATTCCGACTTGATGACGAAGCGGTACTCCTTGAGCTCTCGCACCACGGCGATGGGAAGCATTGTATCCAGGGTGCTGGCGTGACGAGACAACACCACTGCCGGCGTCGGATCCTCTAACGCCTCCAGACCCTGAATGTCGATATCCATTGAGAAAATCCGTCCCGTCCCCCAGAAATTGCCGCGAGCCCACCAGCGCTGAAGCTTGCGGTTTGCCATTTGATAGTCTTTTTCGCTCATCCCGCAGACGCGGCGAATCCACATCCAGAAGGCGACTGTCAATCCGATGGATTCCAGGACGAAAAAATAGGTGAAAAATAACATCGTCCGGCTCGTGGAGAGCCGGTTTCGCGTCACCAGGTCGTAAAATGCCATCACCGGGATGACCACGGGCAGCGAAAGGGGCAATAAGATGCCCAAAAAATACCACGTCGGTGTGGTGATGAGTCGACGCGTCCAGTTGCGGTCGGTCGGTAATTCGTGGAGTTCCATTTTAATCACCATCAGTCACTTAAAGCGCTTGGCATCGACAAAGGCGTTACCAAAATTGACGTCCATCGCGCTGGATTATGGTAACCACAGCTATCAGCGGTCAAAT
>SKQC01000292.1 GCA_007119175.1 Myxococcales bacterium | reverse complement strand
TCTGGTGGGCCAAAAAATCCGATCCAATCTCTCGCAATTAGCTCCCGGACTCAAGGCATTTGAGGAGCACCATATTCATCTCGTCTCACAGGCGGCCAGCGATTTGAATTTCTCGCTCGTCGTCGATGAGGATCAGGCCGATCGGCTGGTGCAGAAGCTTCACGGTTTATTATTCGGCGAACAGAGCGAGGATACGGTGTTCGGGCCGCGATGGAACGCCCTTGTGGGCGAGTCAGAACCGGACGTCTTCGCCGCTGCCTGGTGGCGACATTGGGCCGATGACCTGTGCCAGATCGCCGACGATAAGGGGCCGGTATTTGTCTACAGCCAGGCGATCTTGGAGCGGCAGGCCGAGGCGCTGACGGAACTGGAGTCTATCGACAGGGTCTTTTATGCCATGAAGGCCAATCCCCATCCCGAAATATTGCGTCGTTTTGATGGATATGGATTGGGATTCGAATGCGTCTCGCCGGGAGAATTGCAGCGGTTGAACGAGGTCTTCGGCGATGTGGAGCATCAGCGCCTTTTATTTACGCCGAATTTCGCCTCGCGAACCGAGTATGAGGCGGGGTTTGAGGCGGGGGCGATGGTGACGCTGGACAATCTTTTTCCGCTGGAGCAGTGGCCGGAGGTCTTCGCCGACCAGGAGGTGCTGGTTCGCATCGACCCCGGCCAGGGCCGCGGCCACCACCGCTATGTCCGCACCGCAGGCCCGCGCTCGAAATTCGGTGTATCCCCCGATGAATTGGAGACACTCGCCGATCGGGCCGATGAGATCGGATTGGACGTCGTCGGCCTTCACGCCCATGTCGGTAGCGGAGTGCGCGAGCCCGGGACCTGGTCGCAGACGGCCGTATTTCTCGAAGAATGCCGCACCTACTTCCCCAACGTGGCGGTGTTAAATCTGGGCGGTGGCCTCGGCGTGCCGGAGCGGCCCGGTCATCAGCCACTGGAGTTGGGCGCGGTCGACGAAGCACTGGCGGCGTTTAAAGAGGTTCACCCCGATCTAAAATTATGGCTGGAGCCGGGTCGGTTTCTGGTCTCCGAAGCCGGGGTGTTGCTTGTTCGGGTTACGCAGCTCAAAGCAAAGGGACAGATTCGCTATGTCGGCGTCGACACCGGGATGAATTCGCTGATTCGGCCCGCTCTCTACGGCGCCCATCACGGAATTATCAATTTGTCGCGTCTCGACGAGGAGCCCACTGATTTTTTCGAGGTTGTCGGCCCGATCTGCGAAAGTGGTGATGTGCTGGGCCACAGCCGAAGACTCGCCGAGCCGCGTGCCGGTGACGTGCTTCTCGTGGCAAATTGCGGCGCCTACGGGCGGGCCATGAGCTCCCATTATAATCTCCGCCCGCCGGCCGCAGAGCACTTTCTGACAGATTCTGACTGAGTTATTCGTGTGGAGTAAGTCAATTTGCTCAACCGCGCACTGACATGGATATACGCGACGTCCCGCAGACGCACAGCGCTGCATATCTTTTTTTCGGCGCTCACCCTGTCGTTGGGAACACTTATCTACGTCGTATATCGACCGGCGAATATTCTCGTCTTCGAGTGGATCGCCTTCGTGGGGCTTGAGGACTTCGTCGCAACGCTGCGCAGCTCTTCTGTAGTGCTGGCCTTCGAGCCGCCCGAGTGGGTTTTATACAGTCTCCCAGACATGCTGTGGGTCGTCTCATTTGGGCATGCGATATTCGCCGTTTTGACGGGCGCCGATACTGGTCTAAAAGGGTTTTGGGTTGCCGCGATAACCATTGGCGCCGTGGCCATTGGAAGCGAGGTTGGACAGGCGTTCGGGGTCGTGCCCGGCACATTTGACTGGTGGGATCTCCTGCTATACGGTGCCGGCATTCTGTGGCTTATTTTTTTCACGCTCTCCGAGGCGAGATTTCGCTCTCAGCCCATCGACAAAAGGTCGGATAACCATGAGTAAAAAGCGATACACCCTAGTTCTCGTAGTAATCTCACTTTTCGTGTTTTTTGCCGCCGGAAGTATCGATCTCGATGATATCGAGGTCGACGAGGAATTCGAAATGAGCGAAGAATTCGAAGCCACGGTGACCACGGGGGACGACGACGAGGTCGAGGCAGACAGCGATCAGGAGGCGGCAAATATCGGCGATGAGGTCGATATGGGCGACTCAGTCTGGACCGTGATCGCCGTCGAAGATCGTGGAACTGAACTCGAAAGCCCCAATGAGTTTATCGACAGCCGGGAAACTGAGGGAACTCATATCTGGGTTCAAGTAAAGGTGGAGAACAACTCCAATGATCAACAGCGCTTATTCGAGACACCGCCGATTAAGGACTCTGAAGGCCGCAATTTCAGTCAGGTCGACGTTCAGACCATGTATCTGGAGGACGGCGTCAATACGATGATTGCGGAGGCCATTCCGGCGGGGATGTCCAGGGAGTTCGAGGCGATCTACGAGATTGCACCTGGCGCAGAGGGGCTTCAGTTTATGGCCCGCGACTTCGAGATGATGAACACCAGCTTTGCTCCCGTCGATCTCGGACTATAAGACTGTAAATTCAACGAGTATATCTGCCGCGAAGATCACCTCAGTGGATACAAATCTGGGGGCATTTTCGCGGCAGATTGCGTTGAAAGAGAAGGTGGTCTGCAAAGAACTCCACGCCGAAGAGCCCGTCGTCGGAAAACGGCCACTCCAGCTCTTCGGCGCATAGATCATCGATCTCAAAACTGCGATCCCGATAGGTGCCGGCCAGATAAAAGGGGCGCAGCTCCTCGCGGCACCAATTTTTTCGCATCTGGCGGATCATCGTCCCATTCCACAATTGTTCGCGGGTGATATCTTCGTATTTTTCGACTGCTCCGGGCTCGCGAAAATAGACATCATCAACGCGGATATAGCGATCTTCGATGCGCAGCGACTCCGGGGCAATCAGGTGGTTGTGGCAGCCCTCGTCGATGCGCAGATTGCTGACCATGGCGCCGGTGTGCTGAAAGCGCACGCCCAGATAGGGGCTCAGGCTGTGGAGAATAAATACTCCCGTGATCATCCAGGCGACAATTCGCGGCCAGGCCAATATTGGCAAAGTGGAGCGGTCCGCTATTTCGGGGTCTAAGGGGCGGGCGGCGACAGCGACGATGAGCAGTGCCCACAGAAGCCACTCGCGGGGAACCATCGTCCAGTCGCCGAAGGGCAATTCGCCGACGAAAATACTGGCGGCCGTGATCACCATGGCAAAAACGCCTGCGGCGAGTCCCCGGCAGCGCAAAAAGCCGGCGGCGACCTCGAGATCGGCGGGACGGATAAATGCTGCGTGACCGATGAGCATCACGAATGCAAAGGCCGGTGCCACGGTCAAAGTCAGTGGAATGTGAAATAAGAGGGCGAGGATCAGCGCTGGTCGCCTCTTACCCACAATATATAGCAGGGCGATGCCGGCCTCGGCAGCGATGACGGCGATGGCCAGTCCCACCGCCACCTCGTCGCTTAGCGAGATGCCGTCGAGGCTGTAATGGGCGCCTACTTTCTCCAGCCCGTGGACGGCACAGCTTACGCCGGGGTCGAAAAAGTCCCTATTTAATTTATGCCAGGCCGCCAATAGATAAGTGGCAATGGTCACAAGGCGCAAGAGCTCGAAAAACGCCGATAACGGCGCCGATATCTCTCCATAATCGGTGCGAAAGCTATCGAGTCGCTGCGGCCAGGTCGCAAGATAGGCGCGAATGCCGAGGAAGGTGGCGCCACCACTGGCGAAGATGAGCATCAAAAGCGATTGCGTCAGGTGATCGCGGGCAAATAATAGGGGCAGCAATTTCCCCAGTGCACATAGCCCAAACCCGAGTGCACAGGGGCGAGCGACGAGGATCAGTAGACCGGTGACGAAGGCGATATTTCCGGGCAGCCATTCCAGTTGCCAGGCGTCGGCGAGCCACAGATGACACAGACCGGCGAAGACGAAGGCTGCCGAAATCAGGCGAAGCGTCGGGTGAGCCGGCGCATCGACGGCAATTCGCCACGCTCGATCGGTGCGATATGCGGAAATATCAGGGGGAGCCGAATCGTTCATCACCGCCTCGTGCGCCCGAAGCCGATCGCCCGGCGCGGGCCTTTCGCCAGTGCGGGTTTCATGCTAAGCAGTGGGCCTGTTTATAAGGCGCGAAATGGAGCCAAAACGGGTCGCGCAGACGTAGAACGTTGGGAGTCGTATCCATGATACCACTGAAACGCGCGCTGTCCTCGCCCACCGGGCGCAAATTTGTGATGTCCATCTCGGGGATAGCATTGGTTTTATTCGTCATTGTCCACCTTCTGGGCAATCTGACGCTGTACGTACCGGACGGCGGAGAGACCTTCAATCGCTACGCCGCCGGTTTCGAGGCGATGGGACCGTTTTTATACGTCATCGAACTCGGCCTTCTGGCCGTCATCGTCATCCATATGACCTGGGGCATCGCCACGGCTTTAAAAAACCGCAAGGCCCGCCCGGAAAAATATGCCGAGTCGGTCGATTCGAAGGGAGGCCCCAGTAATCTGAGCCTCGCCTCCAAGAATATGATCGTCACCGGTGTGGCGCTCGGTATTTTTCTGGTCGTTCACATCTGGCATTTCCGGATTCGCAAAGTCTATGTGGCCGAAACCACCGAGATCGACGGCAATGAGCACGCCGATTTATATGCGCTGGTTCACGCTGCGTTCTCCGATCCGCTGTGGGTCGCCTTTTATGTGGGAGCGATGCTATTTTTCGGCTTTCATCTTCGCCACGGATTCTGGAGCGCTCTGCAGTCGCTTGGGGCGATGAAGCCGGAGTGGTCGAAGGGCATCTACGCCCTGGGCTTTTTCGTCGCCTTAGTGCTGACGGTCGGGTTTATGGGGATTCCGCTGTATATCTATTTTGTCGGGTGACGGCGCGCACGGCGTGCGGGACGAGTTGTTTACGAGACGTAGTACCACGAGGAGCATGAAATGACGAAGTTGGACGCCCGATCTCCCGACGGCCCGCTGCACAAAAAATGGGATAACCGGCTCGAAGAGATGAAGCTGGTGGCCCCGAATAATAAGAAAAAACACGAGATCATCGTCGTGGGAACCGGCCTCGCCGGTGGATCGGCGGCGGCGACCCTGGGCGAGCTGGGATATTCGGTAAAGTCGTTTTGCATTCAGGACTCGCCGCGGCGAGCTCACTCCATCGCCGCTCAGGGAGGCATCAACGCCACGAAAAACTATCCCAACGACGGCGATAGTATCTGGCGGCTATTTTACGACACGATCAAGGGCGGAGATTTTCGAAGCCGAGAGAGCAATACCTACCGGCTCGCCCAGGTGAGCAATAATATCATCGACCAGGCCGTCGCCCAGGGCGTGCCCTTTGCGCGGGAATACGGCGGAGAGCTTGCGAATCGCTCTTTCGGTGGCGCCCAGGTCTCGCGGACATTTTACGCCCGTGGTCAGACCGGCCAGCAATTATTGCTCGGCGCCTATCAAGCCCTGCTCCGGCAGGTGGACCGGGGGAAAGTAGAGATCTTCGCTCGCCGCGAGATGCTCGATCTGGTCAAGATCGACGGCGTCGCCCGGGGAATCATCACCCGAAATCTGGTCACCGGCGAAATTGAGCGCCACGCCGCCGACGCCGTGGTGTTATGCACCGGCGGCTATGGCCGCACCTATTTTCTGTCGACCAACGCATTTAATTCCAATGCCACGGCGGCCTGGCGCTGCCATAAGCGCGGCGCCTACTTCGCAAACCCCTGCTATGTTCAGATCCACCCCACCTGCATTCCCCAATCCGGCGACTATCAGTCGAAGCTCACTTTGATGAGCGAGAGTCTTCGAAATGACGGACGCGTCTGGGTGCCGAAAGATAAAAAAGATATCGGCAAGCCGCCCCAGGATATCCCCGAGAGCGACCGGGATTATTATCTGGAGCGAAAATACCCGGCCTTCGGAAACCTGGTGCCCCGCGATGTGGCCTCTCGAAACGCCAAATACGTCTGCGACGAGGGACGCGGCGTTGGAGCCACCGGGCGGGCGGTGTATCTCGATTTTCGCGACGCCATCAAAGAGCAGGGCCGCGATGTGATCGAGGATAAATACGGCAACCTCTTTCATATGTACCACAAGATCACCGACGAAGATCCCTACGAGGTGCCGATGCGCATCTATCCCGCCGTCCACTATACGATGGGCGGGTTGTGGGTCGATTATGAGTTGATGAGCAATATTCCCGGCTTATTCGTGGCCGGCGAGGCCAATTTCTCCGATCACGGCGCCAATCGCCTCGGCGCCAGCGCCCTGATGCAGGGGCTGGCCGACGGGTATTTTATTGTCCCCTTTACGGTCGGTAATTTCATCGCCAACTACGATATCAAAAAGGTGAGCACCGACCACAAGGCGTTTGACGCCGCCGAAACCGAGGTGCGCGATCAGATCGACAAGATGCTCTCCGTCGGAAAAGAGGGGAGCCGGACAGTGATCGAAATTTACCGAGACCTGGGCAAGGTGATGTACGATAAGGTCGGCATGAGCCGGACTGAAGAGGGGCTAAAAGAAGCCCGCGAAGAGATCGTCGCCTTAAGAGAGGAGTTCTGGAACGGCGTCAAAATTCCGGGCAGCTCCGATAACTACAACAAGATGCTCGAACTCGCCGGGCGAGTGGCCGATTTTCTGGAGCTCGCGGAGTTGATGGCCATCGATGCCCTGGAGCGCGAAGAATCCTGTGGCGGTCATTTCCGCGAGGAGTACCAGAGCGACGAGGGCGAAGCGCTGCGGGTGGACGACGAGTTTAGCTACGTCGCCGCCTGGGAGTACGACGAAGACGGCGATTACGAGGTCCACAAAGAAGAGCTGGAGTTTGAAAACGTCGAATTGTCGACGCGAAGTTATAAATGAGGCGAAGCGCTGCCGACTTTTTTGCGACGTCTTAAGCGCGGGACAAAACGCCACCGAAGAGGAGTAGAGATGGCCGACGACATGATGACGATTCACTTGAAGGTGTGGAGGCAGGCCGGCCCCGACAAACAGGGGCGTTTTGAAAACTACACCGTCGAGAAAGTAAACCCCCATATGTCGTTTCTGGAGATGCTCGACGTGGTCAACGAGACGTTGATCCACGACGGCGAGGAGCCCATCGAATTTGATAGCGACTGCCGAGAGGGCATCTGCGGAACCTGCGGCTTTGTCATCAACGGCCAGGCCCACGGCGAGGAGCGCGGTACGACGGTCTGCCAGCTCCATATGCGCAGTTTCTCCGACGGCGAGACCATTGTCGTCGAGCCCTGGCGAGCCCGGGCCTTTCCGGTCATCAAAGATCTGGTCGTCGATCGCGACTCATTCGACCGGATCATCGCCGCCGGCGGATATGTCTCGGTGGGTACCGGCCCAAAACCCGACGCCAACTCCGTCAAGATCGGAAAAGACGTCTCCGACAAGGCCTTCGACGCCGCGGCTTGCATCGGCTGCGGAGCCTGCGTCGCCGCCTGCCCCAACGCGTCGGCAGCTCTGTTCACGGGGGCCAAGGTCAGCCAATTGGCCATGCTCCCCCAGGGAAAACCGGAGCGCGGCCGCCGGGCCCGCCGGATGGTCCATCAGATGCAGGAAGAGGGGTTCGGAAACTGCTCCAATATCGGCGAATGCGAAGCGGCCTGCCCCAAAGAGATTTCGATTCAGAATATCGCGAAGATGAAGCGCGAATATCTGCGCGCGATCTTTACGGATTCCTGATCGTCGACGACTCGGCGATGGGGACTCTAACTAATTATGCGATGGGGAGCACCAGATAGTCATCGGCGATGACGCGGGAGATCGGCGCATCTGCCGGTCCGACGAGGATCGTAAAGTCTCCGCCGCCGGCGCCGGAGGGCTTGGCCACGGAATGCGTCGTGTGGGCCAGGGCGCGGATTCGACGGTGGACATCGGTAATGATCGGCAATCCCGTGAGCTCACCGAGCCGCTCCATAGCGCGGTCGCCTTTGCGGATCGCTTCGATAAAGCGCTCAACGTTGCCAGTGCGGAGGGCGTGAACACCGACACGAGCGCGAGAGGCGATCGATTTTAAGGTCGCCTCGGTAGCCCGCGTTTCTCGCTCTAAAGCCTGCTCGAGGCCTTTGACGAAGGAGACCGATTGGGCACTCTCGCCGGTCCACACAGCGTCGATTCGCAGCTCTTCGGGGATTTTGAGGTGTGGATCGATGGTCGCCACGTCAGTGACCACCGGATTACCCGGAGCGGTCAGTCCGGGCAGATTTAGGGACTCAAAGGTTTCAGACAGGGAGTGGAGATGAAAGGCCAGAGTGCCGCCGAAGGTGCTGGCGGCGATATCAGCGCCGCTGCCGACGCCGCCTTGAAAGCGACGGTGAACTTCCCAGGCCAGCTCAAATCGTCGTTGCGCCGACAGGTGAGGCGCCGTTGAGGCGATGATGGCTACAGTGGATGCTGCCGACGAGCCTAAGCCCAGTTTGGTGCCGTCGTGGAAAAAATCACTGACATCGACGGTGAGCCGGTTGGCCTTAACCTCGATTCCCTCTTCTTGTCGCAGAACCTGCTGGACCAGTACGGGAAGACGCAGAGCGTCCGGAAAGGAAGCTCCGTTGAGTTGATAGCCCTCGTCGTCGGAACGCGGGGTGACCGTGATATGACGGTCAATCGAGGTGACGAGGGCCGGCCCGCCGGCGAGAACGGCGTATTCGCCGAGCAAGAAAAGCTTACCCGGGACACTGACAGGTATGGCAGGTGGGGGCATGAGGGGCTCTTAACTCTTCGCCCTCGCGATCGGCGATCAAACACCAACTTCGACGGCCGATTCAGAGGG
>SKQC01000493.1 GCA_007119175.1 Myxococcales bacterium | reverse complement strand
GTCACCCTGGTGGTGTCGCCTTTGATCGCGTTGATGAACGACCAGGTCGACGGTCTGCGCTCGACGGGGCTGCCGGCGACGGCGATTCATTCGGCGATGTCGCGGGCCGAACAAAGGCGGCGCATCGAGGCGATGTACCTCGGCGACTACAAGGTCGTCTACGTGGCGCCGGAGCGCTTTCAAAGTCAGATCTTCTGTGAGGCTTTAGAAGATATCGAGATCGGACTTCTGGCCGTCGACGAGGCTCATTGCATCAGCCAGTGGGGCCACGATTTTCGCCCTGCCTATCGCCGGCTCGCCGCGGCCCGTAGGCGCTTTGAAAATCCCCAGACCGTGGCCCTGACGGCGACGGCCACCGAACGGGTGCGCCGCGATATTTCAGAACAACTCGGCATTGGCGCCGACGATGAGCTCATGGGCGGACTGGAGCGGCCGAATCTGTTTTTCGACGTTTGCTTCGCCGGCTCCCGAAAGACCAAATTGCGAGAAATAAGAGATCTGGTTGAGCGCACCGGCGATGAGTCGGTGATTGTCTATGTGGCTACCCGAAAGCAGGTCAATCAGGTCACCAAAAATCTCGCCGATGCCAGCATCGAAGCTGTCGGTTATCACGGCGGAATGGCTGCCAAACAGCGCCGTCAGACGCACCGGCGATGGATGAACGGCCAGACCCCGGTGCTGGTGGCGACCAATGCCTTCGGCATGGGGGTCGACAAGCCGGATGTGCGGGCCGTCATTCACTACAATATCCCGGGTAGTATCGAGGCCTATTATCAGGAGGCCGGTCGCGCCGGTCGCGACGGCAAACCCGCGCATTGCCTGCTTTTGTTCAATCGCTCTGACCTTCGGATCCACCACTGGTTTGCAGAAAACGCATTTCCCCTTCGCATGCAGGTGATCAGCATCTGGCTTCACCTGTGCTCACTGGGACCGGGCCCCCACGAATACACCCTAAAGGGGCTTGCCCGAGCTGCCCGTGGGCCGGGCCAGAAGTTGCCACCGCGTATTGCCAGGGTCTGCCTTCGCCACCTGGCGCGGGCAGGCCATCTGCGCTACGGCGGCGGCAAAGTAGAGGTTCTCAACGAGGTCGGTCCCCTGGAGCTCAATATCGACTTTTCCCGCTTCGGTGACCGCCGACTCATTGCCAAGGAACAGCTCGGCAGGATCATCGACTACGCCAACTCCCCGCGCTGCTATCAGGCCGTACTTCTCAATCACTTCGACTGCCCCCCGGACTTCGGCGATCGCTGTGGCCATTGCTCTAATTGCGAGGCCAATCAATAGACTGTCGAACGCCGCTTGCGGCGACGCAAGATCGGCAGCCCTCGGACCGTCGAGGTTTGCATCTGGTGTGTCCAGTCCTGAACGTAGAGGGATTCCTATATTGGCAGGTTTTAAAAGGTCTTCGGGGAGGGGTCGATGCGGCGGACGGCGGCGGTCATGCTATTTAACGTGCGTCTGAGGACGGATTCTTCGAAATTAAAGGGGTCACCGGCGACGACGATTTCCCCGTCGTCGATGGCGAAGTCGTAGCCCATCGACTTCAGTTTGAGCAACGCCTTGATGGCGTCGTCGGTCAGGGTATGGTGCACGACTTTTTCTGGTCCACCGATGCGAAACGCCCGGTCGAAATCTTCATGACCGACTTTGACGTCGGAAAATCCGGCGAGGTTTTTGATCTTGCCTGCAATTCCCTCTGCTGAAAGCGTCAGAACGGAGGGCCATGACGGAATTTTGGCGCGAAATTCCAGGTACCACTTATTGGTTCGGGACTGGATAAGACTGATGTACTGGGTGTCATTGCCGATGGCGACCTGAATCTGCGTTCCCCGGTATTCGCCGGAGATCTTGCAGGTGACGGTCCGACGAAAGGGACTGGGGTCGATTTTGGCTTTGGGCATCACCACACGAAGGCCGGGGTGGGGCTCAGCAAAACTGCGCGCCGTCTCCTCAATTTCGTCTCGGCCGGATTTGTAAAAGAGTCGAAATATGAGCAGGAAACCAATGAGCACCACTCCCACAATAATTGGGTTGTCATTGATCCAGTCATTGAAACCCGTCACGGCGACGACGAGCGGAAACCAACTGGCAGACATCAGTCCTCCAGGGCAGGAATAGTGTCGAGAAGATCTGTCTGAGGGATAGTGCCAGATGGACTATGAGATTGCCACGTTCTCCGCACAATATCTCGACGGAGTGCACTTCTGGCGACCGCTCATACTCCGCCATTGCCGGCTCTCCGGGCGTCTATCGGTCGTTCAGCACGCGGAAGAGGTGGGCCGGCATTTTCGTGTGCGACGGCGAGAAATACCTGAATCAGCGAGTGCCACTGACAATCCGAAGACAACCCGAGAACAAGGTGCTTAATCGGCCTGGCGCGGCAGCTCGGATAGCTCGCGACGCGCCTGTTTAAGGCGGTCCGGATCGTCGAGTTGCTCGGCAATGGAGATGATCCAATGCAATGATCTGCTGGCGATTTCGAGCTTTTCGTCGCGCCGGGCCGCATCGGCGAGGACCTCACAGGCATAGAGCGCTTCTCGTCGATGCGCCTTTGAGGCCTCCATGCAGTGCTGCCCCTTTTTTAGATAGGCCTGAGCCTCGGGCCATAGTCCGTCGGCGCCGAGGGCAGCGGCCATCGTCAGCTCCACGATGGCCTGGATGCTAGTTCTCGTGGAGGCGCGCAACAGCCGGATTGGCTCTTCTAATAGCTCGCGGATCGCGTCGAATTCACGGCGGCCCAGATTCACAAGTGCTAGATTGATGCGTACATAGGTGATCCCACCGCTTCCGAGCTCTTCGATCAACTCCATGCACTGGCGATACGAGGCCTCGGCGGCATCTAACTCCCCGGCGGTGTGCTGCAATTCGCCTTGAGAATTGACGACGTCGAGCAATAACCGGGTATTCCCCGAGCTGCGAGCGGTTTCGTAGGCCCGCTGCAGCCATCGCATGGCCTCGTCGTTGTCGCCGCGATTGCGGGCCACCGTGGCGAGCCCGACCAGGCCGTCACCGACGATCTTGTCTTCCAGTCCCTGTGAGTCGTCGAGGAGATCGATGATTTGCTCAAAACAATCTCCGGCCTCGTCGATCTGACCGGCCCGTAATCGGACCCAGCCGAGGCCCTCGAGGCATCGGGCCGTCTGAAGGTCTTCTCCGTGCTCCTCAAAGATCTCAAGCGCGGAGCTAAACCCGGCGGCGGCCTCGTCGAATTGCTCGTCACTGCTCGCGCAAGCAGCGAGCGCCTTTTGAGCATGGGCTTGCATAAGCGGGCGATCCAATTCGATTCCACGGGCCAGCAATTCGCCAGCCAGATCGCGTGTCGGAGAGGGCTTCATTCGCTCCGACGAGATCTCGAGACGCAATAATTGGATTCGATCCCAGCGAGGCGAAAGGCTGTCGGTTTCCAATTCGCGTAGACATCGCCCGGCGTCGTCCAGTAGGTCCGTGGCGCGTCCGTAATTGCTTCGGAGAATCCGCTCCTCACTGGCCATAATTGTGTACTTGAAGGACTCTTCGAATCGACGGGCCTCTCGAAAGTGACGGGACAGTCGCTCGGCGAGTCCCGGCCCACCATCGGGGTAGAGTTGCTGTAGAGCCGCAGCACAGGCCGACTGAAGGTCGAGCCAACGGCCGGCCGTTTTTGCCCGTCCCTCAAGGGTTTCGCGAAACATTCCGTGGGCAAAGCAATACCCGTCAACCCGGCGGGTGGCGAAGCTCTGGTCGAGCAGGCGAGTCTGGATCTGCCGAAGCTCGTCATCGACGACGAGGCCGGCCTGGGCGCAGGCGGCCTCCCATTCGTCGAGATGAATAGTGTCACCGAGAATTGCCGCCACCTCTAAGGCGAGATTCCACACCGCCGGCTTGCCATGTGCTACGAGCCGTTCGATGCGCTCGTCCCACAGGTCGAATAGGTCTGCCGGCAGCGGCGGAATGGTGTCGGTGACCAACTCGAAGCCCGTGTCTGTAGCTCGCAACAGGCCCGATGAGATCCAATCCCCTACCAATTCGATGGCGAATAGCGGGTTGCCTCCGGTTCGCCGGGCGATTCGCCGCGTCAGATCGCGGTCGAATCCCAGCAATTCGGACACCAGCCGTCGGTGTTGACTGTCATCGAGAGGGGTTAGCTCGAGGGTGGACACATCGGCTCGCGACGCCAACTCGTTGACGGTGGTTTGTTCGTCGACGCGGCCCGCGAGCGCCTCTTCCTGCACAGTGAGGACAAAGAAAACGGGGAAAGGGCCAGTTACACTCAGCCATTCGCGTACCACTTCCAGCGACTCCCGGCTCCAGTGGATATTGTCGAACCACAGAATCAGGGGGCGATGCGCCGCATAATCGGCGACCACTCGTCGCAATAGCCGCCGGCGTCGCGAGGCGTCGATCTGTGCTGTGACGTCCGCGCCGGCCAGGATTTGCCGCAGGGCGACTCTGTCCTCAGACGACCACTCGGGAAAGCGATTATTCAGCTCCTCGTCCCACTTCTCGGAGGGGAGTCGGTGAAAACGAAGGAGGCTGCGAACCATGATCGCCACAGCTCCCAGGGCTGTCGGCAGCTCACCGTGGTAGGCGACGCCGTAATTCGCGGCGCCGAGTTCGGCGGCTCGATAGCAGACCCAGCTCGCGAGGCGGCTCTTTCCCGTGCCCGCCGCGCCACGCAACATCACGGCGCCGGGCCGCCGCCTTTCGATGACATCGGCGAGTTGTGCCCAGAGCTTGTCGCGCTCGTCGTCGCGACCGACAAAGGGCACAGTCCGGAGCCCGTAGAGACCGGCTCCGGCGCCCTGGAGTTGTTCGCTCGTCGATTCCGTCGATTCAGCCCGCCAATTTTGTGCAAATGGCGGACGGATATTATGGCTCCCAGTTGATCTGGAGGCATTGATATCACGAAAATCGACGTCGGATACGGGGTTTATTGCCGACGTCGGTGTGGCCATCGTATCGAGATTTCCGAGCACCCAGGTCGGGGCCTCGGAAACCTCGCCGGTGGCCTCGACTTCGCCGAGGGGAGCGGAGGGATCTTTCGGGGGCGCAAGTTGTAGGAGCGCCCAGGCGGCGTCGGCGGCGTGTCGAAATCGGTCCTCCGGCTCGCGCGCCATAAGGCGATGAATCCAATCCTCAAAGCCCCGGGGAACTGAGCTCTCCGGTAGCTCCAGCTCCGGACGGGGGTTCATGATATGCGCGGACCACAACCGGAGTGGCTCGGTGGCACCGAAGGCGGGGTTGCCGGTCGCCAATTCGTAGGCCACGCATCCCAGCGAATATAGATCGGTCCACGGGCCGCTCAGATAGGGATCTCCCGTAAATTGCTCCGGCGCCATATAAAGCGGCGTCCCCGATGAATTGGAACTCTCCGATGGGTCGGCATGCCGACTCATGGCGTCGCTGATCCCGAAATCGGCGAGCCGAATACGTCGCTCACCCGTTGGAGCTGGCGATGTCTGCAGAATATTGGCTGGCTTGACGTCGCGGTGGATCACCCCTCGGGCGTGGGCATGGGCCAACGCGTCTAATATTTGAAGCAGAATACTTCGCAGTGATGACCAGGAATAGGCTCGATTGCGCTCATGGAGCGATCCCCCGTCGATAAGTTCCATGACCAGAAACGGACTTCCGGCCTGGAGGTTTGAGAATTCAGCGGGGATATCGTCTTCGCGCAGTTCTCCGTAATCGTAGACTTCGACGATTCCGGGATGATTTAGCGACGCCACCGCACGCACCTCGTCCGCAAAGGCGGAGCGAAAGCGCATTTTCCTGGCATCGGCAGCCATCAAGACCTTGACGGCCACCTCGGCTCCGTCTTCGCCATGCCGGGCGCGAAAGACTCGTGCCATTCCCCCTTGCCCCAAAAGCTCTTGGAGCACGAAGGGCTTTAATGTCGCTCGGGAGTTCACACCGCGATCCTGTACAAAAAACTCTGTGACTCCACGCAATATTACAGATCGATCGCGTCGGCGCATACCAGTCTGGAGCGATAGTATCTGCTCCCCACGAGGGGAGAACGGGCCGGAGGGGTGGACAACGACCGTATAGGGAGCGCAATATAAGTAGGACGCGACAACAGCGAAGTGATGGCTGGCGGACGCCGACGTCTTTATTGAACTCAACGACAGGAACCTCGATGAGAAGCGATCAATTATTGGATTGGCGCATTATCGTTCCCGTCGCCGTTCTCGGTTTCGTTCCGTTGGTGGTCATGGATCAATGCGAGCCGAGGGTGGTCAAGAGCAATGCTGAAGAGCGGTGCCTCGATGACGATGACCCGGAGGAATGTCTGGCCAACGTCGAGGAGCATCACGACGATTGCTACGCACGCGGTCACGCCCGAAGGAGGAGCGGACAGCAGGGCTGTGCCGTCGATCGAGATTTCAATTATACCGTTTACAACGAGTGCATCTCGATGGGATACGACGAGTATCGCCGGGAGCGTCGCCGCTGACGGTTTTCATGCAATAAGTAGTTCACGCATCAAATGGGAGAAGTGACGATGAGTTTCAATGCAGTCAAATGGAACACACCGGGGATGAACGTAGTCATCCTCCTCGCCGCCGGCCTGCTTATGTGGGGATGTGGCGATGATGATGACAACGGTAATTCATCGTCTGGCTCGTCTCTGACATCCACCTATGATGTCGAGATCGAGTTCGATGACGGAGACGTGGTGACGCTCTCCGAGACGGTCGACCATTTCGAGGAGGCCGATAGAGCGGTGGGAGCGGTGCTACTAGAGAATGTGGTGCAGGTCGATCTTGGAGATCTAGACATGGAGAATTTCTACGCAGACGCGGATGACGTAGAACGGATCCGGGTATTTGTCCATACCTCGGAGGACGATACCGCTCCCGGTACCTTTGATGTTGAGGAGCAGGCTCCTTCCGTGTGGTATTTCCCGGGCGATGGTAGCGCATATAATAACACCAATACCGGCACGATCACCCTGGAGACATGCCCAGAGGACACAAGCGATAGACTCGAGGGTTCTATCGATGATGTGGAGCTTGAGCTCGACGAGGCCGACTCCGAAGAAACCGCGATTATGCGGGGTAGCTTCGACCTCGATGTCCGAAGTGTGACGGCCGACGATGAAAACCCCCTCCACTGCGAGTAGACAGCGCCGAGCCGACGATCTTCAGCGGCGGCGATTCAATCGCAATTGGCGGCCTGAAAGTTGTTGTAGTGGCTCAGGATCGAGTCCTGATGTTCCTGGGTGGCGTATCGCTCGTCGCCACCACCCCAGATGGCGATAGCCTCGCGGTCGTCATCAATGGTGTCGCATTGACCGTGGAGGATATTAAAGGTCAGCGGCACGGAGACGGCGGTGTCCATCAGGGGATGAACGCCGACGGCCTCCAGGTAATTGCCGTTGTCGTTTTTCGGGATGCCAAATGGATCATGGGCGCCCAGCAGGTAGTAGTCGACGGCCGTCGGTGAATCATTCGGACAGACCTCGTGGAAGCGCTCGGTGAGCTGCTCGGTCATCAGGTCGGCGTCGGTGGAATAGCCCGCCTGATCTGCCAGATCCATAAAGAGATCGCGCATTCCCTGGGTATAGGAGCCGCCTTTGCAGGGGTGGAAATTTGAAGTGTGCATCCCGCCTATACCGAATTGATAGCTGTATAGCGCTTCTGCGACCTCGTCGCAGTCGCTCTCGGTGTTGTGATAGCTATTTTCGTTGCATCGGGTGTTATAGGATCCGGCGCGAAAGGCGGCCTCCCACATCAGAAGCGATAGCATGGCGCCGAGAGTGATGTCGGCACCGCAGCTCTGGAGGGTCTCGATCTCATCTTTAATGGCAGCCAGTGACGACTCCCGGATATTGAACATATCGAGTTCACCCGACGGATCTACGTTGATGTCGTCGAATTCGGTGATGAAAAACGTATCCGCACAGCTATCGTGGTTGACCGTGATTGTCAGATCGGCGCGGGCGACTTTTTCGCCGTCGACGCGTCCCTCGACATGAAGCGGCCTGGCAAATCCAGTGCCCGCAAAGCGATATAATAATTCGTCTTCCTCGTCGGGATCGAATGCTGGCCCCAGGCTATATGTTTCGTCGGCGAAGATCTCGACTTCGTCGACTCCGGAGGCCTCGATTTGAAAGGTGATGGGGTTGTCGAGGACGGCCTCGTCGGCCGGTTCGGCGAAGGCGACCTGCGGCTCGATGCTCGCATCTTCGACATCGTCACCTTCTGCGCCGGCATCGGCGTCGGCAGCGGCATCGCCGTCGGCATCGGCGTCCGGCGTTGAATCTGTGGCATCCGGCGGATCGGAAAGCACGTCTTCAGCGCTGCCGTCTGGACCGGTATCCGACGGGTCTTCCGAGATCGGATCGGGGTCGCTGCATGCCAGGACCGCAGCGAGGACGATGATGATCAGATAAATTTTCTTGCTGATCTGGCGAAACATATTTGTGCCGTGGCGACAGAAGTATTGGAGCCGTTTCTCACGTGAGTTCCACATGGTATGTGTCCTGATCAGGTAGGCAAGGCTAATGAACGCTACATGGAGGTCACGATGCGTTTTCAGTGGGAGAAATTTCGTATTCTGGCGATGATCGTTTTTATCTCGTCGTCGGCATTGGTCGTTGGGTGTGACCGCGAAGAGGGCGATGATGCCCAGCCGGTGCCGGAGGGGGAGCTGGTCTATGAAGACGACTTTAGCGGCGACGAAGTCGGAAGTGACTGGCAGACCGGCTTTGAGGGCTGGAGCGTGGAGGACGGAGCGCTTCAGGTGCAGGGAGCGCATAATGACGCCCTGTGGTTACAAGAGCCGCTGCCGGAGTCAT
>SKQC01000142.1 GCA_007119175.1 Myxococcales bacterium | reverse complement strand
TCGAAGCCAATCTTTTCATAAAACGAGATAGCGCGGGCGTTGTCGGTTCTCACCCATAGTGAGAGCCCGACAACGCCCTCTTTTTCGCGTGCGAATCGTTCCAGCGTGCGAAATATTGTGACTGCATAGGATTCTCCAGATTTCTCTGGGTTCTCAACGCCATGTAGGTCTTCGGACACGCCGATGACGTACACCACGAGGTATTTTGCAGTGTCTGGCGAGTCATCCGTTGGATGAGGACAATTGCGGAATGCTATCGCCGCAAATCCAATAACTCTGGCACCGTCGCAAAACTTATAGGTCGGAGGCGATGATTTACCCTGTTCGTCGTTGAACCACTGGCGCGAATGAAAATATCGGTCGACCTCAACATCTCCAGACACAAACTGGTCAATGGATGGGTCGTTCGGAAGAGCGTATTCAAAATCTAGCTCCGATTTGCTCACGAAAAACTTCCCTTCAGTATTGCATCAGTGATTAATGGGGATCGAACGAGGTACTGAGTAGCGAAGATCGATTGCCAAACAGGGGTTTGTCAAGAGTTTAGCGCTATCGTGCTATCTAGATCAGAAGAGGTTTCAGTGAGGGACTAATGTCGTTAGTCGGTAACCTTATCTCCAATTGACGTCCTTGATCCAATAACTGATCCAATACTGCCAAGATATGAGGTTCTTCAAGAAAGTCGAAAGCGGCTAATCCGTTGAGGATTAGCCGCTTTCGTTGAGTCGGGGCGACTGGATTTGAACCAGCGACCTCTTGCTCCCGAAGCAAGCGCGCTACCATGCTGCGCCACGCCCCGAAGGGGCTCTGTGGGGACCTTTAAGACGGGCTCGGCGATGCGAGTTTTTCGGTCCCGACAGGGCGGGATTTATACGTGTGGATAACAGGGGTGTCAAGAATGCTATTTCCTCGTTGTCGCTGTGGCACTGCCTGTCGGGGGCTGCTCAGCGGCGCATCGTGACCGGGAGTCAGGTCGATGAGGCGGAGGGAAGCGCTGGATTTACCTCTTCTTTGAGTCGGGTCAGGTATTCGCGCATAAAATCCAGTCTGGTGCGCGCTGCCCGTAGGCCGGAATCGGTATAAAAACGCCCCTCGAGGCGCAGTAATTTGGTATAGAAATGGTCCAGCGTGTAGGTGGAATCGTCGGGGTCGCGGCCGTGGCAGAAAGGATCGTCGCCATTCATCAATTGGGTGCCCAGGGCCCCTCCGACCTCGAAGACCCGGGCGATGCCGATGGCGCCGAGTGCGTCTAGATTATCGGCGTCGCTGACGACCTTCGCCTCCAGGCTCTCTGGGGTGATTTCGGCAGAAAACGAGTGGCATCGAATCGCCTCTTCCACCAATTCGATGCGGCGCTCGTCGAGCTTTCCCTGCAGCCATTTTCCGGCGGCGTCGGCACTTTTCGTCGACGCCATCGATCGCTCGGGATGATCCTTTGGCAGGTTGATCACGTCGTGCATCAGGGCCGCCAGTTGCACCACCAATTCGTCGGCGCCCTCCCGACGGGCCAGAGCGGCGCCATTTTTTACCACTCTCTCAATATGCGCCCAGTGGTGGCCCGCTCCGGTCTCCATCTGCGACTTGCTCCACTGTCTGGCTCTGGCAACTAGAGTTTCTTTATCCATCATCTTTTCCTTATCTTAGAGCTCTTTCGCAAAACACCTTTTGGACGCGTCTTTAAAGTGCCATGTGGCTGTTGCCACGGTAAAGCGCTTCTGCTTCTGAGATTGCCTCTGGGCGTCAACTTGACGACCGATCCCCCTTCCTCTAGGTTTCGGCGTCTTCTAGATTTTCCCGTGCTTAGCCGGGATTATTCATGACTCGTCTACTGCGGCTGATCAGCCCCAAAATCGCTTCATCTCGCTCCTCAACGATGCGTCGCATCGCCTGTGGGGCTCGATTTTGCGCTTTGGACGCTGATTTCGCCTCGTGACGACGCCTCATGAATAATCCGGGTTAGAAAGCGACCAGGGGATGGCAATAGTCCATCGCAGGGGGGGAGAACCGAATCGATGCCGAGATGTGCTTTGCGAGAGGTGTTCCGTGACTGTTTTTCGCCGGATTTGTCTGCCAGCTCTTCTGACGTGTGTGATCTTATCTGTGGCCGGCTGCTCTGAGTCGCCGTCGTCTAATAATTCAAATGGGTCGACGACTCACTTCGGTCTCTGTACCGGAGACGACTATCTGGAGGACTCGGTGGCGGCGTCGAGCTGGGCCGAGGAGCGAGCCGGGATTGCCGAATATGTCTATGGGGCGGACGTCTTTTTGGGCTATGCCTGGATCCACATGCTCGATGCGGCCGGCGAGGAGCTGGGCATCATGGAGGTGACCCAGTTATTCGGCGATCCCATCGACCGCGACGGCACCATGCAGGCATTTCTGCGAGAAGAAGATGTGGCACCGCTGCGAATCGCCAGTTGGGGCGAGGATGTCGATCGCCACGGCTATACCGTTCGAATGCGGATAGAGCGCCTCGACGGAGAGCCGAGCCTGCATCTTGAGGCGCGATTCAACACGGTGGGTTGCTGGCTGGAGCAGGAGGCGCCGGTGGCTCCGCCCTGTGCGCCCGATCTTCCCCTGGACCGGGCCCCGTTTACCCTTCCCAGTTGTGGTCAGCTCGTCGACGAAAGGGTGCGAGCCCATCGACCACCTCAGCTTCAGCGGCTGACCTATATGGTCTCCGCCGACCAGCTAATGGGCGAGCCAACGGTGGGAGGAACGCGGATCGACGACTGGCATAAATTTCACAGCATCGACGTCTTCAACTCCCGTGGCGTTCGCGATGAGCAGGAAGTCACCCAGTGGCTTTCCGAGACCGGCCTCGACTATATCA
The DNA here is from genome assembly GCA_007119175.1 of Myxococcales bacterium. Lineage (GTDB taxonomy): Bacteria > Myxococcota_A > Bradymonadia > Bradymonadales > Bradymonadaceae > SLJM01. Next base: position 5,953 of record SKQC01000142.1, on the reverse strand, counting down.
TCGGCACCGATGAGGAACGGCTGTTGACCACGGCCTTTCTCGATCGCAATTGGTGGCGCCAGGTCGAGCATCATACGGCGTATTGCCAGGTGGAAAAACTTCCCCGTCCCGAGCCCCGAGGGGAATCGTCGAGTGACGATGAGCAGGGCGATATCGAGACGGAGACGATGAATTTATGTCCCGGAGATCACAGCAATGAAAGCTGGAGCGAGAGTATCGCCAATTGGGTCGCCGACCTGTGGGGTGATCCGCACCTGACGACCTGGGATGGATATGGTTATGACCTGCAGGCCGCCGGAGAGTATGTGCTCGCCGAAGCCCACGCTGGCGATCCGTTCATCGTTCAGGGCCGTTTTGAGCCCCTGGCAGAGTCGGATGTAGAGGGATGTGGAAACCTGACCTGGAATACGGCTGCGGCCACCGAGATCGAGGGGCGAAGAATAAGCGTGCGCTCCCATCCGGAGTGGGAGGTGCGCATCGGCGGTGAACTCGTCACCGGGCCCGGCGATGTCCACGAATTGGGCAATGACGCCTCCATCGCCGTAGATGACGGTCGAGTCACTGTAAAATGGGGCAGCGGGGAGTCCGCAGAGTTCATCCAGCGCCCCTCTTCGACGACGGGCACCTCGTCGTTGACCGTCGAACTCGCTGTTCCCGAGCACCGTCGCGGCCAGGTGCGCGGCCTTCTGGGGCGCGTCGACGGAAATTCGAGAACGGAGCTGGTATTGCCCGACGGTACTACACTGTCCCAGCCGGCTTCTTTCGAGGATCTCTATGAGCGGCTCGCGCCGGCGTGGCGGGTGCGCGACGACGACTCCCTTTTTGATTACGCCCCCGGCGAGGATGCAGACTCATTTCTGATCGACGACTTTCCCGCCTCGCCGACCAGTGTGGACTCTCTGCCCGCCGACAGGGTTCGCGAAGCCGAACAGACATGCATCAACGAGGGGGTCAGCGATGCTCATATTCTGAGCGCCTGCGTCATCGACGTGGTCTGCTTTGAGGACGATGATCAAGCGGCGGCAGCGGCCGACGCCAAAGAGCCGGACGCCTCGCAGCCTCCCGGTCGTCACGATCTCGTCGTCGAGCGGGCAGTACGGCACGTGGCGACACCAGAGGTCGTGGAGGTCAGCGACCAGCTCCTTACCTGTCAGGCCCCTGCTGAGCCGAGCATTTCCCTGTTTGACGAGCAGTTGTCGACCACGGTCGGCGAGGCTGTGGAAGTCGATATTTCACAGCCCGGTGTCTATACAGCGGACGGTGAATTCAGTGCGACCACGGTCGGCTCGGGCACGGAGGTTTCGAGCTACCAATTGACGCGGCGAATTCCGCAGAATCCGGATCATCTATTTGCCGGCGCCGTGCGCTTCGCTGAGCCCATCGTCGGTGTCATCGTCGATGAGGCAGCGCTTGCCGCCACCGACGCCGAATTGGGGGCGGCCGATACCACCTACGAGCCGGCCGGATTCCAGGGGCTGAGCTCGGCGCGCGACACCATCACCATCAGTGATGACCGGCGGGGCTTGGATCTTGTGTGGAGCGGTACCGATGCCCACCGCATACGCGTTCTGGTGGAGGCTCCCTGATCGGGGCTAATGGTGCTTGTCGCCAAAACGGCATGCCGAGGTCGCCAGTTTTATGTACGTCACAGGTTTTGAGGAGAAGTTCTGATGCGAATCTTTAATATTCAAATATCGATTTCGGCGGCTATTCGCCTCGTATTCTGTCTTGCGTTGGTGGCGGGAGTGCTGTCCTGCGACGAGTTGATGGACGACGCCAACGACGATGATGGCGACGCGCCAGAGCAGGGATTGGAGTCGGCGCTGTGCGAGGAGCCGATCACCGCGGGGTTGGTGCCCGGCGCAGAGGTCACCGATCAGACCGGTGTGGCTCGCTATGATCTGGCGGTGGAGGGAAGCCAAATCGCCGTCGATCTCACTGACGCCGCCGATCAGTCGCTGGGACGCCTCAAAGGCGATCTGGAGATGGACTTCGATATGGACACCGGCCGCCTTCAGGAATGGCGGGTGGATACCCATCTTCGCGAGGGGGCAGAGACGCCGGTCTCACAGACTCTGCGGGGACGCGACCTCGGTCAGGGGCGAATCTGGCTCGAGATCGTTCACCGCATCGGAGACGATGAGCTCATTCAGTGGGCGGTGATAAATGGTGAGACCCCGGAGCCATTGAGCATGTCATTGGCCTATGATCTGGGTCCCGATGCCGATGCTGATATCGATGGGCGAGTCCGCATGACGGATGGCCGAGTGCTGGAGACGCTCGAGGTGGTCGACAAGGAGGGAACTCAGATCGATTCCGCTCAGGTCGAAGCATGGGTTGAGCAGCGGCTAGGGAATGTTTTTGAGGAAAGCGACGCCTGGCGGCGTCTGGTGGCTACCACCGAGGATGCCGCCTTGTGGCAGGGCGCCGATGCTCATACGCGACTATGCGAGGTGGCTTCCACGGACGCCGCCGAAGAGCAGATCACCCAGCAGGTACAAGGACTATGTCCCTATGCCGATGATGACGATGACGTCGGCACCACCCGCCAGGCGACGTGTACGGCGGAGGACGCCACAGATATTCTCGAATTCGGGCTCGCCGTCGAGGATATCGTGGGTCGCGTTACCTTTGCGATGACCGTGACGGCCGCTCTCGCCGGAGCAGGTGTCATCAGCGCTACCGGTGCCGCCGTATTACCGGTCTTTGTGGGCGTCATGGTCGCTCATTATGTGGCGGGAAAGGCCATCGAAAATTACGTCAACAATAATAGCGACAACTTCTTTACCAACGCCGGACATATCGGAGGACGCCTCGTCGGGGCGCCCGACGACGGACAGGGCTTTATCGATATGTTTACCACAACCGACGGCGACGGAACCGGCGACCCCCATTACGATACATTCGATGGCGTGACCTATGATTTTCACGGCGCCGGAGAATACGTGATGGTGGAAACCACCGATGACAGCTCCCTTGAGGTGCAGGTCCGTCAGCAGCCCGCCGAAGGAGTATGCAGGGACGTCGGCGTCAATACGGCGGCGGCCGCACAGGTCGGCGACTCTCGAGTGGCGTTTTACGCCGGCGAAGAGGCATTGGTGCTGGTCGACGGACAGGAAGTGTCGTTTCCCGGTGGAATTCTGGCGCTTGACGGAGGTGGCACCGTCGAAGAGTTGTCGCCGGAGCGAAATCACTACGAGGTTCAATGGTCCGGCGGAGACCGGCTGGAAATCGAATCGCGAACCTGGTCAGACAACCCCCTTCTCGACGTCCGGGTATCGCTCTCCGACAGCCGGAAAGGCCAGGTGCGAGGATTGCTGGGTACTTTTAACGGCGATCCCTCCGACGATCTCACACCGCGGGGAGGAACGCCGCTGGCCTCACCGGTGGATTGGATGGATCTGACCTATGAATTCGGTGAGTCCTGGCGTGTGCAGGCCGACGACAGCCTCTTTGATTATGCCAGCGGAGAGAGCTGGTCGACCTTCGTAGACGAGAGTTTTCCCGCCCGGCCAACCCTGGTCGATGATTTTGATGAGCAGGGCCGGCAGGAGGCGGAGACCATCTGTGCGGATGCCGGTATTGAAAATGAAATTGCCTTTAACGGGTGCGTCATGGACGTGTACTGCACGGGCAGCCCGTCGTTGGCGGAATCCCATGTCGATCGCGAGCCGGAATCTCAACTCGAGGTGACGACGCCCATCTTTTTAGACGAGTGGACCCAGCAGGGAGACTCTTCAAACGGCAATTGGAGTGTCTCCGATAACGGGCGCTCCGTCGTGCAGTCCGTCAACGGCGACCCCACCTTTTATACCAGTCCGGGAGAGCATCACGACGTCACGATTCGCGGCACGTTCCGTGTCGAGGAGAACTCGGACGATGACTTCATCGGTTTTGTCTTCGGCTATCAGGCACCGCTTGTAGACGAGGGCGACGATGAGAGCGATTTTAATACGTTTATTTTGTCCTGGAAGGCCTACGATCAGCAGACCAACGCCGGAAATATGGGATACGAGGGATTTGCCCTGTCTCACCTTCAGGGGGAGATGACCTCGTCGGACTACCAGCACCTGCTGTGGGCTCATAACGAGACTGCCGACCACCAGGTATTGGACACCCTTTTTGAGCAGGGAAGGGGATGGCGCGCCTATACGGACTATCCCTTCGAGTTGACGTATACCTCAGAAGAGATCGTCATTATTGTCGGCGGTGAAATGATCTTCCAGATCGATGCCGCCGACTCGCCGGTGCCCTTCGAGTCCGGTCGCTTCGGATTTTATAATTATTCGCAGGCCGGCGTGATTTACAGTGACTTCGACTCTCAGCAGGCAGTCGAAGATCCCGGCTCAAGCCTGGAGGGCCTGGAGGTCGGTATGCGCCGGCCCGGCGATAATTACGAGGACTTCGATATGGATATCGGCGATCCCCGGGTGTGTCGAGAGGCCTGCCTGGCCGATTCGAATTGCGAGGCATTTACCTACCGACGACCGACCTGGCAGGGAGTCAGCGCCCATTGCTGGCTAAAAGACGACGTCCCCGCCCAGGAAGCCGACCCGGGATTTATCACCGGCGTTCGCTAGATCTCGCGCTATGTCAGCAATGGGGGGCGGGCGAATATGGACCGGAATTAGACCCGATCTACGTTGGCCGCCTTCGGGCCCTTGGGGCCTTGCTCGACATCAAATTCGACGCGGGCTTCCTCATCGATGGTCTTAAATCCCGCCTGTTGCAGGGCGCTGAAGTGCAGAAAGACATCCTCTCCGCCGTCCTCGCGCTCGATAAACCCGAATCCCTTGTCCTCGTCGAACCATTTGACTTTGCCTGTTACTCGTTCTGCCATGACGTTTCCTTGAAGATGTTGTGGTGAATCTGTCATTGGTTTGCGCGCGACGGTCGCTCATAGATAATGCCTGACCCCCGCTCGCAACTCCCCCGAATCGGCTAAACCGGCTAAACCGGCTAAACCGACTACCTTGCAATAATATGCACGAAGTGGGTCGGAGTCCCGATCTAAGCCTCATACCGGTCAGTCGAGCACCGGGCGATCATCTACGTCGCCAGATAGCCCGCGACCGTCGTCTGTGAGCGCTCGGATGGGGCAGCGGGGACCACCTAAATCGAAATCTCCGTTGAGTCTGCGGTGGCTCCCGGTGCCCCGGGCATCTGCTTTATGGTGCTTTTGAGCCCTACATCCGCCGTCCGGGCATCCGATTCGAAAATTCCTCAAGCTTGCGAGTCGACTCCTCGGGAAGGGCGTCCAGTTGCTTTAGCAATTCCATGGTGTCAAAGGAGTCGTATACCTCGACGAGCTTGCCGTTTTTGAGCTTCGCCCGGGAAGTGACGAGAATGTCCATCTTGTTATTGCTCGCCGGAATCCCCCAGAACTCACCGCTATGAGTACCGGTCTGCCGGTATTGAAAATAGACGGTGTCTCCCTCGGCAACCATATCCTGCCATTCGGTGTTGAAATCGGAGAAGGCCTCCTCGTACATCCCAAAGAAGTCCATCATCGCTTCCGGGCCGTGAATTTCTTCTCCCGCCGTGGAGCGATAGCTGAAATTGTCGTCGAGTACCTCGTTGACCTTGGACATATCCCCGGAACTGAGAATATCCGCGAGATTTTTGAGGATTTCTTTGTTTTCGTTGCTACCCATAATGCCTCCATGTGAAAAATATCAGTAAAAACAACTCGTAATACAGTCCCAGAGCGCCGCTACTATCTGGCGATTTGAGATATCGGATCGCCAAACCTAGGCGGCAGATATGGTTTTTCAACCAGATAGTTTGGGGGAGCACGAAATGGATGGTCTGTTCGGCGGTTGGTATGGCGTTATGGGGCATGCGATCTGCGTGTATTTAAGGGCGCCAAAAAACGGCGCCGAAGATTTTGGGGGAGTGGGTCTGGGGGACCCGGGTTTGCGGTCGCTCTCCCCCGAAATCTTAAGCGCCGCAG
>SKQC01000269.1 GCA_007119175.1 Myxococcales bacterium | reverse complement strand
GTATGAATAAATTCGATGCTGCTGAGATTTAATCCTCGAACGTCAAGCTGGTGCTGAGAGTGAGGTGTTGCCACGCAGTGTAGCGTACCGCTTGCGCTGGGAAACCGAAATTACCGTCTGGAGTTGCCCGGACCGTTTGATGACGTGACGGGCCATTCTCCGCTATGAAAGTGTCGCTCATCTGATATGCCGGGTGGGTTTTAGGTCGGAAGTGTCATCGTCGCGCTGGGAAGCACGATTGGGATTTGAATGAACCATGACAGTACATCGAGCAGCGAGAAGCCCGGGGCCTCACAGCTCGGCGCCGACGAGTTCGAGATATCGTATCTGAATGTGCATGGCGAGCAGTTGCGAGTGCTATTTCGCTGGTTCGTGCTCTCCGTGGCCCTGCATTTTCTGTTGCTCGGAGCGATCATACTCGTTGCGCCTCATATGCGTTACGAGATGTTTGAAGAAGAGCAGGCTGCTTCGACGGTTGATTTTGTGATGCCTGATCCACCCGTGGTCGAGGAACCGGAGCCGGAGCCAGAACCGGAGCCCGAGCCTGAACCGGAGCCCGAGCCAGAACCGGAGCCCGAGCCTGAACCGGAGCCGGAGCCCGAACCGGAGCCAGAGCCCGAACCGGAGCCGGAGCCCGAACCGGAGCCGGAGCCCGAACCGGAGCCGGAGCCCGAACCGGAGCCAGAGCCTGAACCGGAACCAGAGCCTGAACCGGAACCAGACGAGCCGCGCCGCCTCGACGATATCGCTCTTGAATCCACACCGACCGATGATCCACCGGATTTTCAGATCATTTCGGGAGACGAGGGCGGGGAAATCGAGACGGGACGCCCGGCCCGTCAGGCGCCTTCATCGACGACGGAGGATTCGGAGGGTGCCGGAAGGGATTGTCCCCCAACCGATGCCGAGCCCGTTCACACGCCGAGTGCGGCCTATCCGGTGCGCGCTCGCCGCCGTGGAATCGAAGGGGCCGTGGTGGGATTACTGCAGATCGATGAGCAGGGAAGTGTGACAGACGTCCGCATTGTCGAGGGACCCGGCTATGGCCTCGACGAGGCGGCAGAAGAGGTGTTCTGGACGTTTGAGTTTGAGGCGGCCACCCGAGATTGTGAGCCGGTCTCCACCCGTCAGCGAATCACCCATCAATTCGATCTCGAGAGTTATTGAGACCACTGCGATCTGTGGTGGTGAAGGCAATGGCGAGCAGTTTCGGCACGTCGACCGATGCCGACGGCGACTGGAAATCGGCGGATGATGCTGATAGCCTTGAGGTTACGCAGTACATCAGTGTGAGGGAGTAGCGGTTGCGCTTTGTGCAGTCGCCGTCGTCTCAGGTCGTTCCCACGGGTTCGAATTGAACCTGTGCGTGGACACTGAACAAATATTCTTTTTTTCTTGCTGTCTGCCTGAACGTTCAGTAAACTTACGTTCAGTACTGATGATGCGTTCGGTTTCGGTCGTCGTCATGGCGGCCAGCGAAGGGAGTAGTCGAAAGATCGACGTCACCGCCGAGCACGATTCCACGGATGGAGGCAGGATCATGGAGCGAAACGAGAATTCAGAATTGAAATGGAAGCCCAGGAGACGGTCTGTCTCTTCAATTCTCGCACGACAACAGGCGGAGGAGAAAAAGTGCCGTCAGCTTTTTCCGCCCGATTTTGCTCACGGCGAAGTCGTGGTCGCCGAGCTCTACGATATTCTGGGATCGAAATTTGCCGAGCGCGTGCTCTTCGTCGTCGACGATGGAAAGCTGAGAACCGTGGCTTATTTCGATGACTATTTTTTGGTCGTCGAGCAGCGAGTCGGTCGCCGCGACGAGGCGTGGGCCAGGTGGTGGGAGGATCTATGCGATCGCCGAAGCCGTCTTGTTGTCCTGGATGTCGGCGAGGGCAGGAAATTGGGTGCGGAGGCGACGATACGCATTGATGTCGACCGGCGGCGACTTCGCGAATTGGAGCAAGAGGTCCTCGGCGTGGTCCGCGATGGCATCGTCGATGGAGAATCGCCCGAGGAGCAACGCTGCCGCGCCGAGATTGACATTCTGTCGCTGGTAACGTTGACCAGTCGGCTCAGTGAGGCGCGGGTGCCCGCCCATAGTCATTGATTGTAATGAACGTCTCGACGGCTGCTGAGGCCATCTTGTGGCCGACCCTGGGTTGAAGAAACCCCGGAGGCGCTGCGGGAGGAGACTCGAGTTTGCGGGATAGTACCGTTTTAGGCCATGGTGTGTGGGCCGAGAAACGGAGACGGAAGAGTTTGCGACGCAATCACGAGTCGAAGAGAAGAGGTGGGATCTGGCGGAGCCGCCGAAGGCATGAAAGCCAATTGCCACCGTCAATGGCGATCGACGTGGTGATTCCGGCGCTAAATGAAGAGCAGAGTCTGCCGAAGGTACTGCACGCGCTGCCCGATGACTGGCTGCGAGAGGTCGTGGTCGTCGATAATGGAAGCACTGATGCGACAGCCGATGTCGCCCGTCAGGGCGGTGCTACCGTGGTGCAGGAGTTGCAGAAGGGCTACGGCTCGGCATGTCTGCGCGGGATTGAGGAGCTTCGCGAAAACCCGCCGGATATTCTGGTATTTATCGACGCTGATTTCAGTGATTATCCACAAGAGCTTCCGCAAGTCGTGGCACCGATCATCAGCGATACTATCGATCTGGTGATCGGAAGTCGGACCCTCGGCGTCAGTGAACCGGGAGCTCTTTTACCCCAGGCTGTGGTGGGAAATGCGCTTGCCTGCACTATATTGCGCCTGATGTATGGGTATCGATTCAGCGATCTCGGGCCATTCAGGGCCATTCGCTGGTCGGCGCTGGAGGAACTGGGCATGAAAGATCGCGATTTCGGATGGACTGTGGAGATGCAGATCAAGGCAGCACGCTACGGGCTGTCGGCCGTGGAGGTGCCGGTCAGCTATCGACGGCGCCTGGGGGTATCGAAGATCACGGGCACCATGACGGGCACGGTAAAGGCGAGCTACAAGATCTTGTACACATTGTTTCGGGAGTATTTTCGTGAGCGAAAGAGGTGACGAAAAAGGGGTAAGCGAGGCGGTCGTGGTATTCGGAAAAGCGGCGGAGCCGGGCGCTGTAAAGACCCGCCTGTCACCGCCGCTGACGCCGGCGAAAGCTGCCGAGTTTTATCGCGCCTTTGCCCGCGACGTAATGGTGACGGTGGAGCGATATTGCAGCCGGCGTGCTGAGGCCGGAGCCGATATCGCCGCCGTCCTCGCCTGGGATGGCGAGCCCTCAGATCGGCTCGCGACGACGGCGCGCCAGCGCCTGGGCTTTGAGGTAGTCGGTCAGGGGACTGGCGATCTTGGAGAAAGACTCCGGCGAACGGTGCGAATGCTTCGAGAACGCGGCGTCGAGAAGGTATTGGTCGTAGGCACTGATTCGCCAACTCTGTCAGTAGAGCACCTCGACACGGCGCGGCTCAGTTTGCGGGGGGCGGACGTGGTATTCGGTCCCAGTTTTGATGGCGGCTACTACTTGATTGGCCTCGACGAGGCGAGTAAAACGGGGCTTGCGCCGGAGGATGTGGTCTTCGATCGAATAGACTGGAGTACGGCATCGGTCCTCGAGCAGAGTTGGGCGCGAGCTAGTGAGCAAGGGCTCTTGTGTGATTTGCTCGGCTTCTGGTACGATGTCGACACCTTTGAGGATCTGAAAAAACTTCGATTTCATCTATGTGAGTTTTTGGCCAGTCGAGATCCCCTGGTCAGTCAATATACCCGGTGCGCTCTGGAGCAAAATCCCCTCGAAAAGTGGTCGAGGTGATAAAGCAAAGTGTCCGGGACCGTTCTTTCAATCCAACCGTCGGGAAGTCACGTGACTGATAAAGGCGTTCGGCAATGTTCTGCGGGGACTGTACTTTTTCGCGAGGGCGAGGAAGGCGACCGCATGTACGTAATTAAATCGGGTTCGGTGCGACTGACCAAGAGGATCCATGATTCCGAGATCGTGGTCGAGGAGTTGGGCAGCGGCGAGTTTTGCGGTGAACTGGCAATTTTGGGCACCGCGCAGCGGCCTGTGACAGCGGTGGTCATCGAAGATGCGTCGGTCATTCAGGTGCAGACCGAGCAATTCGAGGACATGATTCGCGGCAATACGGACATTGCTTTGCGAATGCTCAAGAAGCTGACGCAGCGGTTGACCGAGGCGCAATATCGGGTCAGCAATCTGATCCTTCGCTCCAACAAGGCGCGAGTGCTTCATCAATTACATGCCGAGGCCGAGACACGCAGCGCGGAGGTTACAGATCCGACCCCGATCCCCGATAATCTGGCCGATGTGCTGGCCATGGAGATCGGTGAGATAAAAGAGGTCTTAAGCCAATTGGTCCGCGACGAGCTGATCTCGATCGACGGACGGGGCTATTTCCAGATTCTCGATCCGGCAGCTTACGATCGCTACCTGCGCTTTCTCGAGTTGCAGGACCGTTTTTCCTACAACTAATCCGCATGGGGTCTCGCCTTAAACGGTGTGGTCATCAAACTGCGCCGGGCGGTGCGGTGTGCCGTATCTGATGCCAGACCAGGGAATGATGGCAACGACGAATTGGGATGAATTGACCGCGAAGCTTTTCGGGTTGCGTCGCTTCGGGATCAAACCGGGGCTGGGGCGATTGAGAAGCGCTCTCGACGAACAGGGCAATCAAGGGGAGGCATATCCGGTCATCATGGTGGCCGGCACGAACGGCAAGGGCACGGTGGCCTCTTTGATCGGAGCCATCTTGCAGGCTCATGGCTATCGGGTGGGGCTATATACGAGTCCTCATTTGATCAGCGTGCGCGAGCGGTTTCGAGTCGACGGTGAGCCTCTGTCGAGGGAGGCCGTAGAGCCGGTTTTGAGGCGACTACTCGACGTCTACGGAGGTGACGGTGATGAGAAGAAAGAACACCTGACATTTTTCGAGATGACGACTCTGGCAGCGGTATCACTTTTTGCTGACTGCGCAGTCGACTTCGGGGTATTCGAGGTCGGACTAGGAGGACGGCTCGATGCGGTGAATGCCCTGGAGCCGGCGATAAGTGTGGTGACGACAGTCGGCCGCGATCATACCCGGTATCTGGGAGAGGAAATTACAGAGATTGCCGCGGAGAAGGCGGGAATCTTTCGACGCGGCGTGCCGGCGGTTATCGGCCGACAAGAACACGAGGACGCCCACCGCAAATTAGTCGAGCGGGCGAATGACGCCGGTGCCGAGCCAGTCGTCGCTGAGCGAGGTGACGGCAGCGCAGCGCGCCAGGATATATTGCGCCGTCATGAGCAGACCGCCAGGTGGGCGGTGGAGGTTCTTTTGGGGGAGTCGCAAAGTGATAAAGCTTTTGACGATGGATATAAGAGGTGGCGGTGGCCCGGTCGATTCGACGAGATTGCCTTCAATGGCGATGGGCGCCGCGGTTTTGTCGACGCCGCTCATAACGCTGCCGGACTCCGGGCGTTGGCCCGGGCCGTAAAACAACGGGACCGGCAGATTGGAGCGGTGATCTGGGCGTCTATGAGGGATAAGGATCCGGGTGGAATCGGTGAGTTTCTCTCACACGTCGGGGCGCCGGTCTGGGGGAGTCTCGTGGTCAACGAGCGCGCACGAACAGCAGCGCAGCTTCGCGATTTTGTTCCAGATGCGCTGTGGCAGGGGGCCGCAGTGACGGAGAGATGTATCGAGGCCGTATCTAAAGAAAGTAACGGTGACGTATTGATTTTCGGCTCCGTATTTCTGGTCGGGGAGGTATTTGCTGCGCTCGGTCGAGATGTGCCCTCGCTCAAGACCTATGTTGATGAGGATTGAGTCCGGTCGCTCAGTGCTTAACCTTGGCAATGAGAGCGAACGCTATGCCCCCAGGGACGGAGTTAGAGATGGTGAAGGAATCGGAATTCGAAAAGCATCCCGAGAAGACGGCAGTTCATGCCAATAAGCGAGAATTGCTGCGGCGGGGACGAGAGACGGGAGAGCTGAGCTGGAAGGAGATCCGTGAGGCGCTGCCCAGGGATTTTATCAACGATGTGGAGATGGAGGTCTTTCTCTTTACCTGCAAGAATATGGGGATTGAGCTCAAAGGATTGCCCTCAGAAGGGTAAATCGCTGCAGCAGATATAACCCGTTATAGTCCGTGACAAAAAAGGCCCCTGGAGAATCTACCTCCGGGGGCCTTTTTTATATCGATGGGGAAATATCGTCAGGGCAGTTTGCCGTCGAATTGTCCGGGGACTTCAGCGTCGACGTCACCGTCACCACTGAAATCGATTTCCGTATCCCATACGCAGCGGCCGTCCTCCTCAGATTGGCCGAAGGATTCGATATAGGGAAAGGGGGCGCCCGGCCAGGAGTCGGTATAGATCTCGGGTTGCTGCATCGTGCAGTGGGCCTCCAGCGGTGTACCCAATCGGAAGTGATCGTCACTTTCTGCGACCAGGCTGCTCTCGACATAGTCATAGACCGCCTCGGTGGCGTTGTTGAGCAGTTGGGTGCACATATTCATCACCGATGTATGCAGGCCGTCTCCTTCATCGCTGAAGGTGTCGGCGAGCCCGGAGCAGGAAACCAGCTCGTGGAGCATGTCGGTGATGGAGGTGACACTTTCGTCGAAGATAAGGGGCAGGGCTATCTGTTCGATGGCGCCGATGAGCAGGCTTCCATAGTTAAGTGTCAGCGGATGCTGCTCGATTTCGATGTAGGTGGAGCCGTAGACCGTGGCATTGAAATCGCCGATGATGGCGTCTGTCGTCCCCAGGTCACCGGCGCCGACGGCGATTTCAGCACATTCATCGGGGTCGGCGGCGTTGTCGCAGGGGCCGCTCCACTGAAAGAGAATATCATCCCAGCGTTGATAGGCGACGTCACTGGAGAAGGTACCAATTGCTACGCCGTCGTTGACCTCCAACTCTGGTTGCTCGGTGAAAACGAAGGTGCCGTCGACCTCAAAGCCCTGAAGCATATCCGTGATATCGCCGGCGACGTTGATGGCATCGGTGGCCCACTCCGGGAGTAGACCCTCGAGGAGATGCTCCTCGATAAGTCCGTCCAGAAAGTCTTTGGCCATATTGTACAGGGTGGAGTTATTTCGCAGATCTTCGATGTCATCGATGATACTGCTGTCCAAGGTCTCCGATTCGAAGAGCAGGTCGACCAGGCCCATCGTACCGTCGCCACAGTCGCCGACGCCCTCGGGGCAGCCGAGGATAAATTCGGCGGGACTGTCGGCCAGGGTGGAGATGATGTCGATGATGGTTTGAACCGACTCCGGCATGGCCGCCGTGAGGTCGAATTCGTGACGAATTTTGTAGTCCCTCTCAAAATGCGGCAGGTGATCGACCAGGGGGACCTCGACGGTGACATTGACTCCGTCCTGGACGGGGTCGGCATCGTCATTGCACCCGTAGGCGACGTGGACATCTTCAGTGCCCACTTCCCGTTCGGCGACACCGACGACGGTGAATTTATCGTTATTTTCCACCTGTGGATACATGGCATCGCCGATGGATCCGTCGCCCATCACGGGCACCACGGCCAGCGCCAGCGGCAGAGGAGCGTCACTGGGCCAGAAGCTATTTTCGAGATAGTGGCTGACGGCTTCGTCACAATCGACGTCCGGATCGAGCAAAAACCCCTGGACGTAATCGGGCTTGGACTCGCCGAGGTGGTCAAATTCGATGATATAGGCGGCGGCATTCTTGGGGCTGATACCGACGGTGAATAGCAGATCGTTGACGTCATCATCGTCGAGGACGTTGGCGGTGACCTCGATGGTCCCCATAGCGTCCTGAGGTTGTTCTTCGTCGCCGGTGTGAAGCTCGGTGGTGGCCACACCGTTGTCGTCGGTAATGGCGCTGGAGGCGGTCAATGCGGCGGCCTCACCGCCATTGATAGCGTCTAATTGAAAGCCAATCATCGCCCCTTCGATAGGGTCGCCATCGGCGTTGACCAATTGCACAGACAGGTTGGTTTGAACGCCAACCGTGGTGGTCACAGTGCAAGTTTGTTCGCCGGCATCGCAGTTGCCGTAGTGGAGTAACTCGCTATTTTCATCGAGGTCTTCCGGGGGATCGGGGTCGGAATTATTCTGGTGCGTGTTGTTGTTCTGTTGCGGGGTATTAGTCGTTTCGCCCGGATCATCGGCACAGCCCAGGGTAAACACAAGTCCGAGGGCGACTAAGGTAGTCAGGTGTCCGCCGGTCAATCGTTGAATCATTCGTTCCTCCGCCTCGCCGGTTATACGACCCGCGCGGTCATTACGAAAAAAGCGAACCCGCAGATAAATCCAGACGGGGCTCGCAGGTGAGTGTCATCGTCGCCTGTGAAAAATGCTGATATTGGTAGCCATTCATGAGCGTTGAAGGGAAGTATACCGGGCGGACTTAGTCGGTCAAGTGAGGGCGGTAAATCGCCATCTGGCGGGGGCGAGCGGATGTCGCCCGGTGCGAGCGATTCGCTCAGCTACTGGTGGTGGCTTCACTGACTAACCAATTGGGGGCGGTGGAGCAGAGCTTGCGAAAGTCGGCCTCCGGAATGGGGCGACTGAAGAGATAACCCTGGCCGTAAGGGCAGCCCATCTCGCGCAGGGCGTGCCATTGCTCGCGGGTCTCGATGCCCTCGGCAAGTGAGATCATATCGAAATTCTTGGCGAGAGTGACCACGCTACGCACAATGCTGGCGTCGCGCGAGGTGCCGGGAAGATCGCAGACGAAGGAACGGTCGATTTTAAGCTTTTCGACGGGGAGTTGTTTAAGTCGTTCCAGTGAGGAATAGCCAGTGCCGAAGTCGTCGATAGCAATGGAGAATCCAGCATCCTGTAGCCGACCGAGGATCTGGGTGGTCTCATCGGGGTCGACGAGCATCGCCGATTCGGTCAATTCAAGCTCCACCTGGCTGGGCGAGATGCCGGCGTCGCGCGCCGCGGCGCGGGCTTGCTCGACGATGTCGACGTGGAAAAATTGAAGGGGCGACAGGTTGAGGGAGACGGCGAGTTCGAGGCCGTCGTCGAGCCAGTTAGACAGGTCGCGGCAGGCCTGATGCAGAACCCAGTCGCCGATGGGAATGATCAATCCGGAATCTTCGGCGACGGGGATAAATTCGGCAGGAGAGATCGCCTCGCCATCGCCGGTCGTCCAGCGAAGGAGGGCTTCGGCACCGACGATCTGACCGGTCGAAAGGTCAATAATCGGCTGGTAGTGAAGAGAGAATTCGTCGTGCTCCAGAGCGTGGTGAAGACGGGACTGAAGCGAAAGTCGGCGCTGTTGTTCGTCGGCCAGCTCGCCGGCATAGAAAGCGAAATTCGCCGGTCCCAGCGTCTTGGCGTGGGCCAGGGCGCGATGAGCATTTTTAAGAAGTGTCTGACCATCGTCGATCTCCTCGGACAGCAGGCCAATGCCGATTGTGGTGCTCAGATAGGAGGGCTGATCGCGGATCGTAAAGGGGCGGCGGAAGGCGGCGAGAATGCGAAGCGAGAAGTTGCGCGCCTGTTTCTTGAGTAGATGTTTGGGAGCAGTGTCGTCGTCTTCAAGACTGGTGAGTTCATCGACGGAAAGGGGAATAAATGCCACGAATTCATCGGCTCCGATCCGGCCGAGGGTGCCATCATCGGGGAGGATTGTCTCGATGCGCCGGGCGGTCTCGATAAGGAGATTATTTCCCGAGTCATGGCCGTGAATATCGTTGACCAGATGAAAGCGGTCGAGATCGCAGTACAGCAACATGCCGTAGTCCTGCGAATCTCCGGTGCACCAGTGATCGAGTTCCTGGAGCAAGCCGAGGCGGTTGGGCAGTCCGGTGAGGCGGTCGTGAAAGGCGAGAAAGGCGAGCCGATCTTCGGCCTTTTTGCGGGCCGTGATATCGCTGACAACGCTGGTAATGGCGGCCGGGTTACCTTCCTCATCACAGTCGATCTTGCCGCGATCCTCAAACCAGAAATAACGGGTTCGGTCGTAATTCCAGATTCGATACTCCACGTTGTAACGGCCGCTGTCGTCGCTCTCGGCGGCGATACCTGAGGTCGACGAGGTTGACTCGTCGCCCGGAAGCAGGCTCGGCCACAACTCGGCGAGGTCGTCGTCGTGGATAAGTTCGCGCCACAACTGAGGATTGGCCAGAAACTCCTCGCGCGGTGCGCCCAGGATTCGCTCCACAGAGGGGCTAATAAACCTGGTCTCGAATTCGGGTAAGGAGGCTGAAAAGAGAATGTCCGGCACGGTGTTGACGACGTTTCGAAACCGAGCTTCCGAGCGCCGGGCGTCCTTGAGTAATTCGTGTCGGTGAATGGCCACCCCCAGTTGACGGGCCACAGCCTGGAGCAGGGGCAGTTGATCTTCGTCGAGTGTCTGGGCGGAGTCGTTGATGCCGACGATGAGCGCGCCGCGGGTGATTCCGCGCACATCGATAGGGACGGCGGCCAGGTTGTGGATTCCCTGATCGCCATACGAGCTGAGACGTCGAGAAATGGCGTCGGCGTCGTTGAGAAATCGAGGGGTTCCATCTTCCAGGACGCGAGCGACCAGAGCGGTATCGGATTCGTCGCCGGAGCGAGAGTGGTCAACTGTATCTACATCATCGGAAAAGCCAGATTGCCAGCGGTGGTGCAGATGGCCACGGTCGTCATCAAGAAGGATGACGCCTCCCAGATCGCCGCCGGTGAGCTCGACGGCGGCACTGACCGCCATTTCACCGACGAGTTCCAGATCTGTTTCGGTGGCCAGTTGTTCGATCACCGAGCCCAGCCCGTCGACGTGAGCGCGAGCGGCCTGAATCTCGCGAAGGTCGAGATAAACGCCGACATAGCCCGTCAGATATTGGTTGTCGTCGTATAGCGGGGCGAGCGTCAGGTGGACGGGGATCGATCGTCGGTCTGTCTGGACGCTTTCTAACTCACCGGACCACTGGCCGTGCTCGCGGGCATACTCCAAGATAAGCGATGTCGACGCGCCTTCGCCCTGCGCGTTATGCACTGGCGACAGGGGCCGTCCGATGAGGTCACCGCGGCGTTTTCCCAGGATTTCGGCGAGGATGGGGTTGACGTCGACGATCGTTCCGTCGAGGTCGATAAGTGCAACTCCGTTGGCCATCGTGTCGATGATGCGGCCGATATGAGAGTCGCGATCTTGGATCTGGCGTTCGACCTGTCGTATTCGGGCGAAATGCCGGGTTAGCAAAAAGAATAAAAACCCGGTGCTCAAAGAGACGAAGACGATTCCCTTGATGGTCTGGACCTGAGCACGCATCTCTGCGGTGGCAATCCAGGCCTCGACGGCAGCGTCGGATAATAAAATCCAGGCCACCGACAGGGCCAGATAGCCGATGACAAGACGGCGATTGAATTTTTTGTGATCGGTGACGGTCTCTGCCGCCCGGGAGTGGTTGATGTTGAGGGCGGCGAGACGGCCGGTGGCTCGGGAGTCGAAGTTGGCCGACTCTTTCGCTGAATCGTCGATATCCCCCGGCTCGGATGCCTGTGTGGCTCGGTGCTGGGTCATCACTCAGCCGCGGTCCTCATCAATGAAGGTCGAAAGCCGGAGGGGCGTCGCGGCCCTCGAAGGGGAGCGCGATCGGAGCTGACGATGCTGGTACCGGCCAACTGCTGCACATCTTTAAGTCTTATCAGGCGCAATGGCAGACTATCAAGGCGATCGCTAGAGTCAGGAAAGCCCGGCCTCTGACATCGAGACCGGGCTCGGGGAGATACATTCGCCATCCATTCATTGATTTATTTGCGACATAGCGTATCCCGGATCAGTGCCATACACCAACCAATCAAGTCGTCCCGGGCCTTTTGCGCCGCTCCCGTTATTTAGCGTCATTACCACGGAGTTGCAACCGACACTCTGATTGAGATCAGTTAGGATCGTCTAAGGGGTTCCAGACCGCCGATCACGGCTCGACGGGAGTCCAGGTGATATTGTCGATACTGACCTGGCCGTCGCCGATGGCATTGATTTCAAGTGACTCGAGGCAGGCCACGTCGAGGTCGTCGACGCTGAAGATATGGACCTCAGTGTCCTCGCCGGACTCGTCGCCGAAGACCTCGGAGGTGGCTATACTTTCATCGTTGACGAAGAGCTCCAGTTGCCGCTCATCGTCGCTGGTGTGGGCCTTCATCATATCGACGCTAAAGGAGCTGATTCCGCCGGGGAGATCGTGAGTTCGCACAAAAGCCTCGTCTTCATCGGTTTTATTGAGGATCACCGAGGCGTCGTCGATGGCCCAGCTTTCAGTGCGTTGGGCGCGGTCGTAAAACCATAAAAAGCCGTAATTTCCGAAGAAATCACCGGGCTCGCTATATCCGCCGGGTGTGCTATCAAGCTCCGAGAAATCCTCCACAAAGGGAGGACTGAGGTCGCTGACGTCGACGGTAAGCGCATCATCGTCGTCATCGGTGGCGATCTCGACCTCCACCGGACCCTCTTGTTGATCGAAGGTCAACGTGAAGGTCGCCGATTTGTCGCCGTCGGAAAAGACGACGTCGTCCGGTGCTGAAGCCAGGTGATCGGCGGGGTCGATATTGAGTGGAAGGGAGAGGCCCGACTGGCCGGCCGGGACGTCGAGTTCGACGAAAAACTCCAGCGGTTGGTCGAGGAGTACTCCGTGGCACGCCTGGTAGGCGACAATCTGGCGGGGGGTGCTCTCGTCAAAGGTGTTTAGATTGGCGGTGACCTCATCTCCGTCGTAGGACGCGGTGATTTCGACGGGCTCACTACTGGTCTGGAGCGCCTCTAATGAGATTTCGGCTATCATTTCTCCGGGGTCAATGGCCAGTTGTTGCGGACCGTCGATGATATCGCCGTCGTCATCATAGGTGAGGTCGACGACGATCGCTTCGAGGGCCGGAGCTTCGAGTTGCAACTCCAGCGCCGGTGAGCTCTCGCCGGTGACTTCTACAAATGCCTCGTCGGTGGAGAATTGGTCGAGGGTGGCCACGTCAAATTCGATGGTGTCCGGATCGACGGGCAGGCCGGCCGTCCAGGTGAGGTTGTCGATGGTGATCTGGCGATCCGTTACGGGGACCACCTCGATGTCAAAGGAGCCGAATTCAGAGACATCATCGACGGCGAATTCGTATATCTCACCGAAATCCTCGTCTTCGGACCCGAATGGTGTCGACGTGCCGTGGCTCACGCCGTCGACGAAGAGCTCGATCTGGCGATCGCCGAGGCCGGTAAATGCCTGGGTCATCTGCACGGAGAATGACTCGATGCCACCCGGGACATCCGTAGCGCTCAGTGACGATGTGGTATCTCGCAAGATCATCGAGGGTTCGTCGATGGCCGGGGCGTCGCTTCCAACGGGGGCGTCCCGCGATTCCGTATAGTTCCAGGTGACGCCAGTGGAACCGACGAAGGAGCCGTCGGAGTAGCCGCTTCCTGAGGTCTGAAAGTCGTCGAAGGTCTCGGTGGAGGTATCGGGCTGTGCGAAGACCTCAAAGGGGTAGGTGACGGCCGAGTCTTCAAGCGAGGCCACGGCGACGAAGCGGCCCTCGTTGGCGCCGATTTCGACCTCCACATCGGCGTGCTGCTCATTGCTGGCAACAGTCACCTGCGAGGGGAAAGTGGCATCGGAGTCGGGACGGATATCGAAGTCGATAGTCTCGCCTTCGTCGCCGGCCGGGATGTCGAGAGTGGCGGTGAGCGTCATCGTCTCGTGAGTGAGGAGGGCGACGTGGTCGGCCTGCAGCGATTGCATCGCTCGCGGAGTGTCGTCGTCATAGGTTCGGACCTGGCCGGTGACCTGCGAGTCGTCGTGGACAGCAGTAATCGTCACTGGATCGTCCTCGGCAGATATGGCTTGAAGCTCCAGCATCACCGAGTCTTCTCCGGGGTCTATGTCGATCGTTTCCGGTCCATCGAGGACGCCGTCCGGTGTGTATTCGAGGTCGACTTCCATCGGGTTTTGAGTTGCTCGCTCAAGCTGAAGCGCCAGGGCTGGTTCCGCGCTGCCCGAGACCTCGAGAAGTGTCGACTCCGGTGCAAATCCCACCAATTCGGGAGGGCCCACCGGGTGGACCTCGGCGCTGACGGTATCGCCGTCGAGTGTGGCGTGAATTCCGACGGGATCGTCGCGAGTCTGCAAAGCTCGCAGTGGAATTTCCACCGTTGACTCGGAGGGAGAGAATACGACCTCGCCGGGACCTTCGATGGCGGCGTCGTCATCGTAGGACAGGTCCACGGTAGTCTCTTCGATCGCCGGGAACAAAAGATTCAACTCCAATACCGGGCTCGCCTCATCAGAGATCTCAAGGACTGCCGACTCCGGGTTAAAACCGTCGAGCTCGGCACTTTCAAAGTCCAGTTCGTCGGGGTCGACGGGAAGTCCGGAGGTCCAGGTCAGATTGTCGATTGTGACCTGACGGCCGGTCGTGGCCCATATCTCCAGGTCGAACTCCCCGCTGACGTCAATATCATCGACGGCGAATTCATGGATTTCGTTCTGGCCTTCAAAGGCGACAGATGTGCCCATGGACTCGCCATTGATAAAGAGCTCGATCTGACGCGAGCCGCTGCCGGTAAATGCCTGCTTCATCTCTACGGAAAATGCCGAGATTCCCCCGGGAATATCCGTGGCGCTCAGCGAGGCGCTGGTGTCGCGCAGGATCATAGAGGTGCCGTCGATGCTCGGTGCAGTATCACCAGCCGGTGCTTGACGGGCTTCTGTATAGTCCCAGCTAAACCCGGCGTCGCCGACGAATGAGCCATCGGCGTATTGTGATCCCGACGTCTCAAAATTAGTGAACGTCTCAACCTGGGTGGTCAGCTCGTCGAAGGTCTGGAACCCAAAACTCTCAGAAGCGTCTCCATAATGGACAAAGGCCACGAAGGTGCCGACATCATCGCCGAGCTCGACGTCGATCTCGGCGGTTCGCTCGCCCTCGGCGAGGGTGATGTCGGTGGGGAATGAGGCGTCCGAGTCCGGTGTCAACTCAAAGGTCATCGATTCGCCACCGGCGCCCGCGGGGACGTTCAATGCCGCGGTCAGTGTCACGGTCTCATTGACGAAATAGGCGTGGCTGGGAGCGCTGAGAGAGTCGAGTGTGCGCTCGGTCTGGTCGTCGTAGACACGGATTTCACCGGAGACCGTCAGGTCTTCTCGGGTGGCTTCGACGATGATCGGTTCCTCCTGCGCGGACAGTCCCTGAATATCGACGGTCGCCGATAACTCACCGGCCTCGACGACCACCGAATCCGGTCCGTCGACCACGCCACTTTCGCTATAGGCGAGGTCAACCGTGCTGGGCTCTTCAGGGATGCGCGTAAGGTAGACGTCGAAGGTGGGCACAGCTTGACTGCCGACTTCTACGAAGCTTGTCTCAGGCTCGATTCGATCCACTTCCGGCGGAGGAAAGTCGAAGTCTTCTTCAAAGCGCGGCTCGAGTTTGTTGTTGTCATTAGCCCAGCGCAATACTCCGGTGATTCCCTCAAAAATATCGTCGACTTCGGGAAAGGGCGAGACACGGTAGAAGAAGTCGTTGATATGCAGCGAGTCGTCGACGATGAATTCATGGGTCGGCGCGCTATCTCCGGGGCCCGGGGGAACATCGACATCGGTAACGGTGACTTCGTCGATGGTGACGAGAGTTCCCTCGAGTTCTGTCTGCAGCGATCCACCGGTAGCGATTTCGTCGGGCTCGACGGGGTGAGGGTCGGGCAGCGAATTGCCCGAGGATTCAATCTCGATATCGGTGACATTGGCGATCTGAAGCTGGCCGAAGAAATCACTGACCGTGCCTACAATATGGATACGGTCGCCGGCTTCGGGAAAGGACGTCTCGTCGAGAGCCGATGAGTTTGCCAGATAGACGTAAAGACCGCTGTGTTCGACGCCGTCGTAGAGGTCGTCGTCGGGGTGAACCTGCACGAAGAGTCCCTCGTCGGGCTGTACCGCCGTGACCAGAGCGTCGCCGAGCTGAACCTCCTGGCCGTCGCCGGTCTCGCCGGTCTTGATATCGTAGATGGTGGTCGGACAGGGGCTGCCGGGCGTGATTTCGTGATCCGGACAGGGACTGCAGGCGTCGCCGAAGCCGTCGCCGGAGGAGTCCTCCTGGTCGGGATTGTAGTGAAATGGACAGATATCTTCGTCATTGGGGACGCCGTCACCCGACCAGTCGTCGGGGTCGATGGACTCGCAGTCCGGATCCTCGCTCAGCGGGCAGGGATCACAGACGTCGCCCATCCCGGTGCCATTGATATCGGACTGAAGATTGCCGTCCATGGGGCGGATGGGATTGAAGTAGTCGGGGCAATTGTCCATGGAGTCGGCGATGCCGTCGCCGGAGCTGTCCGACGGGGTGCTGATGCCGTCGTATTCGGAGGGCCGGGAGGGCACGCAGGTCGGCTCATCCTCCGGCTCGCCGCAGAAAAATAGCGGATACGATTGGGAGTGAATCTCATCTTCAATCTCGGCGAGACTCTGGCCGGTATCGAGTTCAATGCAGGCCCGGCGTTGCCGGTCGCAGACGTCGAGCATCTCACAGCCGTCGAGGTCATCGTCGGAGACCAGGTCTTCGATAAGCTGGGCGTCACCGTAGAGCGGCTCGCCACCGCGCATCACAAGGCTGATTTCATCGATGTCGGCGTCGATGACCGCCCGGTACGGCGACCGTCCGCGGCTGTCAAAGATCGTGATATCGGCGACATAGCCCGGATCGATAAGCCCCAATTTATGCTCGGCGCCCATGCTCAGGGCAGCGTTGTAGGTGGCCATCTTCCAAAGATCGGCCTCTGTAAAAGTCTCGTTGAAGTGCATGCGATTGAGATAATCAGCGCACTCCAATTCACGGAGCATATTCATGGAGCCACTGGTCGACCAGTCGGTGCCCAAAGCGATGGGAACGTCAAATCGCTTGTACAGCGATACCGGGGCTGTATTGCCGTAGAGATCGATATTGGTGCGAGGTGACCACACAAGAGTTGATCCCCGATCGGCGATCAGTGCCACATCGCGCGCATCGACGGCGATGCCGTGGATAATCGACGTGTTTTCGCGGATGAGATTCGAGCCCGATTCTCCGGCGAGGCAGGTCAGCTCGTTTTGGGCTTCGGCGTCGACGCCCTCCGAGATATGGGGCAGGTAGATTCCATCCTCTACGTTGGATTCGCTGTCGATATTGGGATAGCCGCAGCCCGAGGCCAATAGCTGGGGAAAACCACCGTCACCGAGGGGGAAGGTCGTATAATTGACGTTGATGCCATCAAGTCCCTCGGTGTCGAATGGTTGGTCGAGGTTTCGCAGAAGTCCGGAGGCATCGGTAAATCCAGTGGAACCTGCGATGCTCGTCGAGCCGCCCAAAAGCATTCGCAATTCGCCGTAGAGGATGACCTCCCGATGGCCGCCGGTTCGGGGCCATGTGCTGATCTGGTCGTGGCCTCGCAGTCCCCGGCGCCAGTCGTGGCGGTGATCGAAGCGATCCTCACCGTGGAGCTGAGGGCGGCCCTCAGCGAAGGTCAGGTGATCGTGAGGGTTTATCAGTCCCGGCGAGATGACGCCGTCGGGACAGGAAACCACAGTGGCGTCCTGCGCATCTGCCTCGTCGATACAATCACAACCTACGCAGTCGATGCGGCGGTTCGGCGATTGTCCGTCGATCAATACCGAGCCCTCTTCGTAGACTTCGTCGCCGGCGAGGATGGTCCCTCGCAGCAGGAGGCGATCTGAGGAGCCCTGTTCAACGACGCAGCGCTCGCCGGAGGGCGGCTCCGGCATCGGCTCGTCACAAAAAATAGATTCCTCCGGTGGAGGGCCGGCGTCGGGAACGTCGGTATCGCCGGCATCGGCGTCATCCGGGGGGCCCACGTCGGGAATATCGGCCGGGTCTACATCTTCGACGTGGATATTTTCGTTCTGCAGCGGCTCGTCGGTGCCGCTGCCACAGGCAACTACGAACAAAATCAGGCACGAAAAGACGGCGACTAAAGGAAATAGGGCGGGGTTCACCCTCGGGGACAGCATAATAGGGTCCTTATCTGTGTGCAGAACGACGCAAGATGGGCGAGCATTCAAAGAGCTTCGCCCTAGAAAAGAGGACTGCATTCTCGCTGAGGATACCGGAACGCCGGGAAAAAAACACACCGCATCGCGCGGAGCTGCGAAGGCCCACCAGGTTATCTGGTCAATGAGGCAAATTTCGGGAGCGAACTACGGAGACTGACCCCGTAGTTGTTGAACCACTACGCTGATGGCAACGATGATATTTCCCGGCGCCAGTGCATAGAGAAGGTGGGGAAGATAGCCACCGAAGCTGGCGATCATGGCGGCGAAAACGATGAAGTCTTTCCGAAAGAGATAACGCGTGCTCGATAGCAGACGAGCCATGAATGCATCGCCGACGTCTTCGTCTTCAAAATCCCACTGAAAGGCCAGCAAGTCACCGCGGCCATGACGGATGAGCCAGTGATAGTATACGGCCATGCTGGCCACTTTGCCGGCGGCGGCCAAAAGGCCCAGCCACAGCCACACCTCGCTCCCCCAGGGGCCCGGCGCGTCGGCCATCGTGCGCCAGGCGCCGATGCCGAGGCCAATATAGATGAGGAGGTCGGCGAGGTCGTCGCTGATGGTATCGAGCCATTCGCCGAGGAAACTGAATTCGTAGCGCACTCGCGCCAGCTCTCCATCAATGCCGTCGATGACCGAGTTGAGCTGGTAGAGAATTCCGGCGATGAGAAAACCGAGATATTCGCCGTGGGCTGCTGCCAGGGCGGCGGCGATGCCGAGGGCGAAGGTCAGGGCCGTGATGTGATTGGGGGTCACGAATGTGGGAGCGAGGAGTCGGCTGGTGGCGATGCTCAAGTGACGGTTTAAGTAACGGGCGACGATCCCGTCCTCGGCTTTTCGGCAGCTATTCCACAGCCGGCGTGCAGCGCGCCCGGCTGCTTCCGGCGAATCGACATAGACGATCCAGCCGCCGGATAGGCGAGGGCGGGCGTCGCTTCGGATGGCGCCGAGCTCTTGAAGTGATAGTTTAGGTTTTGGTCGCTGGGGGCGTGCGACGACCAGGTGCGAGTCGGAGGTCCGGGAGGCGGCGCCGGGGTCGGTGTCTTCGAGGGATTCGACGGCTGCTTGTACCAGGGAACGGTCGCAGACTGCGCCAGCGTTCAAGATCAGAAGTGCGTCGGGCTTCTCGGCGGCAGTGTAGGAGTGCTCTGGTGTGAGAATGGTCGCATCAATTCCCGAAAACCCTCCGGAAAGGGCGGAGGCAGAGTCGAGCTGGTCGGCGGGAAGCCATATAACGAGCTCGTCGGCACCCGTGGTGGCTGCAAGGCGCGCCGCACGCTCAACGAGAGAGAGCCCGGCGACCATGGTCGCCGGGCCCTCGGGCGCCTCGAGCTCGGTAGCATCAATGACTGCTAGTAGATGCATGGTGCTCCTGCTCGACTGAGCAAAAAAAGCCGGTTTCTCAACGCGCAGTTTCGGAGTAGAGCTTTTGAATGGCGATTTTCTCATCGGTCGATGAGCTGATGAATTCCAGACCATATGCCTGGCGGCCCCGGACGGCAGTGGTGCGACGCACGACTGCCCGGATGTCGAATTCCTCATTGGAGCCGGCGCCAACGAGGGTGACGGTGAGCTCGAGCTCCGTATCGGGAGCAATTGTCGACTCCGTGCGGAGCAGACACCCGGTCAGGCTGACGTTGAGGATTTGTCCGAAGGCTTCGCGGGGCCCGCCATTCCAGGTCAAAGCGGCGATGGCGCGGGTTGGGTTTCGGCGAATCCGGGTATGGGGACCGGGCTCGAAGATCGGAGCTCCGGTGCCGGAACTCAGCCGAGTAGTGATCTTTTCTTTTCTGGCAGAACGTTCGTCCGGGGCGGGCGATTGATGTGTCTGGGACTCCATAGCGACTCCGTGTCGTCGGGATGCTTTTTAGTGGCCTTCCTTGGCTCGTTGGCGCGTCAGCGGTGAACTGCGGTCCACCGTGATGTGCCGTGGATTGACGATAGAGAACTGCGGGAGGAGCGCAACTTTTTTGGATCCGGTCTTTAAAAGTGGTCCGTAGATTCCCGTTCGTCAGTTGAAATAAGAGTTTTTTCGCGGTCGCCGATGGCGATGACGATCTCGCCGTCGCGCTCCTGGAGGTGGTCGATAATGGAGTGGTATGCGGAGCGTTTAAAGCGGGCCCGGAAGTCTCCCTGTTTGACGCGGCAATATAGTCTGCCTCCAGACTGGTAGGTCAACGTGTCCAGGTCGAGCATTTCTTCGGATCGGTCGCTCAATAACAGGGGCGGTGGATCGTCGCTCCAGTCAACTCGTTCCACGAAAAATCCGGTATCCTCGACGACGATCGGGTAGGTGAAACGGCCGATCTCAAGCACCCAGGTGCCTCCTTCGGTGCGTCCCACGCTGCGGGAGAAGAGGTCGATGATCCGCTTATTTTCAAAGATCAGCCCCTCATGGGTCCAATTGCCGCGGGCATTTAGGCGAATCTCCTGAAGTGTCGCCCCGGAGCGCAGAAAGTCCTGGACCACCTGGGGCAGGGTAGAATCGATATCGTCGCTATGGTCAGTCATCGTCACTGTCCTCGATGGCGACCGGCGTTCCGGTCTCAAATCGAAAGATGCGCGTCGATAAAGGGGTATCGGCCTCAAGATAGATTTTGCGGGTGGCGTCACTCAGTTCTGAGAGTCCGTCCGGTGTGGACTGGAGGACGCATAAAAAGTGCTCCGTCGAGGGCAGGGCGAAGCGAAACTCGTCGCCGATATCGCTGTAGAAGGCGTCGGCCACGACCAGACAGCGGGCCGCATCGAGGTCGTCACCGGCGTGCAGTCGCTGGACTTCGCTGTTGTCCTCAAAGGGCTGAAAATCGAGGTTTCGGGTCTTGTGAAATAAGAGGCTTCGAGCGGCCGCTGTGATTCGGTCCTCGCTGACGCCCCAGCGCTCAACCTGGGCCTCTGTGAGGACTCTTAGACCTCGGTCGAGCTGAATGAAATAAGCAAAATGTAGGTCGTCGACAAAATCGACAGTCCAGGGAGTTTGACCGGCCGCTTCCTGGACACCGAGGGTAAAGGTCGACGCCTGTGGAGCGGGAACGAGGCGTCCGGCGCTTTCTACGAAGTCCCACTCATCGGCACTGGAGCGCTTCGGCTCGAGCAATACATGTTTGATGCCGTTTACGAAGCCGGCGATTTGACGTCGGCGAATCTCCTCGTCGTCAGAGAGTGTGTCGAATAGGCGGCGGGGATCGATATGGGCCTTGGTGGCCATGATCCCCGTTCCCTGCTGAACGTTGAACGTATCTTCGACCCGCTCGACGTCCAGGCGACGAGCCCGCAGCGAGTCTTCCAGGCTGGATAGTTCAGTCATACGGCTCATGGTGATTCCTGCAATGCGGGGGATATTCCATGCCGAGAGCATACACACGAATACAGGTGCGTAAACCGCTACTTGCAGCGGGTCGAAAGCTGGATGGGGACAATATCCACCGTCGTCACGCCCCTGGGGTTCGGGCTGGCAGCCCGAAGTGCGGCCAGGCTGGCCGTGGGCCCCAAGGGGGGCGCACGCGGTCATTCGTCTGCGGGTAGGGTTTTCAATACTTCGATGATAGCTGCGCGCTCCTCTTGCGACAGATCGAGGCCAAAGGGATGTCCCGGCGTCGACGCCAGTCGGTCGGGGTCCATAAATTTTTCCAGGGACCGAATCGATCCGTCGTGCAGTAGATAGGGGCGATCACCGACCCCGGCCAGGGTGGGGATCCGATAGCGACCAGTGGTCCTGGCTGGAGAGAGGGCCGCCGTCGGATCGGTACCGACGAGCTCGTAGTCGACGGGGGCTGCCACGGTGCCGTCGGCGTAGTGACATCCGCTGCAATTTTCATCGAAGATCGCCCGTTCCTCCTCGCCTGTCGTCTCAGTAGGTGGGAGCGGCATATTCCAGAGGTAGTAGGCGATGGCAAATGCGAGTTGGCGCGGTGGCCTGGCGGTCTCCATCTGCGAGGTTATGAGCAGGGTCTCCACGCGGACCGTGAGTGCCATCAGGTCATTGGCGATGGAAGCGGCGGCGTGCAGGTGTGATTGATAGCGCACCGACCGCAGATCGGGAATGGCCGTCGGGTTGTCGACGCCGTCCTGGCTCGAATCTATCTGACCGGGGCGCCAGGCGCCGACGATGGAGTCATCGTAGCCGCCGAGGCGATATAATTCGCCGGTGTCGATCATTGCGTTTGCGCGACCGTGGACCAATTGCCCCTGGGGCTCGCGTACCGAGGCGTGGCAAGTGGAACAGGTCCAGGCCACCATCTCCGTGCCATCTTCTAATGTCTGGGCGACGAGACCGCCGATCCGGTCGCGGTCGTCGCGCCACAACCCGACCCGGTCGAGATTGTCCGCGCTCTCCACCACCGGGGCCAGTCGCCCATCGACACGCAATGGGTAGCTCTCGAAAGCGCGCTCGCCCAATTCAAGGAGCGCCCCGTGATCCCACTGTGTTTCCCATTCGTCTGCCGGGCCCGAGTAGGTCGATTCTCGCCGTCCCTGCTCGTCAAAGGTGTCAAAATCCGACGCTGTGATCGGCTGCGCAATCGGGCGGAAGACTGGCAGTGACTCCCAGCTTTCACCATCTACGGCGTAGTTGGTCAGGCGTTTTTGACTGTATAGATTGTCGGGGTTTTCGAGGCTCGACTCGAGGATGGCGCGACGAAATTCACGAGACTCAGCATAGCGTTGACCCCGTTCGATGAGAGTTTCGTCGTCGGTATCGGCGGGCTCCGGCTCCGCCTCGCCGCAAGATAGGACGAAAAAGACGAGGATGAAGCACGCGACCGGTATCAAAGGAAGCGAACGAGCCATATTCCACCACCGAACGAAATCATGTTGGCGATGATCGACATTGCAAATGCCAACGTCCACCGCGTTTTTAATGCTTTTGCGTAGACGACGGCTTCCACGCCGATGACTCCGGCCTCGATTATGGCTGCGCGAGTCCAAAATGGTACGTCAGCGAGACCGGCGAGCGCCAGATACCAGGCGATGGGATGGGTCAAAAGGGACGCCGCAGCGGCCACGCCAGCTACGCGAATCATCTCGTCGCGAAATCCGCAGAACCAGGCGATGCAGAGCACGACCGGTACTTCGAAGGCGAGAGTGAACGCGAGCGCCTGCCACTGGGTCATAAATTGCCTACTCGCGTCGCCTGAAGACCATCAGCAGCCCCAGACCGAGAAGTATCGGCAGCAATGTATTTAGCGACCTGCTCAAGCTGGGAGTGGTGGCGCAACTGCTCTCGGAGGCGTCATCATCGGCGTCGGTCCCGGCGTCGGCTCCTGCGTCAATACCGGCGTCGTCGCTGCCGTTGTCGTCACCTTCGGGGCGGCATTCCAGATGGCCGTCGACGTCCGTGCATACCCCTGACTCACCGACGGCGTCGGTGCAGGTATCGCCTTCGGACATTGTCTCGCAATCGACGATGATATCCGCGCTGGCAGGCGACACAATGCAGAATAAGCCGATCATCAGCACCAGGAGAGTACAAAACCATTTCATTCTATGACTCCAATTTGACAGATGTGAACACCGAGTAGCTTAACATAAAAAGGCGTGGCAGGATAAGGGCGTCAGGGCTCACTCGGCGGCGAGACGTCGGCGATGATTTGTCTTTGATCGTATCCGGCGCTTTCGGTGAAAAGGGTCGGTTTCTCGCGCAGGCTCACCTCGTTGGGGCCGAGCTGGAAGACGGCATCGGTGAGTCCAAATGGCGAGGATGTCAGTGCTTCGTCGATTAGCTTGCGCAGTGGCTGGAGCATCTCGTCCGCATGTTGTCGATCGTCAGGGCGGGCGATGATGATCTGGTCTCGCGTCGGTACGGCGAGAAATCCAAATTCGCGGGCCGCGTCGTAATCGAATTCTGGAAGCAGCAGCGCCCGCGAGGCACCGAAACCCTCGCTGGTCTCGAAGATCCGAAGTGTCCCACCTGAGACGTCGACGGTCTGCCGAGGCCGCACTTTATAGGATTGATAAAAAAGGGCGGAGCGCACCTTCTCCCAGCGCTGTTCGTCGGATAGCTCGCTTTGCGATTGTTGATCGGCGGTCAATATCTCGAGACGAGTCCCCGTTTCTCTGACAACTAAGGCCTCCAACTCCGGCACTGCCCAGGGCTTAAAAAGAGCGGCCTGGTCGGCGATCGTCTCGAAGATCTGCCGTGTAATACGGGGCACCAATATTGGGAGCCGGTCCCCGTGAACCGATGGGGCTTCGTGATAACGCCGAAGATTCGTGCGGCGAAATCGCATCGGCGACGACTGCTGTTTATCGTCGTCCTCCAGGAGGTGGTCAATGCCGAGTCGGACTCCGTAGAGGGTCCATGCGGCCAGAAAGGCGCGTTTTTGTACGGGGGCAGTGTTCCACAGGCTCTGGAAGTCAATTGTGACAGTCCAGTTGCGCCGTTCAACGCAGAAGACAGCCGTCTTCATCTCGTCGATATCGAGTCCGAGCCGGTCAGCGGCCTGCTCGGCGGCCCTTGTTGCCTTCATATCAGTCCTCCGAGATCTCGCGGCGGAAGACCTCGGAATGCCAGGGGATAAACCCCGTTTCATGACTCTCGAAGAGATGACTTTCAACCTCGGCAAGCCGCCCGTCGTCAATGGTGTAGATATTGAATTTTCCCGCCATCGTCGGATTGTCGAGGCTCGACGCAGACGTGCTGCCGGCTTCGCAGATATACGTGGTGCCCGGCGAGCCCAATTTGGGAATTTTTAGGATCGAGAAATAATGGTTGTGACCGTGTAATACGAGGTCGACGTCGCGGTGGCGAACCATCTCGAGAACGGCGTCGCTGTTGATTAAACGCCGGTTAAATTGAATGGAGTGATGTTCATCGGGTAACAGTGGATGATGGACAACCACGATCTTAAACCGACCGTCGAGTTCTGGAGCTTTAAGGAGCCTGTCGGCGGCATCCAATTCGGCATCGGCGACCCTGCCGGTGGCGAAGAGCCAGGGAGTGGCGATACCACTATTTAAACCGACGATAGCGACGTCATCGCGGAGATGACAAAACGGGTATCCACCATCGAGTTGAAAGCGGGGAAGATCGCTTTTTAGATAGGGTTTGAAGTGCCGTTCGAAGCGATCGGTACGGACCGCTCCCGGTGTATAATAGTCGTGATTGCCGGGGACGACGCTCACACGTCGACGGGCGTCGGGGATGGTGGCGACAATCTTGGATGCAGCCGCAAATTCGGAGTCGAGGGCCAAATTTGTGAGATCGCCGCTGATGACGATGTGGTCGACGTCGAGATCGTCGAGCTCAACCAGGGCGCGTTTTGCCACCCGGGCAGAGTGGGCGTTGGAGCGGTTTAATAAGAGGTTGAGCCCGCCGACAAGCCGTTTGTTGAGAAACTGCAGGGGGCGTGGTTTGTCGAGATCGAGAATATGAAGATCGGAGATATGACCAATGCGCATTAAAAATTTATGTCCTGCGAAGTAGTGAAGTTACAGATTCGGCTCAGCTATCGCCATTGTCGCCGTTATCGCCGTTGTCGCCATCGTCGCCGTTATCGCCATCGTCGCCGTTATCGCCATTGTC
>SKQC01000468.1 GCA_007119175.1 Myxococcales bacterium | reverse complement strand
TGCGAGGTCCTCGACACGGACGCGCTGATACCGGATTCCATGGTGGGATTTACGGCCTGCGTCGAGCTTCCGCCGGGCGACGAACCCGCGCCGAATACGCCCTTTGAAGCCGATCCGTTGCAGGTCGATTTATTCCATGATTTGGGGATCGAAGTGCCCATCTTTATCGTCCTCGATCCGCCGCGCCGGTTGTTGCGAATCAGCGTCCATCTATACAATATGCCAGCGGATTACGAAAAATTGGCGACCGCCCTGGATACTCATCTTTCAACGGCGCGGTCCCGGTGAATAAGGGACCATCGATTCCCGTTATCTGAAGTGCCAAACCACTTTTTCTTTTTATTTGGAGCGAGATATGTCCGATTCCACACAGAGCGGAGACGGCGGCGACGAGCAATTGTGGTGGACCCTTCTAAAGGTCGCGCTCATTGTGGTCGGCGCCATCGTCGTCCTGCGGTTCGTATTCAACATCGTCTGGGCCCTGCTTCCCTTTATCGTCGTCGCCGCCCTGGCCTATCTGGGCTATAAGATTTTTCTGGCCGACGACTCCTCATCGACGGAAGTGGAGGCCACGGATCCGATGCTATTGGAGCACGACACCACAGATCCGATCCTCGACGACAGCGATCCGCTGGAGGAAAAATTCAAGGATCTGGAGATCGAGGAATCTCACCGTGGAGCCGATCTTTAAACGAAAGACGATTTAACTGAAACATACGTCTCGCCGGTACCGCGTTTCATTTAAATCACGTTCCGTTTAAGACCCCGGTCTCCCGATATTTATGGAAAATCTTCTCAACGTCCAAAACCTGACCATGTCCTACGGGGTGGACGAGCTGTATAAAGACGTCGGTTTCGGCGTTTCCAGCGGCGAAAAAATTGCCGTCGTCGGCCCGAACGGCTGCGGCAAGTCGACGCTTTTCAAATTGCTCGCCGGCCGGATGCGTCCCGATGACGGCGAGATCGTCTGGCGCTCCGAGACCTCGTTGAGCTACCTGGCGCAGACCGAGGATTTTGCCGCCGACGATACACCGCGAAAAATTGTGGCCCGGGCGATGCGCCCGGTCCGCGAAGCCATCGATGAATACGGCCTCGTCAGTGAGCGCATCGCTGAAAGTGGGGACGACCCGGGCGAGCTCGACGAACTCATCGAGCGCCAATCTTTGCTTCAGGAGCGAATTCAGAAAATCGGTGGCTGGTCCTGGGAACACCGCGTCGAGGAGATGCTCGACCGCCTGGGCGTCACCGAATGGATCGACGAGCCTATCGGGCGGCTCTCCGGCGGGCAGCGCCGACGGGTCGACCTGGCCCGTGTCCTGCTCGAATCGCCGGATTTATTGCTCCTCGACGAGCCGACGAACCACCTGGACACCACCGCCGCGGAGTGGCTCGAGGACTGGCTCATCGACCACACGAGTACTCTTTTATTCGTGACCCACGACCGCTACTTCTTAGAGCGCGTCGCCGACCGTATCCTCGAGATCGACGACGACGGATTTTACGATTATCCGGGAAATTACGACA
Organism: Myxococcales bacterium; assembly: GCA_007119175.1. Classification (GTDB taxonomy): domain Bacteria; phylum Myxococcota_A; class Bradymonadia; order Bradymonadales; family Bradymonadaceae; genus SLJM01. The sequence goes on along the minus strand of SKQC01000468.1, from coordinate 7,307 downwards.
CCTTTATGGAGCGCAAGCTCCATCGAACTCAGATCCGACGGCGCACCGAAAAGCGACGCAAAAAGCATCTAAAAAAAGAGCTGGAATGGCTCAGCGGAGGCGTAAAATCCCAGAATACGCGCTCTAAAAAGCGAATTGAGAAAATCGAAAACATGCAGGATGAGCGCCCCTATATCGAGCGCGATATCGAGATGGAGCTCGGCGAAGCAGGGGAATTCGACGACGTCATCCTCGCCGCCCGTGGACTGTGGAAATCCCACGGCGAGCTGCCTTTATTGGAACACGCTCATTTCGACGTGCGTCCCGACGATAAAATCGGGATTATCGGTCCCAATGGATGCGGAAAATCAACATTATTGGAGACTCTGGCCGGCCATCAGCGCTACGAGGCGGGGACTATCGAGATCGGAAAGCGCACGGATATCGCCTTTCTTCGACAGGACGCCCCCTCCGACGACCCGAAAACGACCGTCTTCGACGCACTCGGCGAAAGCGACTACGTCTGGATCGGTCGAAATCGCTATCATAAGCAGGCATATCTAAAGCGCTTTTTATTCGACCGCCATCTACAAAAAAGTCAGCTCCGATCGCTATCGGGCGGACAAAAGCGCCGATTTGCCATCGCCCGCGTCTTTGCCGAAAACCCGAATGTTCTCTTTTTGGATGAGCCCACCAATGATCTGGACATCATGAGCCTGCAGGCGCTGGAGACAGCGCTTCGAGAATTCGACGGCTGCGTTGTCACAGTCAGCCACGATCGCTACTTCTTAAACCGCGTATGCAATCGCATCGTCGCCTTCGAGGACAAAAAGCTGGTCCGATACGACGGCAATTACGACGCCTATCGCCGCCGGCGCGAAGAGAAATTGGAAAATGCCGAAGCGGCCCCCGAAAAACCGGCCAAACCGGCCCCTCGCCCAAAGCCGAAGAAAAAACGTCAGAAAAAAAAGGGCCTGTCCTACCGCGAAAACGAGCGGCTAAAATCGCTGGAAGATGAGATCGAGACTACTGAATCGAAGAGCCGAAAGATTCAAAAAGAACTCTCCGATCCAGAGCTTTACGAATCGAGATCCGACGAGATCGAACCGCTCAATCGCGAATTGTCGCAGTTGAAGTCCCGCCTCGAGAAGTTGGTCGAGGAGTGGTCTGCCCTCGAAGAACGTCGCGCTCAATAAGACGCTTTAAATCAGTTCAATGCAGGGGATAGGACGTCCACCCGTCGGTCCATGGAGTGCTATTCGGTGCGAAGGCGCCCAGAAAGTTGCCGGTCGGATCGAAGCCCTCCGACTCGGGTGGCGGCTCAATTTCACCGCCCGTGGTGTGCTCCGGGGCGGGAACCCAACCGGGATCGCTGCGATCGTAGGGATCGCCGTCAAAGCCCGGATCTTCGCCGAAGACGTTATTATGTTGAGGGTCTGTGAACATCGAATAATCGCTGGCCAAAAACCCCTCGTAGCCCGCCGCCGTCTCTTGCCCATCCACCAGATCCCATTCGTCGGCTTTCTCGATGTCGATCCAGTCGAACCACCCGTCGCCGTCGGCACCAATATCGTAAAATAGCGTATTTTGAACGACCAGATCTCCGTTGTGGGCATGTTCACCGGAGACCTCGCCCTCGACATAGAGTCCGGCCGACGGATGACCCTGTATGATTCCGTGCGACAATTTCCCCTTTCCGCCACGCTTGAAAAAAATCCCCATCTGCCATTCGCTTTGCTGCCGATCATTGCCGATCAACGTGTAATTATAGATCTGACCGTCGCTCACCGGCTCGCCGTGGTGATCCTCGGCAAGATTCTGGATTTCAATGGCATCTTCGCCGCCCCCGTCTTGCTGGACGGCGAGATATTGTGCCGTTCCTCGCCAGCCGGTATCGAATCCGAATCCATCATTTTGAGCCCGCGTGACCACGGCGTTTCGAATATCGACGCTACCGCCGAATGCGACGATTCCGTCGTCGTCGCTGAGATGGCTCTGGACGTATTCCACGGTGGTCTCACTGCCACACCCGGCGAGGGTGATGCCGTTTAATGCCTTGTGTAATTCGGTCTGTCCGTTGACCTCCATCGCGACCTCGGATCCGCCAAACTCCACGCGGACATAGCGCAGCGTTCCACAATCCCAGGTGTCGTCGCTGCCGCCGACGAGCGGCCGTCCGTGCTCATCACTGTCTACGCGCAGCAAAAAATCGTCGCGATTGACCGGTGCATTGCCAACTAAGGCAAGGCCCGCCCAGTCCCCGGCGAGCCGTCGTCCCGGATCCTCATCACTGGTAAAGACGATCGGCTCCTCCCGGGTGCCCTCGGCATGGAGTCTCGAGCCGGAGCGCGAGATCAACCCCGCCTGTGGTTTCGCCCTGATCTGAGTGCCCGGCTCAATCGTCAACTGGGCGCCGACGATATGAATCATGTCTTCTAAGACATAGACCCGGTCATTGGTCCAGGTCGTCTCAGTGACGATATGCGACGAGATATATTCTCGCTGAGTTTCTCGGCAGAGATTTTCCTCGTCGCATTCCTCGAACTCAAAACAATCGCTGTCGACCTCGCATTGATCGAGGTCGAGCAACAATGAGCAACTCGTCGAAAATATCAACGCCCCGATGACCAGCCCTCCCACCACGAGGCCTGCGAGGATTATCGAAACTCGGTCCGTCATGTCGGTACATCCCTGGTGGCAGATTTCAGCGCACACAATCTCCGCATATCTCACGTCCGCGGTCACGATAACGCGCCCGCCGCGAGTCCACAACATCGGGCCTATAGTCGCCCTCCGTCGAGCTTCGTGAACGGGAAGCCGGTTTCACAGCCGCCCGGCTCGTTTGATATCCAGATAGCGATTGACCAGTCCGACCGATAGCTCTGAGGGCTCAACGTCGAGGAGCATGCCACCCGATTGTTCGAGTTGACCGTGGAGCTCGCGGCGGTGATCTAAAAAATGATGGGTGGCGCCGACCTGTAGGGCGTCGTCGAGCTCGTAGATCTCGTTGTCGACCAGGGCGCTGACGGCCTCCTCGCGGAGACTGGCGACCAGGACCAGATGGCGCTGTCCGAGCAGGCTCAATGCCTGAGCGAGCTCATCGCTGTCGGCGTCGTAGAGATTGGTCAAAAAGACGATAAGCGATCGTTTCTTCTGGCGATGCGAAAGCCTTCTGGCAGCCTCGGCAAAATCAGACGGCTCCATGGTCGTCTCCAGATCGAAGGTCCGGTCGACGATGCTCTCCACGGCCCGCGGCCCGCGCTGGCTTGGCACCCATCGGTCGGTGCCGCCGAAGGTGCCCACGGCCACCGAATCGCCCTGACGAAGGGCCACGTAGGACAGAAGGAGCCCGGCGTTCAATGCGTGATCAAAATGGCTTAGCTCGCCGTCTCGCGCTCTCATTCGCCGGCCGCAGTCGAAGACCAGGACCACCTGTTGGTTTCGCTCGTCTTCGTATTGGCGGGCGATAAGCCGGCGGTGGCGCGCCGTGGCTTTCCAGTCGATCTGGCGCAATTGATCGCCGTCGCGGTACTCGCGCAGACAGTCGAATTCCATTCCCTCTCCGCGGCGTCGGAGCTGGCGCACGCCGAGCTGTCCCATCTTGTCGGCCACCGCCATCAGAGCGTAGCGGCTGACGGCTCGGAAATTGGGAACCACCCGCACCTCTTCTTTTTCTCCGGCTCGCATCTGTCGAGCCACAAATCCCAGCGGTCCGTGCAGGCGAATATGGGCTTTCTCGAATTGAAATGTGCCGCGCCGGGTAGCGCAGATGCCGTAGCTGGCCTTGAGCGCCCGCCCCGGCTCCATCGTCGCATCGATCTGCGGCCTTTCGGCGCCGAGCTGCGGCGGCACGCCGTCGAAACACTCGACGCGGCCACCACCTCCATCGCTCATCTGCAATCGCAGCTCGACGTCGTCATCGATGCCCAGGGCAAGCGAGGTGGCGACTGTGCGCTCGACGTTGGGGACCGAGCGCCGGCGCACCTGCCAGGCGTCGATGCCGACGGCGACCAGCAAGAGCCCGGCGGCGATTGACCACGAGACGTAGCCCTGTCCGATAACGGCCACGACCAGGCCGGAGGCCACAAGAATCATCCCCGCCGCGAGAAGTCGTCGTGTGGCAATCACGATCGGGGCGCCTCCACCTTTTCGAGTAAATCGCCGAGTACGTCATCGGCTCGGAGTCCGTCGAGGGCGAGCTCCGGGGCCAGAATAATCCGATGGCGAAGCGCCGCCGGAGCGACGGCCTGCACGTCGTCGGGCGTGATATAATCCCGGCCTGCGACAAGGGCGTAGGCCCGCGCCCCGCGCACCAAAGCGATGCCGGCACGAGGCCCGGCGCCGTGCAATACCCCTGGCCATTTCCGGGTCTTTCGCGCCAGGCGCACCGCGTATTCGACGAGCGACGGATCGACGCGAACCCGGGCGCATGCCCGCTGCATCTTCTCTGCCTTCTGGGGCGTCAAAAAGGGCTCCACGTCGCCCACATCGAGCTCATCTCCGACACTCTCGCCGGTCACCATCTCCACAATCGACACCTCATCGTCCTCACCGGGATAGTCGATCTCGATCTTGAATAAAAACCGATCCAGTTGAGCCTCCGGCAGCGGATAGGTTCCGTCCTGCTCGATGGGATTCTGGGTGGCGAGCACCATAAAGGGGCGATCGAGTTCGTAGGTGTCGCCCTCGATGCTGACCTGCCGCTCCTGCATGACCTCCAGCAGTGCCGATTGGGTCTTCGCCGGGGCGCGGTTGATCTCGTCAGCGAGCAGAAAATTGGTAAAAATCGGCCCCTTTCGGATATGAAATTTCGCCGTATCCGGGTCGAAGATGGCGTGACCGGTGACGTCGGTAGGCATCAGATCCGGCGTAAATTGCACTCGCCGCGACGTGCCTCCAAAGGTCTTAGAAAGCGCCAATACGAGCATGGTCTTTCCCAATCCGGGAACACCCTCGATCAGCACGTGTCCACTGGCCAAAAACGCCGTCAGCACCATGTCGATCGCCTCGTCCTGACCGAGTACGACCTTGCGGACCTCCGAGCGCATGCGGGCCACTGCTTCTAAGACTGGATCATCTGTCGTCACCGGTGGTTCCGGCGTCTGGGTCGTCGTGCTCACATCTTCCTCCGAAGTTCCTCGAGTCTCGCTATCATGGATTGAAAATCGTTAGCCCGGCGCGGAATAGGGCCGTCGAGCAACGCGCGGAGCCGCTCCGCAGATATCTGTAATTCCTCACTCATTATCTCGAAGCGTCGCGATGATTTCAGTTTTCGAATCGACGGCCGTCTTCGGGCCACAGCTTCGATTAGCGCCCGCCGCGAAGCATCGATCATGGCCGCCTGTCCGTGGTGCTTCCACAAAAAATGCCCGGTGGCGCGAATATGCTCTCGCCGACGCTGCCGCCTGCGGTCCGGCTGCGGAATTGCCGGCCCGAAACGACGAGCGCGGCTAAATCCGAAGAGGAGCAAAATCAAAAGCCCTACAAAAAACGGCCAGCCGCGCTGCAATGCCTCAGAAAACCATCCACGGCGCTGATGACGCAAAAAGATCACCGCCTCCTGTGGCCACTCGCCCTGTAGCGTCAGAAGATCGGCGGTCACCTCCCCCATCCCATCCCACTCCATTCCCTCATTCGTCAGAAAATCCCGCTCCGTAATGACCGTGAGCCTTCCCTCGCCATCGGCTGTGCTGGCAGCCACCGGAAGTTCTTCGTCTTCCGTCACGACGACAAAATCGACACTCTCGGGCGCCATAATGGTATCGCGCCAGCGCAACGTGTCATTGACGCGGGAATCGAGCGGATAGTCCCTCGTCACCTGAGAGGGCAATTCCGCAAATGAGACGTCCCAATCCTCGTAGATCTCGTCCGGGTCGAATTGGACGTCGTATTCGGTCAGCCCCAGCGCCGTTACAAACTCCTCGCCGCGGCCGACTGCCTCGTCGGGCTCGACTAGCACCAGATGGCCGCCGTCTTTTATCCACTCGCGGTCAACCTCGCGAGACCAGCCCTCGTACAGCGCGAGTCCGGGGTCCATAAAGATGATATCTACCTCATCGACGTCCTGCGGATCATGGGGGTCCGGCGAGGCATCGACCTCGATCTCCAATTTATTGAGAAAGGTCTCAAGTGCGAGAAAGGGTCGGGTGAGAACTTCCAGTTCTGCACCGAGGTCGACCTCGACCTCCTTACGCTCATGGGTGGCCAAAAATTGGACGACCACGAGGACCGCCAACAAGCCCACAACTCCGACGCTGATGATGGCCACGCTGCGATTGCTCATGAGCTGGTCTCCCGGGCCTCGAATACCGCCTCCCAGCGGCGAGTCAGGGCATCAAACTCCTGCTCCGTCGGACTCAACCCTGCCCAGGCCATTGCGCTGAACGCCCGGGCCACAGCGGCCAACACCGGCCCTTCCGGCAGTCGATCTTCGACCTCTTGTGCGCAGCGAGTCGTCGTCCAGCCGGGGGGAAAGCGAAATTTATGGCGCTCCTCAAAGCGCAACAAACTGGCCAGAAGGAGCATCGCCAGAGCCCGTCGCTGTCGTCCCGACTTCCAGCACTCGCGTGCAGCCTCTCCTACATGGTCGTCGGGTAATACGAGTTCCTCATCGTCGACCACCAATTCCCGAGCCCATTTCGCCTCGCGAACGCCTCTGGCCGATTCGACATCTACAGTGCGCAGATAGGTGTAGATTTTCCAGGCCACAAATCCCAGCGCACCGATGGCCAGCATCCACATCAGTACTCGGACGATGGCGCTGAGTAGCACGAGTATTTCGGGGGGGATCTCAAAATCGAATGGAAGCTCCAGATCTTCTTCTTCCTCCTCCTCAATTCGCACCCACTCCGTGCGGGTTTCCGTGCGCGGAGCAAAAGGACTCTGCGCAAAAATATCGTCGAGCACTTCCTGGGCGTCATCGGCGGGGATCAACTCCGGAGTGACTTCGACTTCGCCCCAGGGGCCGGCCTCGAGATCCTCGTCGACTTCTTCATCCTCGGCGGCCGTAATGGGCTCGCTTATATCCTGGGCATGGGCACCGGGCGCCGTCACAGCGAAGATCGACAATAATGCGCCGAATCCAGCGGCGAATAAGAGTCCCAGATTGGCATCAAGGGTGTGTTGGACGCGGTCGACGAGGCGCCGAAATCGCAGCTCCAGATCCCAGCCCTCGCGTTCGATTCGCCGCTGGATATACACGCCGAAGCCACCGGCGCCGAAAAAAGGCTCCACCACCGTGGTGGCCAGGGTGGTTACGGAGACAACAATGGCGATCAGTAGCCAGCCATCGAGTTCCTCGAAGACGTACTCCAACATCACAAACGGGT
>SKQC01000084.1 GCA_007119175.1 Myxococcales bacterium | reverse complement strand
GACAACGACGGCATCTCCGACTACGAAGAACTCTTTGGAATTCACGATGAGCTATGCACCAGTAGTGGCGGGCTGATTACGTGTACCCACAAGTCTGTGCCCTTTCGACTATGGGGTGCGGCTCATGATTGATCACATCTCCGCTCCTGCCTGAATTCCAAGGGCAAACGCATGCTCATACTCCAACAAACGCTGCCATCCTCGGCCCAGGACCTGCCATCCTGGAGCGCCGTTGGAACGGATATGCCCTCCGAGCCCGGCGACGGCAGCCATGACTTCGCCGGCAGTAGGTCGGGCGCTGAGAAATTTCGGTTTTGTCGCCTGCAACACGCGAAGCTGCATCGGCGAGACCACGGCTTCGGCAGGCAGGTCTTCGCCGTGGCGTCCCAGGTAGCGCAAGACCAGAAGATGGTGGGCGACGACCGCCGTGGCTGCCAGTGCACACAGCAGTGTTTTGGCGCTTCGATGCTGGAGTTTCTTGTAGGCGCAGCCGGTCTTGATTGCTTTGAAGTACTCCTCGATCGTCCAGCGGGCGCGGTACCAGTCGACGATCTCCCACAACTGTTCGGTCTTCTCGATGGGTCGGCTGGTGACGATCAGCCACTGGACCGGCTCTTCGCCAGTGGGAGGACTGACCTCGCGGACCTCGACGACGTTGACTTCGATGCGATCCGGCGCCGAGTCGGCGGGCACCGAATTGGGACGACGAATCTCGACGGTGGCGCACCGGACTTTAACCTTTGCTTTGCGGGCCCGACGGGCGGGATGAATCTTCGAGGCCTGGTCAGCACTGCGGGCCGACAACTCGACGGTGCGCTTTCCACGCCATTGCTTGCGCGCCAGCGTCTCGTGGAGCTTTTCGAAGTCCTGGCGTCGGGGACCGGTACATACGTTACGGTCGTAGCGAAGACGAGCCGCGTAGTGGTAGCCGTCGACGGCCATGCAAAACAGCAGTTGGAAGTCGTCGAACTCTCGGTCCATCACGTGGGTGATCTCGCAGGTCTCCTCCAGGTTCGCCTCGGCCTGCTCGACACTTTGAAACCACCGCCACTTCTCGTTGGCGAACAGACCTTTGCGGGCCTTCCAAAACGCAATACTCTCTTTGTCTTCGAGTTCACTTTTGTGGACGAAGGGGCGCGCACAGGCCAATCCCAGCGGCGCCCGATGGCCATCGGCGGAGGTCACGAAACTGGCGTGCCACAAAAATCTCTGTCGCTTCGACGACGACCGCGCCAGATGTTGGCGCATCTCATCGTCGTGGACATCGAAAGCAAATTCGGTGGTGTCATGATGGCACAACACGTGCTCCAACTTTGCGGCCCTCTGTGCCGTCGCCTCGAAATGTGGACGGTACAACGCGCGGTCTTCGACCTCAGGATTGGCAATAAAGCGGTAGTAGCCTTCCTGCGCCGACGCCTCGTCGAAGGTCTCCGGGACCGTCCGATCCGGGCGATGGGTCATCGCGTCGACGATCAGCACGAAGCGTTTCGTACGCCGCGAATCTCCAAGCTCGGCGTCGGCGACGTCATCAGTGGGGCTGTGGGCGGTCAAAACACCAGTCGGATCTACCATCGCAACGCTCCGTGCAAGGAAAGGGGCTATCGAACCGACCAGAGTGGATCAAAATTTGCCGATCGGAGCAAGCCACCGTAAGCCACGACGACAATCAGGCCCAAAGAAGCTATCCAGAGGCCTGACTCGTCCAGTCTTTATGCGTACTTGCGGAGTTGTGATAGATCATGAGGGGACGAAATCATGCGCCGATACGCCCCTGAGGTTCGGACCAGCAGCCCGAGAGGCGGCCAGGCTGGCCGCGCGCCCCAGGCGCTGAACGCTTACACTTACGAAGAGGCGTACCAGGGGACGAACCTGCTGGCAAAACGTCACAAGACGGGTAGCAGCCGGAGCCGAAGTTGGACGGACGAGGTGGTATTTGAGCAAACGGGAGTGACGCGGTTGCGAGATCTCCAGCTCAACCAGGTCTGATAGCAAATTTGTGAACACGGACCGAAAGCCGGTAGCGGGAAACCTCCGGGCTATCCCTCGGGTTTGAGGTCGGGATTTAGGGAGCGAATCAATTGGGAGACCGTCCAGTCGATCTCGTAATAATAGTCGACGATATCGTCGTCTTTTTCCGAGGGTGGGATCAATTGATTCGACGCCGTCTTCGAGCCCAGGTAGGGATACCACACAAAGCGAAGGTGGTCGGTGACGACGCGGACGCCGGCCTCGAAGCTGAGGGGGATTCCGAATGCCTCCTGGAGTTTTTCCGGTGCTCGCGAGGCACCGGGGCTGACGGCGAGTACGTGGCCGACGTCGTCGTCACCTCGTGTGACCACAAAGTGGGTGTGCTCGTCGTCCGGGGAGCGGTCCTCGAGGCTCATCTGATCTTCGTTTGGCAGGCAAGCTTCGATGAGTCTTCCAAATTCTTCGCGCAGGTCAATCGCCTTCGCGTCGCGGCCGCCGGATTCTTCGATGGCCTTCAAAAAAGGCTCGAGGATGGTCCGCTTTGCCTTCTGGTTCTGGGCCCGCTCCTCGGCGCGCTTTCCGTCGCCCCAGGAGACGGTCTCCACGATTCGCTTTGCCAGTGTTTGGTGCAGCTCTTCGGGGTCGTCGGAGTCCGGTTCGCTGGTCTTTGGCCACCAGAAATCGTCGTCGTGGCGGTGTAGCCGAATCCAGTCTGCGCCCTTCTGGCCGATGGCGAGAACGTCGGCGTCGGCCTCTGCGAGGATCTGATGTTGGCTCGGATCGTCGGCGTCGATGATATAGGGCTCGAGATGAGGCATCAGCGCGGCGTGGGCCTCCTCGGCAGTGTCGTGCTCGTCGAGCACTGCGGCGATCTGGTCGGTCAGCTCATCGGCGATGGCCTGGACCTGCTCGAGCCAGTCGTCGGGATCCATCTCGAAAATATACGGCAATTCAGTCATTTCATCGTCTCCACTTTGGATTCAGCGAGTCGGTCGCTATGACGCAAAAGGGAACTCATTTCTTCAAAATCGCGCTGACCGGATCTGTATCGGAATAACCGCGGTAATGCCACTTCGGATCGCTTTCTTCATATGCCTCGTGGAGCTTTTCGCCGACGAGATGGTGGTCGGGAGACAGGGCACAGACCGGATCGGTACTCCCGGCATCTCCAGTCAGAGCGAATGCCTGGCAGCGGCAACCGCCCCAGTCCTGCTCGCGCTTCGGACAGCTCTGGCAGGGCTCGGACATCCAATCTGTACCGCGGTATTTTTCAAAGGCCGACGAGGATTGCCAGATCTGAGAAAGTTTTCGGTCGCGGATATTGTCGAATTTTAACTCCGGGATGCTCGCGGCGGCGTGACAGGGAAGGACATCGCCATTGGGAGCGACCACGAGAAATTGGCGTCCCCAGCCGCCCATGCACGCCTTGGGGCGAATGGCGTGGTAGTCGGGGACGACGTAATCGATGGTGAGCACACCGCGCAGCTCCTCGCGCCGAGCCTCGACGAGTTTCGTCGCCTCATCGAGTTGTCTGCGCGTCGGCAATAGGGCGTCGCGGTTTTTCAACGCCCAACCCTGATATTGAGCGTGGGCGACTTCGAGCCGCTCCGCACCGGTGGCGACGGCGAGGTCGATGATATCCGGGAGGTGAGCGAGATTCTGGCGATGAACTACGGCGTTGAGGGTCAGCGGCAGATCGGCTGCGCGAATCCAGCCAGCGGCGGCCATCTTCTTTAAATGAGCACCGCGATGACCGCCGATATGGTCGGCGAGGGCGGCGTCACTGTCCTGAACGCTGAGCTGGATGTGAGCCAGTCCGGCATCGGCCAGGTTCTGGACTCGGCATTCATCGAGGAGAACGCCGGAGGTGATCAGATTGGTATATAGACCGGCCTCTTCAGCTCCTGCGACCAGATCTTCGAGGTCGTCTCGCACCGCCGGTTCGCCGCCCGAGAGATGAACGTGAATCACGCCCAGTCTGGCGGCCTGACGAAAAACGCGCTGCCACTCGGCGGTGTCGAGCTCCGATGATTTGCGCACCAACTCCACGGGATTTGAGCAATATACACAGCGCTGCGGGCAGCGGTGGGTGAGCTCAGCGAGGAGTCCTGTTGGCGGGGGAAGTGCAGTCATAGCCCCAAATATCGCTGGTCGGCTAGTTGCTGCAAGAAGGCGATTGTCTCGTCGGCGATGGTCGCTGTCTCGGCGTCGTACTCGGCGGCGAGTTCGGCGATCATCTCGGCGACGCTGCGCTTACCGTCGATCAGAGCGGCGATGTCGGTGCCGGGGCCCTCGGGAACGAGAATTCGCTCCGGCCCGACGATCATCCACCGGTCGCGGGCCTCGTCGCGGCGATAGCGAACGCCGCGGGCCCATCGCGGTGTGGACTCTCGATCGATGACAAGGCGCTGGTTCATGGGGATTTCTCGTGTGTGGCGTGATCGGCGGGCTCGAAGGCACCCGGCGGTATATGACCGGGGGCGACGTAGGCGTGATAAAGGGCGTCGAGTTGGGCCCAGAGGACGTCGCATTTGAAATAGACGGCGTCGATTACGGCCTGCTGGTCGGCGGCGGTCTCGGCGTGTTCGACCACGTAATCGAGGGCGAAGTTGGAGTCCCTGGGCGCTTCGTCGAGCCGATGGGAGAAATAGGCGAGCGCCCGGTCGTCGATAAAATCGTAGGTGGCGATCATTCCCTCGACGCGCTCGGTAATAATGGACGGGGCAAAGAGCTCGGTGAGCGACGAGGCGACGGCCTCCAGCAGGCTTTTGTCGCGCACGAAATGAACGTAGGCCTCCACGGCGAATGTGGTCGCCGGGAGGACGCCGCGCAGCTCTTTTACGTCGTCGCGATCAAGGCCCACGGCGTCGGTGAGTACAAGCCAGCGCTCGATGCCGCCGTCGTTTTCGCCGTCGCCGTCGTGGTCGCTGATTCGCCGCCGCCACTCCCGTCGGAGGCCGACGTCTGTGGTGCGAGAGATGAGCGCGGCGTCTTTTCTGGGAATCGCGCTCTGATAGCAGAAGCGATTCAAGGCCCATGCCTGGACCTGGCCGCGGGTCAACTCACCGCCATGCAGCGCCCGGTGAAATGGATGCAGCGAGTGGTAGCGCTCATCGCCGATGGCTCGGATGGCGGAGCGAAATTCAGTGGGCTCCATTTTTGTCATAAAGAGATCTCCATTCCGTCATAGGCCACCTCCCAGCCGCGATCTTCGACGGCGCGCCGTTCATCGGAGTCGTCGAGCAGAACGGGATTGGAGTTATTGAGATGGATAAAGATTTTTCGCTCCACGTCGATGTCGGCGAGCTCGGCGATGGCGCCTTCTGCTCCGTCGATGCTGACATGACCCATTCGGTGGCCCGTTTTATGGCCCAATCCGGCGCTGATCAATTCGTCGTCGCGCCACAGGGTTCCGTCGAAAAATAGGATCGATGCCCCGTCGATTCGCTGCCGCAGTTCCTCGGTGATATCGGCACAGCCGGGGATAAAAAATGCGCGGCTGTCGCCGACGCTGAGTTGTAGAGCGATATTGGCGTCAGTGAGGGCGCCAATTTCGGGTGTGACGCCGGGATCTTCCTGGTAGAGGGGGATTTTTCCGGGGACGGGAAATGCCTCCACGGCGATGTCGAGCGGCTTATCGGAGCCGTCGGATAGGCCGATCGTCTCGTTCATCGGCAGCCGGCGGCGGGGAACCAGCTCCTGGTCGAGGGCACCGAAAATCGGTGAGGCGGCGAGGGTGTCGTGGGTGGTCTGTGAGGCGTAGAGAGCGAAGGATTCGCCCTCGCGCATGGTCAAAAGACCGGTGACCTCATCGATTTCGCCCCCGGTGAGGACGACGGCGTCGATGGGGCTGTGGCGGCCGTCGCGCTGCGGATGCAGCGACGGCGTGCGGAGCAATTGCTCGCCCAGGTCGGGGGAGGCGTTGATCAATGCGAAGCGGTTTCCGTCGGCGCTCAAGGCCAACGACGTCTGGGTGCGGCGCGGGGCACCGGGTTCGCCGGCGCGGACCCGACGGCAGACCGGACAATTGCAATTCCACTGCGGCGATCCGCCACCGGCGGCCGCGCCGAGCACGGTGATACGGGGGCCGGTGGTCATTGTTTGGGAAGTTCTGCCGAGCGGTAGGCGGCGATCTCCATCGTGATGGGAAGCTCGATGAGCGTCGGGGTCTTCCAGCTTTTCTTAGTCTTTTTCATGGCAGGTCTCCTGCAAAATAAAAGAGAGAACGGCGCCGCCCGATAAGCGGCGCCGTCGTCGATGATAGGTACAGACGGTCATCGAATCAACGAATCAGTACAGATTCCCGCCGCGGAACTCGCCGGCGTAGTCGATATAGACCGATTTTATCTCCGTATAAAATTCGACGGCCGTCTTGCCCTGCTCGCGGTCGCCGACGCCGGTATTTTTGATGCCGCCGAAGGGAAGCTGGGCTTCGCCGCCGATGGTCGGGTTGTTGACGTGGAGGATGCCCGTTTCGATATCGTTGACGTAGCGAAAGACGCGGCTTACGTCGCGGGTATAAAGGGCACTGGAGAGGCCGTAATCGCTGTTATTGGCGGCCTCGATGGCTTCCTCGAAGCTCGAGACTTTGATCACGCTCAAAAGAGGCCCGAAGATCTCCTCCTGGGCGACCCGCATATCGGGGGTGACGCCGGTGAGGACGGTGGGTTTGGGAAAATAGCCGTGCTCCAGATCGCCTTCTTCGTAGCGTCCGGCGGGAAGCTCGAAGGTGACGCCTTCTTCTTCGGCGACCTCGATATAGCTCAACACCTGTTCGAGTTGTCGGTCGTCGACGGAGGGGCCCATCGAGGTCTCGGGATCGAGGCCGTCGCCGGGGCGGACTTCTTTTGCAGCGGCGACGATTTTCTCGACGAATTCATCGTAGACGTCTTCGTGAACGACAACCCGGCTGGTGGCCGTGCAGCGCTGGCCGGTGGAGCCGAAGGCGCCTTTGGCGGCCGCGGCGACGGCCAGGTCGACATCGCCGTCGTCTAAAAGGATCAGCGCGTTTTTGCCACCCATCTCACATTGGACCTTTTTGTTCTGCTTTGCTCCCTCGGCGTAGATATGAAGCCCGACGTCAGTGGAGCCCGTAAAGGAGATGGCCGCCACGTCATTGTGATCGACCAGGTGAGCGCCGACGGTTTCACCGGCGCCGTAAACAGTATTGAGCACGCCATCGGGGACGCCGGCTTCGGCAAAGATCTCGGTGACGATGCGGGCCGTCGTCGGCGTTTGCTCGGCGGGTTTTAAAACCACCGCATTGCCGGCGACGAGCGCGGGGGCAATCTTCCAGACCGGAATGGCCACCGGGAAATTCCAGGGTGTAATCAGAGCGACCACGCCCAGTGGCGCTTTGACGGTATAGGCGAAGGTGTCGGGGATCTCACTGGGGATGGTCTCGCCGTTTAGGCGCCGAGCTTCACCGGCGATAAACTCGAGGAGATTCAGCGTTTTGTGAACCTCGCCGGTGGCCTCGGGCAATACCTTTCCCTCCTCGCGGGTCAGGGCTTCGGCGATCTCGTCGACCCGTTCTTTCATCAGGCGGTGGGCCTCAAACATGATGGCACCCCGCTTGGGAGCCGGTACCTTCGCCCAGGCCGGCTGGGCGGCTTTGGCGGCCTCAACGGCGCGGTCGACATCGCTGGTTCCGCTGGCGGGAAATTGGTTGATGACCTGGCGAGTGTCGGCGGGATTGACGTTATCCATCCACTCCGAGGTCGTCGGCTCGACCCACTGACCATCGACGAAATTCTGAATTTTTTTAGACATGGCGACTCCAGACTAGAGTTAATGCGCTGGGGATTACTTCGAGAATTGAGCGCAAGCTACTAGTGCGGCGCTGTGACGTCAAACCGGGGGCTTTGAACAGGGGGAAATGGAGTCGATGACATCCCTGCCATCGCCGCGCCGCAAGGCGCGTGGTGAGAACGGCAGCGATGGCAGGGATGCCATCGACACCAGCGTTAACCATCACGGATAAGACACGCGGCCAAATTTCAGGATGGCGTCAGCGGGCTCATCATAAATGAAGAAGAGAAAAGGAGAGTCGACACGGAAATGCTGACGATCAGTGGGAGTCGCAGCAAACGATTGATTTTCGGCAAGGAGTTCGACGGGGTTTGGTGAATTGATTCCGTACTCGTCCAGATGCACTCGCGTCGTAGTCCTGAGTGACGTTTGAAGTCCGAGAGCTTCCGAAACCTCCCATGTTTGCTCAATATCGAATAGGGGCGCCCTGGTTATCGGTCTACGCCCCGGATTCGACCACTCCATCGAGTCGATCCATCCACGGGTTTTTGCCGAGGATAATCGCGTCGTGACCTGCTCCAGATCCATGTCCATAGGCCGGATGAAAAAGATCGACCACTGACCGCCGACCAATCGCCACCGGATCAGCACGAACCCATCAAGCTCGATATAACTCTCCGCAAGATGCGGCATTTCGTAGCGTTGCACGACGAGCTCGTCTGATACTTGAAAAGCCATTGCGGGATGGTAGCTAGTGCCGAGATAGTGCTCGACCTGTGCACGCAGAACTAATGCGTCGGTCGGCGTGGTGTCTGTCGCTCCCCCTCCAGTCGGCGCTTCGCTCTCGAGCATTGTATCGTCTTCCCAGCGATCCGTATGCGCCTGCCACTCACATTGAGCTTCTTCGTCGTTGGAGCACTCGATGGCGTAGAATTCCAGGCCAATCGCCTCCTGGAGCCTGTCCAGGGGTTGATCTTCGATCTCGTACTCCTTCCACCCCGAATTATGAATCTTCTCCGAGGCCATCGGTCGGCGGGCGAGGAGTTCTTCTCTGAGTTGTTCTCCCTCCTCATACATCTGATCTACTTGTTGGTAGCCGAGAAGGTCGGCAATTCGCTGTGCTTGCTGAT
>SKQC01000379.1 GCA_007119175.1 Myxococcales bacterium | reverse complement strand
TCCGGGGTATATTCGATTTCCAACGTATAGCTTTCGTCTTCCTCCAGCTCGAGCGCCCCATCCCAGGGGTTTACAATCTCGAAGACCTCGTGATTGGCATCGCTGTCTGGAGCCTCGTCCAACGCCAGGTTGGTCAGGCGAATCGTGGGCTCCTCGTTGTTGATGAGTTCCACGGTGCGGGTCGTGGTCTCGCCGATAACGACGTTACCGAAGTCGACGGAGGAGGGCTGAACGAGCAGATCGGCTTCATCTCCGGTGACGATGTCGTCGTCGCCACAGGCGCCTAAGACCAAGAAGGTCGCCGCGACGACGGCCAGTAGCCATGGGGAGAGAGGCGAGCGCTGGAGCAATGCATTCATATCGAAACCGTGGGTCTTCATTAGTTTGACAGCCCGGCAATTGGCGGCGAATTGTGCGGTCTGGACATTCCGGGCGAGTTGTAGCGAAGCAAAAAAAATACGCTTCGAACAGGGGAGAGTAGCGTAAGGGACGAAGGTCGTCAAAGGTTCCGCGATGGGGCGCATTTCTGCGCTGTCATCTGAGGTATCGTCGAGACACCGGCGACAGGGTCGGTTTCGTAGTAGGCGTCGAAGGAGCGGCGCAGCCGGGGAAGATGGGTATTGAGAAGGGAGCGGGCTCGCCTGGCGGAGGCGCCGTGAAAATGAGGGCGAAGGGCGTCGGTCAGATGAGGGCGAATATCATCGAGGTCGGCGTCGGAATTGCGGCCTAATTTTCGCCACACCGTATTGGCGACGCCGGGCCCGGAGTTATAGCCGATATACATCAGATATAGATTCTGTCCGTAGCTGGCGGCAAGATCTTCGATATATCTGGTGCCGGCGCGGATGCTTTTCGTGCCGTCAAAGCGCGAGTCCGTTAGATCGCAGGGGAATTGGTCCTCCAGGTCGTTGATATCGCTTCGATTTCCGGTCTCCAGGCCGCGGCTCACTTCGCGCGGTGTATTACAGTTGGGGTGGCAGCCGCAGGTATAGATGGAGCCGGCGCCGAAGATGCGGCGAAAGGGCTGGCGCCGGGCGGTGCCGGAGCAAAATTGCATCAGACCGGCGCATCCAGTGCGGCTGACGGCGAATTGGCGGCCCGACGATTCGACGCGCATAAAGGCTTTGACGAAGGCAAATTTTTTGGGATCGCCATCGGTGGCGGAGCGGATGGTCGGATCCCAGCGATCCATCAGCGGTTCTGTGCCCGACGGAGCCGGCGGGGCGATGGTATCTGTCGATTCGTCGCTGTCGACGTCGTCAATCTCGTCGCTCTCGTCGTCCGGGGCTTCCTCAAAAGGGGGCTCCCAGCTCAGATCGTCGTCGTCGACGCCGCCGACGGACTCCACATCGCCGACGATATGGCGCCGATAAGTGCCGACGACGGAGTCGACGACGTTTCGGCTCGCCGTACCGTCGGCCAGGTTGGCGGTCCGTTGAATCCAGTCCGACGATGTCATTGACGTGCCGACCAGGGTGGGCTGGACGATAAAGGGGATGAGCACCACGGTGACGCCCAGCGTGAAGATAGCGCGGCTTATCAGATATAGGCGCGGGCGCCCGTCGGTGAGGGCGCGAAACCGCTTAACTGTGGAGTCGAATACAGCTTCCAGCCGAGCCTGCCCGGTGGCGAGAAGGCCTCGGCCGAAGTAGATGATCGCCGCCTGAAGTCCGACGTAAATCGGAAATCGCAACACCAGAGCGTCGACGTCGAGTCGCCACTCCACATAAGCCCACCACTGGTCGGCGCGCTCGAAGCCGAAATTGGCGACGATGGCTTCCGTGAGCAGATGAAATCCAAAGGCCAGACAGCTCAAAAATAACACCCAGCCCAGCAAATAAGTGGACAGGATATTGTAAATCCCCAACACGATCCGGGCGAAGACGCGGGAGGGCGATTGCATAAAAACTCATGGGGCGCGCGAAGAAATGTCGTCGATTCTGCAGCCGAGGATAGATGAGAATCGATCGGCCGTCACGTGGCGGATGTCGTATCGTGTCGGCCTTAAATTGGACTTCGCCGGACAAAAGAAGTTGAATAAAGGCGGAGTCGATGGCGTCGAAATCGATGTCGAGCGCCGACCGAAGGTGGCAGAATTAAATCGGAATCCGGGAGTGACCAGCGATGAGGAGAATAAAGATGGAGGGCAAAGCCATAGCGAGTTGTCTGGGGGCATTGATGCTGGCGGCGCTATTGGTGCCGGCCTGTCTTATCACTGACGGCAGCGGGGGGGGCGCAGATGGGGAGTGCCAGACCCAATGTGGCGAGTATTGGACCTGCGAGTATTATTGCGAAGGCGAGGTCTGCGAAGAGCTGGGATGTTCCTTTGAGGAGACCTGCGAGACGGTCTGTGACGAGGGGGCCGATTTTCCGGATGAGTCGGAGATCTTCGACGAACCGGCGGTGTGCTACAGCGGCATTGAATGTCATGCCGGGCGGGTGTGCCGCGACGGAAAGTGTGGGCCGGCGGCCAGCGAAGAACGCGGCGGCGCCGGGTTGTGTCAGGCCTGTGAAAGCCAGAGCGATTGTTCCGAGGCCGGCTCGCTTTGCCTGGGGCTGAACTCCGGCGGCGAGGGTGGTCCCACGGAGACGGTCTGCGGACAGCCCTGCGGCGGCGATCAGGATTGCCCCTCCGGCTTTGATTGCCTGGAAGTCTCCGGGGAGTCCGAGGAATCCGACCAATGCGTGCCGGCCGTGTCCGACGGGGCGCGCACCTGCGGGGGCTCAAGCGATCTGGAATGCATCTCGGCAGGCGATTGCGCCGTCGGTGAGAGCTGCGTCGACAACGTCTGTATGCCGCCATCCGGTGCGGAATGCACCGCCGACGGCGATTGCGACAGTGGCGAGCGATGCCATGTCTTCGAATGCGTCGACGATGCCGACGGGGCAGAATGTGTGGGCGGGCCCGACTGCGCCACCGACGAGGTGTGCGTCGACGGCGATTGCGTCGCTGAGGCTCAGGGCTGTGTCTTTAACGCCGATTGCAGCGACGAGGAGCGGTGCGTCGACGGAGAATGCGTCAATACCTGCGAGAGTGACTCCGATTGCGGCACCAACCAGCGCTGCCGCCAGGGCATCTGCGAATATGTAGAATGCTACCAAAGTGGCGATTGCCCCTCCGGTCATATCTGTGTGGAGGCATCGTGTCAGAAATCATGTGGCGTCGACGGCGATTGCCCCGACGGATATCTATGCTCCGCCCTGGGCTATTGCAGTGCCGATCCGGACGTGGAGTGCCGAAGCTCTGCCGAATGCGCCTCCGACCAGGTCTGTGGTGAAGAGGGGGAATGCGTAACGCCCTGCGATTGTAACCAGCAATGCGATGCCGGCGATGTCTGTGGCGACTCAAGCGGCCTCTGCGAAGAGCCCGACTCCGGGGCCGACGAGGTTCAGTGCGACGACGATTGTGATTGTCCCAGCGGGATGACCTGCGACGATGGTGACTGCGTCTGAGGCACTGAGCTAAGGAGAGTTCGGCTGTTTCTGTGGGCGGCCGGATCTTATCCGAAGCACAAAAACCCCCGCCGTGTCGAAAGGCCCGGCGGGGGTTTTTGTTGTTTTCCCGTTCGGAATTTCCGGACGGGAACTACTTATGAGGTCTCGGGAGGATCGTCATCGTCGTCATCGTCGTCGGGGGCGACGAGGTGAAAGACCTCGCTTCGAGTGCATTCCATATTGGCGTGGTATTGTTCGGCGAGCTCGCTGTTGCAGGCCTCGTCGCCCTCGATGGGGAGATCGATGCTGTAATGGCTCCGGGTCAATTCAAGCTCCGAGCCGTCGGGGATGAGCAGGGTCCGGATCGTCGACAGCCGGCACTGAATCTCGACGGGGCTCGTCTGGGTGGGGCTGGCGAAGTGATAGGTCTGTTCGGCGCGGTCGTAGTCGGCGTTCCAGAATAATTCGTTTTCCGGGGTGACCTCATCGCTGCAGGCTTCGGCGGACAGGCAGGGACGGATGTCGATGCGGTGCTCTGCCGGGGAGGTCGCCTCCTGTTCGTGGGCCACCGTCGAGATCTGGAGGCGGTTGATGGAACTGGTGGCATCTTCGGGGTGGCAGCCCTCTTCGTCGGAGCCGTAGTCCGCGATGAGCCACATTCCGGCCACGTCGTCCGGGGCCGGTGCGTCGGTGGTGCTGGAGGGGACCGACTCGCAGCCATCGCAGCCCACGGCCATCACGGACATTACGGCGACGGCGAGGGCAGACCTCCATCGATGAAAATTGAAGCGGCTCATGGGGTGAACTCCAATGTCGTCGATAAGGTCGCGGAGTTTTCAAAGAGATCGGCTGCCGAGATATCGAGGTCGATTTCGTCGCCGTCGCTCAAGGCCCGGTCGAGATCGACGGTGATACGGGTGACGGGAATGTTATTTTCGGGCTCCGTGACCGCGGTCAGTTGCTCCACCTCGATCTGAGGGCCCTGGGCGCGATCGATGTCGACGGTGATATCGTCGGTGTCGATATCGTCGGCGTCGACGGGGATGCGCACACCGGAGGGGACCTGGCGGTGATGCATCCGAAAAGAGCCTGAGACGGCGCCGCGGTCGCCGGAGGTGCCACTGACGTTGAGCTCGGCGGCGCCGGGGTAATTAAAGCGAAACGACAGGGTCGTCTCGTCGATAAAATCGACCTCGTCGATTATTAGCTCCGTGGAGGGGACCAGCTCGAAGGGATCGGTGCTCACCTCGTAGGAGGTGCGCTCGCCGGTGTCTTCGTCGAGGTAATGGCCGTCGATATGAAAGCGGTAGCTGCCGGTGGGAAAATCGTGCAACTCTTCCCAGTACACGACCCACTCGCGGCGCACCTCGTCGGCGTCCTCGCGCAGGCGGGTGAGCATGACGAATTCGCGATTGTCGTAGGGGCGGTGGCTGGCGAGCATCACCGGTTCAAAGGTCTCTTCGACCTCGTCGTAGCGCTGCAGGGTGGCCCGCGGGGCCTGGGGCATCTCGGCGCCGGGGTCGCCACCGACCCAGGCGACTTCGACGTATTCGCGGCGCTCTACCTCGCCGTCGGGGGCGTCGACGATGACGCCCACCTCGTCGGCCGGGGCGGCGTCGACCGGAAAGGGATCGCTGTCACGGAGGGTGAATTCGTCGGGATAGGGAATCGGGTGGGCCGGGTCGACCG
Organism: Myxococcales bacterium; assembly: GCA_007119175.1. Classification (GTDB taxonomy): domain Bacteria; phylum Myxococcota_A; class Bradymonadia; order Bradymonadales; family Bradymonadaceae; genus SLJM01. The sequence continues at coordinate 3,834 of SKQC01000379.1, read as the reverse complement.
ACTCGCCCAATAACAGGCCGACTGCCTCTACGGCGCGGTCGACGATATAATCGCCCGTTCGATGCCCCCAGGGATGCATCTGGGATTCGTATCCACCCTGAAGAAAGGAAAAGGCGTATTCCGGATAATCGTCGGGTGCCTGGGGGGTGGAAATTCCCGGAAAGGGAGGCAATTCACCGCGCAGATTGGTGGGCAGTAAATATAAAAGGTGGTCCTGGGCGTAGCCCCAGGTAAAGGAGTCGAAGGGGTCGATGCCGTAGGCGTCGCGAATCTCGCGCTGGATCTGCCAGCCCAGCGACATGGCGAGCTCGCCGGGGGCGGTCACCAGGGTGAGGTCATTGAGCTGAAAGGCGCTGATCTGGCTTTTGGAAAAGAGGGTGGCCGGGCGGTGGGCGAGGAGGGTGTGAAGGCCCAGACAGCTATAATTTTCCGGGTCCATATGTTCGTGGTAGCCGTCGCCGGTGCCGCTGCCGCTGCACATCAATCCGCCGTGGAGATATTGCTCAAATTCGTTTTCTGAATATCCCAGATAGTCGTGGATGATGGGAAATCGGTGGGTGTGCCCGTTGAAGGACCACTCGTCGGTGGTCTCCATCTGTTGGATGGCCTCGAAGGTGCGGTCGACGAGGTGGTGGCCCAGGTTTTCGAAGCGCTGGGTGTGGTCGTGGCCGGCGCTTCCGCCGCGGGGGGACATAGTGCCGCCGTTCTGGTTGAAATACATGACCGGCACGCTCCGGTCGTACTCCTCGCCGAGTGCGTATTCCAGGACTCGTTCGGCGCCGACGAGGGCGTCACCGTTGGCGTAGGGACCGGTGTGGATGGTGCCGTGAGTGCCGAAGCTCATCAACAGCCCCCGGGGGTTGTCGTCGGGGTCGTCGATGCGCATCAATAACACTCGATTGTCGTCAAATGGCGGGCTCTCGCCGCGGCGGTCACTGGAGATGACGTCGTCGACATCAAAGGATTCCACGACCTCCCATCCCATCTTCGCCGGGGCCAGATCGTCGATGGCGTCGAAGGCGGCCTCGGTCAGAGAATCCACCAGCCACTGGTAGGCCTGGTCGTGATATTCGCCAATTCCCATCGCGCCCAATCCCGGGCCGCTGACGGTATCGCCGTCGGGGATCTGCCAGAAGCGGGCCGGCCCGGAGTGGGTATGAGTGCCGGAGATGACGAGGCTGGAGCGCCAGTCGGCGCCGGTTTCGGCCTGAAGATTTCGGGCCACCGCCTCGTGGACGGCCATGGAGGGAAAGATGATGGGAGCCCGCAAAAATAATAGCTGGCGCTCGCCGTCGTCGAGGGCCACGCCGCGGGCGTAAAGCCCGTGCATCTTGCCGTGACTCTGGGCCAGTGATTCGCCGTAGCGGCCGTCGTCGCTGGAGGCGCGATTTCCGTAGCCGCCTAAGGGAAGGCCGATGGGAAAATGCATCAACGCCTCGCCGATCCCGGCCTGAAGGGGGGCGGATTCGTCGCCGCCGGGGTGTTCGCCGCTCAGATCGCCGGTAAAGGGGATGCATTCCCCGTCGTTTGTGCATAGATGCCCGTCGGGGCATTCCTCATCGACCCAACAGGCGACCTGGCAGTACTCGCCGTCGCAATAGGCGCGTCGTCCCAATTCCTCGTCGATCTCCTCTAATAGGGTCACGCAGGGCTGCCAGTTGGTCGGGGAGTTACATTCTGGCGCCGACTGACATTCGCCGTCGTGGCAATAGGTGCCCTCATCGCAATCGAGCTGATAATCACAGGCGTCGACGACCTCCACATCGGGGTCTTCGTCGACGTCGGCGTCGGGCTCGGCATCGGGATCTGGCTCGATGGCGGCATCGGCATCGGCGTCGTCGCCAACGTCGTCGAGTCCGGCATCGGGGTCGCTTCCCTCATCGGAGGAGCAGGCGGCGAGAAATAATAAAAGTGCGAATAGGCAGGTGAGCTTTCGGACCACTAGTTCGATCTCCAAAAACAGGCAGCGCATATCGACAGAAGCGCAGTTTCAACGTCATTAGTTGCGACGATAGTACCGATTGCTGGAGGGGAGAACAACGTTTACCGACTATTGGAGTTATATGAAGAGTCCGCTCACCCTTCGGGGGAGCTGTCCGCCCCGTGAGGGGCGGGCTGAGGGGAAGATCGCTCGACCACTGGCCGAGTCATATGGAGCCGATGACATCTTGTCATCGCTGCTGCGCCCGCAGCAACGTCTCCGCAGCTCGATGGACCCCCCAGCATTCCATACCGATTGCTCTCCCCCCGCATGACCGAGTCACAGGTTCCGTAAGGTCGCCCATCGCCCCAGTCTCAGGCAACCGACGGCAGAGGACTGATTTCGAACTCTGCAGAAAGAACACTAGATTTTCGTCTGCGGCAGCGGATATTGGGGAGTCTAAGAGGCCGTCAGTCGGCGCCATCGTTCATGCCTTCACAGGATTGATCGTCGGAGCAGGCTTTGTACTCGTCCCACATATCGTAGAAGTGGGAGTGGCTGTAACCGGAATCAAAGGGGGTGACGTCGTCGTTTTCGGGATTGCTGTAGGAGCCGAAATCCTGGCCGTGCTCGACGCCCAGTGTGCGCGCTCGCTCCATATATTCTAAAAAGTGGCGGGCATTGTCCGGGACATTTGCCCGCGCCTCGGGGATCAGCCACAGCGTCAGAGCGGCGCCGAGCCAGACCCCGTGGGTGCAGCAGGATTGGTAGGTGGTCGGGGAGCCGGTATTGCTCAGGGGATCGCCGTCGGCCAGTCCGTCGTATAATTCGTAGTCTGCCGAGCTGGAGCCGCCGACGCTGGCGCAGTTTCGATTATTTCCGTCACAGTCGCCGATATGGGGGTAGATCGAGGTATTGAGATGGCCGAAGGTGGGGATTCCCTTTCCCCGCTCTTCGGGGTTGGCCTGAATAAAGCCGGTTTCGGCAAAGCACTGCTGTCCGTCGCGGGTCGACAGGTTATCGTCGACCGTCTCGAGCCAGTCGTCGCGGCCCATCAGGGTCGCCGCCACGATGATGGGAGCAAAATTTCCGCCGTTAAACCCACCGGCGCCCTCCCAGGCGCCACAGATGTCGGCGTTTAGCGCTTTGTTGTGGATATAAAAGAGGTCGATTGCGTGCTGGACGACATACCGGGCGAGTTGCTCTTTTTTCTCGGCGTCATCTCCGTCGGCGGCGTCGACGAGTTTTAGCAATGCCAAGTTTTTCTCACGGTTCGGGATTTGATCGTATCCCCGCTGGACCTGGTGATTGACCGCTGCCGTCATCCCCTGCTGAAAGCTGCGACGGTTGTGCTCGAGGTGCGGCGATTGGAGCCGGAGCAGGGCGTCGTCCCAGGAGATGGCATCGTCGAGGGCAGGAAGTTCGGGGAGAATGGATAGATCGAGATCTTCGACGGCGTAGTGAAGCGGTTTTTCGGTCCCAAAATAGGGCGGGCGAAAGACATCGCCTGGTGGTTCTTCGAGCACCGTGAGGGTTTCGACGTATTCCAGACATTGTCGGTCGCTGTTATTGCATCGCGACTCGTGATCGATGGCCTTGATGATGGTGCTGGCGCGGTCGAGTTCGGAGGGCTCGACGGAGATCGGCGGCAATGCGGTCCGGTCGAGATCGAGCGACTCCATTCGATTGACGCCGTCGGGGACCAGCGATGTAAATCCCTGTCCCTGTCGGGTGGTGGGATCTACCTCCGCTCCGTGGCGCATCTCATCGGTGTCGGGATCGATGGTCTCCGGGTGCATCTCGGTGATCGTGACCTGTCCGTCTGGCGAGGGCGGGGCGACCCAATACGACCAGCCGTCGGCAAATTGCCCGCAGTGACAGGCTTCGCCGTCGCAGTTGAACTCAAACTCGAT
>SKQC01000422.1 GCA_007119175.1 Myxococcales bacterium | reverse complement strand
TGGGGCCCGCGGCCAGCCTGGCCACCTTTGGGGCCCGCGGCCAGCCTGGCCACCTTTGGGGCCCGCGGCCAGCCTGGCCACCTTTGGGGCCCGCGGCCAGCCTGGCCGCATTTTGGGCTACGTATTGGCGCATGACGTCCTCACACAACTAAACGCTTAAGGAAAAACCATGAAAACAGATTGTATCTTCCAGGCGATATTCGAAGATCGAGGCGCCGAAAGTCGCCGAAAAACGGTCATCATTGCCGAGTTGTCAGCCAGCCATGGTCAGAGCCTTGAGCGGGCCCTGGAGTTGATCGACGTGGCCGCCGATGTGGGAGCCGACGTCGTCAAACTCCAGACCTACCGAGCCGATACGATTACGATCGACAGCGAGCGCGAGTATTTTATCCGCGACGGCACCATCTGGGATGGTCGCAAGCTCTATGACCTGTACGAGGAAGCCCATACGCCATGGGAATGGCACCAGGAGCTTTTTGCGCGAGCCAATGCTGCAGAGATCCCGATTTTCTCAACGCCATTCGACACTTCGGCGGTCGATTTTCTGGAGACCCTCGACGTGCCGGCCTACAAAATTGGCTCTTTTGAGTTGATAGATATTCCGTTGCTCGAGCGCGTCGCCCGGACGAAAAAACCGCTGATATTATCCACGGGAATGGCCACCCTGCTCGAGATTCAAGAGGCCGTCTTAGCGTCACGAGGCCAGGGCGCCGAAAAAATTGCATTGATGAAGACCAATAGCGCCTATCCCAGCCCTCCAGATGAGATCAATCTGGAGACCATTCCCCATCTTCGACAAAAATTCGGGTTGCCCGTGGGACTCTCGGACCACTCACTGGGCACGGCGGTACCGATCGCCGCCGTCGCCACGGGAGCACAGCTGGTGGAAAAACATCTATGCCTGTCCCGCGATATCGAGACTCCGGACAGCCGATTTGCCATGGAACCCGATGAGTTTCGCCAGATGGTCGACGGAATTCGCACCACCGAAAAGGCCATGGGCTCGATTTGCTACGGGCCGACCAGGCAGCAAGAGGCGAGCATCATCAACCGACGCTCCCTCTTCATCGTCCAGGATATCGAGGCCGGCCACAGACTCACACCCAACAATGTGCGCAGCATCCGCCCCGGCCACGGCCTACATCCGCGCTATTACGAAATGATCCTCGGCATCCCGGTCAATCGCGCCATCTGCCGAGGCACTCCCCTGAAATGGAGCGACCTGGCAACGCCCTGAGCCCGAAGTCTTGCCTTCCGTATCTTCGCGCCCGTAGTCGATGGGATAGCGCCGCCGTGCAATTTCCATCCTCGATGGACTCCGCCCGCGAGAATCAGTAGCCTCATACGTAGAATATTTTGATCGCTATCCTCTCGCTTGCGGCGGTATTTTATGAAATTTGCAAAATCGGCTGTCATGGTTTCCTGTTTTTTAATTCTCGCCTCTGCGTGCAGCGAGGAGAATGGCGGCAGCACGGTCCCCGACGCCGACCAGCCCGATGCTGAGCAAGACGTCGAAGAAGACACCGAGCCCGATGCCGAACAACCGGATCCCTACGACCAGCCTGCCGCCCCGGGACATGACGGCATCTACAGCTTCGTCAACGGCTGCTACACGATGGACGCCCTGGATCCCCAGGATGAGTCCGGGGGGCATCTGACCACCACGGACGACGGCGAGGGCTTCGGCTTTGCTACTCACGAGGCCGACGACGCGACGCCGTTTTTTATGCGCGCCTCCGATCTCGGCACCTATCTATTCTACGACGACGAGGAGCATTATTTCGTCATCGAGGAAGAGGAGTTTTTGCGTAAATCGGAGCTGCTCTCCGACATCTTCATGCTCGACGACGACTATCTTCCCGGGGCCCAATGGGCGCTCGAGGAATCAGAACACGATGAAGAGCGCTTTCAGCTCCGCCACCTTCGCTCCGATAATTATTTGAGCACAACCGGTCTGGCAGATCAGGCCAGTGAGGCGGCCATTATCACGCTGTACGAGGCAGACGGTTGCGCTGAATACCCGGCCCTGACTCTCGACGCTGAAGGCGAGGTGGACCCACCCCAATTCGAAGACGACTCGGTCTTCGGTTTCGTCGAGACCCACTCCCATATCATGTCCAACTTCGGGTTTGGCGGCGCCGGCATCTTCCACGGCGCGCCCTATCATCCGCTGGGCGTCGAACATGCACTTCCCTCCTGCGAGATGTTTCACGGCGAGGAGGGCCGCGCCGACCTCTTCGGCTTTGCCTTCGACGACGGAGACGATCTCGACGAGGAGGCCGTCATGACCGCCCTCGTCAACGGCGAAACCCCGGATTTTAACCACCACACCGAGGGCTATCCAGAGTTTATTGACTGGCCGAGCGCCCACGACAGCTCCACCCACCAGACGCAGTATTATAAGTGGATTGAGCGGGCCTATCTGAGCGGGCTTCGCCTGAAAGTCCAGCACGCCACATCCAATCAGATGATCTGTGAGTTGTTGGCCGGCGACGGCACTCAGCCCATTCGCTACTCATGTGACGATATGGTGGCCGCCGATCGAATCCTCGAAGAAACACGAAAATTAGAGCGCTATATCGATGCCCAATCCGGCGGTCCCGGCGAGGGATGGTTTCGCATCGTCGAAAGCCCCGAGGCGGCCCGCGAGGTGATCAACGACGGTAAGATGGCCGTGGTGTTGGGAATCGAGGTCTCGAATCTCTTCGAGTGCGTCCTTGTCCCCGACGAGGGCGAGGAATTATGCGATGAACAAGACGTGCTCGACGCCCTGGATCACTATTACGAAGAGGGTGTGCGCGCCATCTTCCCGGTTCATAAATTCGACAACGCCTTTTCTGCCGGCGACGGTCACCGCGAATTTATCGAACTCGGCAATTTCGCTCAAACCGGGCATTGGTCGAATTTCACCGACGAGGACTGTCCGGATATGCCGAGCGCCTTCGACAGCGGCGATGTGGCCTTCGGCGATCTCAACGAGCCGCGCGATGATTATTTCGCCGATCCGCCAAACGATATGAGCGGATTCGGCGACGATCCCGTCAACACCCTCCTCAACCACATCGGTGCCCTGCTCGGCGACCCACTGGTGGGCGATTATTGCCAGAACCACGGCCTGACTGACCTGGGCGAATTTTTAATCCAGGAACTTATGAACCGGGGCATGATCATCGAGATCGACCACCTGCCGCGCCGCTCCTATAAGCGGGCCTTTGAGATGCTCGGCGAGCACGACTATCCGGCCGTCGGCTCCCATGGAAATCACAACGACGGCAAGCTCTACGAACTCGGCGGAGTATCAAAATTCAATTTCGGCCGATGCAGCGATCCCGACAATCCGGGCTCGCGCATCGACGAGCTCAAAAACCGAATCGAGCTTATTGAGGCCGCCGATGGCTTTCCCGCCGAGGGCTTCGGCTTTGACCTAAACGGCTTCGCCGGCGCTCCCGGGCCCCGATTTGGCGACAACAGCGTCTGCTCCACACCACAGGAGGGGCCGGTGACCTATCCCTTCGAGTCCTATGCCGGCGACATCACCTTCAGCGAACCTCAGGTCGGTGAGCGCACCATCGACTTCAACGAAGAGGGCATGGCCCACATCGGACTGATCCCGGAGCTCATCGAGGATGTCCGCAACGACGGCGTCACCGACGAAGAGCTAGAACCCCTCTTTAAATCTGCCGAGGGCTATCTGCAGATGTGGGAAAAAGCCGAAGAGCTCGGCGCACAGCTCTCGGAATAATCCCCACCATATTGGCGAGGCCCTTTAACAAATTCGTGCTTGAGCAACTGGCGCGGATGTGTAGCCTTTGCCCCGAAGTAAGACACAGTCAGGATTATCACTACCTCTCTATTATCGCCGTTGACCGTTCTTCAAACGAGAAGTCATGCCTATGAGTAAAGCACCGACGATTATTTACACCAAGACCGACGAAGCTCCCTTCTTGGCCACCCAGTCTTTTTTGCCCATCGTCGAGGCATTTGCCTCCTCGGCAGACGTGCAACTTGAGACCCGGGATATCTCTTTGGCCGGTCGCATTTTGGCGGTCTTTCCCGACCTCCTCACCGACGATCAATTCCAGTCCGACGACCTCGCAGAGCTGGGCGAATTGGCCAAAACCAAAGAGGCCAATATCATCAAATTGCCCAATATCTCGGCATCGATCCCTCAGTTAAAAGACGCCATCGCCGAGCTGCAAGAAAAGGGCTACGATTTGCCGGACTATCCGGAGGAGCCTAAAAACGAAGAAGAAGAGCGCATCCAGGCCCGCTACAACAAGGTCAAGGGAAGCGCCGTCAACCCCGTGCTTCGAGAGGGCAATTCCGATCGCCGCGTGCCGAAGGCCGTCAAAGAATATGCCCGACAAAACCCGCCTCCAATGGGCGAGTGGACCTCGGATAATAAAACTCATGTGGCCACCATGGATCACGGCGATTTCCGCTCCACGGAAGAGTCGATGACGATGCCGGAAGCCACGTCGATTTCGATCGTCCACGTCGGCGAGGACGGCGAAAAAACGGTCCTCAAAAAAGACCTCGCCCTCCTCGAGGGAGAGGTCATCGACGCCGCCGTCATGAGAAGAGACGTCCTGGTCTCGTTTCTCAAAGAGCAGGTGGCCGACGCCCGCGAAAAAGGGATTTTATTTTCGATCCACTTAAAGGCGACGATGATGAAGGTCTCTGACCCCATCATCTTCGGCTACGCCGTGGAAGCATATTTTGAAGATCTTTTTGAAAAATACGGGGAGACCTTCGATGAGCTCGGCGTCGACGTTCGAAACGGATTCGGAGACCTGGTCTCGCGACTCGACGAACTTCCCGACGACAAGCGAGCGGAGGTAGAAGCTGAGATCGAATCGATCTTCGAGCGCGGCCCCGATCTGGCGATGGTCAATTCCGACAAGGGCATCACCAATCTGCACGTGCCCAGTGACACCATCATCGACGCCTCGATGCCGGTGGTCATCCGCGACTCCGGACAGTTGTGGAACCCCGACGGCGAACAGCAGCAGGCCAAAGCGGTGATCCCGGAGAGCAGTTATGCCCCGATTTATCAGGAGATCATCGATTATTGCAAAGAACACGGCGCCTTCGACCCGACGACGATGGGGAGCATTCCCAACGTGGGCTTGATGGCCAAAAAAGCCGAAGAATACGGCTCTCACGACAAGACCTTCGAGATCGAGGGGCCCGGTGAGGTCCACGTCGTCGACGAAAGTGGCGATGTACTTATCACCCATGAGGTCGATACCGGCGATTTGTGGCGGATGTGCCAGACCAAAGACGGGCCAATCCGGGACTGGGTCAAGCTGGCGGTCAACCGCGCCCGCGCCACGGGCTCGCCGGCCGTCTTCTGGCTCGACGGGGACCGCCCCCACGACGCTCGCCTCATGGAGAAGGTCGACGTCTATCTCAAAGACCACGACACCGCTGATCTGGACCTTCGGATCATGTCCCCCAAAAAAGCGATGCGCTTTTCGCTGGAACGCATGAGCGATGGCGACGACACCATCTCGGTGACCGGAAACGTGCTGCGCGACTACCTCACAGATCTATTTCCCATCCTCGAGGTGGGTACGAGCGCGCGAATGCTCTCCATCGTGCCCCTGATGAACGGCGGCGGGCTTTTCGAGACCGGCGCCGGCGGATCGGCGCCCAAACACGTCCAGCAATTCCGCGAGGTCAATTATCTTCGCTGGGATTCTCTGGGTGAGTTTTTGGCTCTCGCGGCCTCATTCGGCCATCTCGCCGATACGTTCGATGTCGGCCGGGCCGGGATCTTGTCGGACGCCCTCGATAAGGCGGCCACAAAATATCTACTCAACAACAAATCGCCGGCTCGAGAGGTCGGAAAGATCGACAATCGAGGCGGTCATTTTTATCTGGCCATGTACTGGGCGCAGGCCATCGCCACCCAGAATGAGGATAAAGAGTTGGCGCAGCACTTCTCGCAGATCGCTGAAAAACTCTCGTCGAGAGAAGAGCAGATAAACGAGGAATTGATCGCCGCCCAGCGCCAGTCCGTCGATATGAAGGGCTATTATCTACCCGACGAAGAGACGGTCTCGCAGGCAATGCGACCGAGCCAGACCCTCAACGAGATCATCGATAATATCTAATGGGCCATCCCTCCCCCCTCCAGCGCGCCGGAGGGGGGAGCGCAGCCAAGCTCATCCCTCGTTGCCACACGACGGCCCGCTCCAGCCCGGGTCACAGTGGCAATTGCCGTCGATACACGATCCATTGCCGGAACAATTATTGGGGCATTGTTGCTGCTGTGGCTGGGAACAATCCGGCCCCGTCCAACCCGAATAGCAGGCACAAAAACCGTCGATACACTCTCCGTTGCCGTGACAGTCGTTGGGGCAACCGGCATTGGAGCTTCCATCCTCTTCGGAGCAATCCGGCCCGGTCCAGCCTGGATCACAGAAGCATTCTTGTTGAAAGCATTGCCCGTTGCCCGAACAACCGTCGGGACAATCTCCGCTGGAGCTGCCCTCCTCTGTGCAGGCAATCCCCGACCATCCCGAGTCACAATCGCAGACGCCGTCGACGCATTCGCCGTTTCCGGAGCAGTCGAGCAGACAGGACTGCTCCGAGCAATCGTCGCCCATATACCCCTCATAACACTCGCAATCGCCGTCGACGCATTCGCCGTTTCCGTGACAATAAAACGGGCAATCCTCGGCGACGCAGATCATCAGGTCTTCGTTGCAGACAGCGCTTTCGCAATCATCGGGCTCCTCGCAGTCACGCCCGAATTGGCATGGGGGACACGAGCCACCGCAGTCGACGTCGGTTTCGTCGCCGCTCACCACTCCATCGAAGCAATGTGCCGGCCACTCGCCGTGATGCTCGGCATCGATATCGCCGTCATCGGCGTCGATCTGACCTGCGTCGGCCGGCTCGTTGGGTGACGACTCGTCGTCGGAGCATCCAGCCCAGCAAAAGCAACCGCAAAAAATGAGCAGTGTCAGGCAGCGCAGTCTCATAAAAGATCTCGTTTAAAATTACGGCAAGGCAATCGATCGCTTCCATTAAGTATGATGGCTTGTCGGCGAATGAAAAGGAGACGAAATCTCAGCTCAACGTCGCCGATAGACAATCCGATAATCCACCTTTTTCGGGAGCCGATCGATATCCATCACCATATCAATCTCAAGGCGCTGCCCCCCATCGCCAATCCGATACTCGGCGGTATATTCACCCTCATTGATTCGCGTATGGACCTCGACGAACTCATCGTGCACTTTGGCGCTGACCTGCTGGATATCGCCGCTGGAATCCTCGTATTCGATGACCTCTCCATTGAGCGGTATTTCCATGGCCGGACTATCGCCGGCGTGAATGACGATCTCCTCGTCGTTCAACTCGATTTTCATCACCTCATCGGGGCCGTCTTTACGCCGTATCGCTCGCCGGGCAAAGCCACGGCGAAAACGACTCATCTCGGAAATGGCCGGCTCGAATGCCTCCACAAGATCGTCGCTGGCCTCCTGGTCGAGTTGATAGGTTCCCGACATCTCCGAGACCTCCGCCGAAGCAGTGCCGGACACTGCAAGGGTGAGAGCCACGAATAGCGACCACATGGCAAATTTCATACTCGCTCCTATTTGCTGAAAATGCCGAGACGGCGACCGCGGTCGTCCACAATGCCTCTTCCCCGCTAAATTTGTCGTCGGACATGAGTTGGTTCCCGATCGACAAATCTAAACGCCAGAAAAGCAATTTCCGCCCCATTACATCGTGAAGCCGTTATCAGGCAGACGAAACGTCGATGAATAAAACGCAGAGTGATTTCGTCTTCAAGACGCTGTACATTCGCATCCGTACCGCGTTTTGATATTAGTTTTTCTGACCGGATCGATCGCCTAAATTTTCCCTGTCCATAAATAAATAGGGTCTAAAATGAATGCTCAATTAAAAGCCATTGTCGCTGTCCTGATCACAGTGTTGGCACTCGGCGGAATGTCAATGCTCGGAGCAGACGATGCCGAAGCACAACAACGTCCTGATCGAAAGCAATTGGAGCGCGATAGCAGTACATCGTCCGATGAACGGACTCCCCATAAACGCCGCGGAGACAGTCGATCAGCCGATAAAAAGGCAAGCGCCGCCAGTCTGGACATCGAAGTCTCTGATGCGGCTGTGCGGAAATTACACGCTGATCACAAGGATGGACTTTCGGGCCAACAATTTGTCGGCTGGCTTGCGAATAACGTCAATTTTGCCTCCGGGAGCGACTCTACTTTCGACGCCGAAGAAAAGACGGCGACCGGAAGATTGTTCATTTATTTTATTGATTCCGACGGGAACGTCAGTGAGCGGGCGCATATTGATATCAAAGCCGCTTCCGGAACGAACTCGCTGAAGCAACAGGCCGATCGCCGTGCTCTGGGCCAGATCGCTCAGATCTTCGACCGGGCCTTTCCGGGAGACTCCTTCTTTCCCGGCGACTCCTTTTTCCCCGGCGACTCCTTTTTCCCCGGCGACTCTTTTGTCTCGAACTCCCGTGATGCCGCCCAGCTCGGCCAGCGCAGCGCCAGTTCGGCCGTCAGACATATTGATGACGGAGAAGTGGGCATCCTGTTGGCGGCCTTCCCCGGCGACTCCTTTGACACCGGTGAGGTCGGATTCGGATTGCTGACGGGAACCGTCGAAGCAGCGGAAACTCAGCGCGAATCCGGCCAGCGCAAACCGCGACGCTAATACCAGGTCGTCGCTGCTCCACCAACAGGCCCGCGGAGGCACCATTTTCGGTGCCTCCGCGGGCCTGTGTCATTTTTGTGAAATTGCTGAAGTTGATTTGACTCCCCAACATCGAATGGTTACTGGTGGGGGCCGCAGGTTGGTACGCAAAACGAAGGGAAGATTTCTCTACTCGACCAATGAAGAGGTGCAGTATGAGGTGGACGATTCGAGGTGTGGTATTGAGCGCAATTCTGGCACTTATCGCCGGATGTGGTGGCGATGA
>SKQC01000121.1 GCA_007119175.1 Myxococcales bacterium | reverse complement strand
TGGGTCCACGACGTGCCCGGAAGCGACGATCTCTGCTGTCATATCGACTGTCCCGACGGTCCCGATCCAGATTGTGGGTTTGTCTGTGGTACCGGTGAATTTGAAGAGGCCCACGAGTGGTGCGATGGCGACTGTCCGATCACCGACGGTGAATGCCCCGACGAAGATCCCGACGATACCTGTACCTGGGGAGCCGTGGAGACCTATTTCGACGATCCGGAGCGCTCCGCTTACGCCTGTGCCTCGCGCTGTGTTCAGCGCGAACAATGGCAGTGCATCGACGACAACGACTGCTGTCCCTCCGGCGGCCAGTGTACGAGCATCACAGATAACGACTGTGATATCGTACCCCACGTCGGAAGCGGATGTACCGAAGATGAGCATTGCGCCACGGTCGGCGAAGACGCCCCGGATTCGTCGTCGACCTATTGTATCGACGAGGAAAGCTCGTTGATGTTCGGCGGCTTTTGCACGGTGACCTGCCAGGAGGATTCGCATTGTCCCGACGGGACGCATTGTGCCGAAGACGCGCTATTTCGGGGCAATGTGGGACAGATGCAGTCCTGGGATAGCCATGTCTGCGTGCCATCTTGCGACTCCGACGATGACTGCGAGCGTGAGGGCTACGGCTGCTATGACGCCAACGGCGACGGCCGCGACGAGTGCTGGCATATGGGAATTGACGACGAGGATTTCGGCGACACCTGCGAGTTGAGCCGAGATTGCGGCGAGATCGGCTACGGCGCCGTCTGTCTGCTCGACGGCTCGTATCTCATCGACGAGGAGCCGGAGAATATCTTCTTTTGCTCCCAGCGCTGCGATATAGGCGATGTGGAATGTCCCGATGGCTGGGAATGCGATCCCAATCACCACGTCTGTCTACAGCCAAAGGTCGATGAGATCGGCCTTGCCTGTGAATCTCATCACGACTGCAATAGCGCCACCAATCATATTCGCGGTGTCGATCGCTGCCTCGACGAGGGAGACGAGCATTCGTCGACCATCAAAGGGGGCTTTTGTACGATGAATTGCTCCGGCAACGATGTCTGCCCGGAGGGCACGCGCTGTGCCGATGACGGGACCTTTTTCGACGATACAGGGACGATCCTTTTGTCCATCGGATATTGCGTCAATATCTGCGACGACGACAGCGATTGCCCGCGGGATAATTACGGCTGTTACGACGCCAATCTCGACGGTCAAAAAGAGTGCTGGCATAAGGGCACTGGCTCCAGCGATTTTGGCGACTCCTGTGAGTGGAGCGAGGAGTGCGGTGAAATCGGCGAATACGCCGTCTGCCGCACCCAATATGACGACGATTTCGAGCCCACCGGCGACGCGATCTGCTCGCAGCATTGCGGCGATGAAGAGGTGGAATGCCCCGAGGGCTGGTATTGCGGCGATACCGAATTCGGCTTCGTCAAATCCTGTATTCAGGACGTCGTCAATGAGACCATTGGCGAGGCGTGTGACGACGACGACCAATGTGGCGAGGTCTCCGACCCGACCACATTGAGCCCCGATTGTCTTTCGGCCGATACCGGCGGGCAGTCCCTCCATGAGGGCTATTGTCGGATTGCCAATTGCTCCGAGGATGAGCAATGTCCGGCGGATAGTCACTGTACGGGAGCCGGTTATAGCCTGGTCGATGATACGGGGATGCCGATTATCACCGGATCCTGTGTGGCCAGTTGCTCCAGCGACGCCGATTGTCCTCGTGACGGCTACGGCTGCTATGACGCAAGTGGTGACGGGCGTACTGAATGTTGGCACGTCGGCGTCGGCTCTACATCGCTGGGCGAAGAGTGCGATACGGGCTACGAATGCGACCTCGGCGAGGGCGCCATATGCTCCGGGGGGGCGCAAAAGGGCCGGTGCACCACTACCTGTTCGGCCGACGAATCGTGCCCCTCTGACTACGGGTGCTCCATGATGGGGGTCTGCTCACAGCGATGTGACGACAACGATGAGTGTCCCGAACTCTATATCTGCCAGGAAGACTGGATCGTCGACGATCCCGACAATCCGGAGGGCGGGTGCTGGTAGATCAGTCGGCGCAAACACCGCCGGAAAGGGGGAGGGAGCGTCGCTTATCTCGACAGTGGATTGGCCCGCAATACAAAGCCCTGATCATCGCTTAAGTCGCGATTGGCCGGGTGGGCGGCCGGAAACATCAGGTTGCCCCAGTCGGGACAGTCGATCATCGAATCCGGCAGTGGCTGCTCGCATCGCGGGGTGTCGTCGAGATAGTCGAAGGTCTCCCCGTCGGTCTCGCTGGTGTGGAGCAGGCCCAAAAAATGGCCTATCTCGTGGCCGATGGCCGTGGCGATGACGGAATTGCCCCAGTGTCCGCTCTCATGGCCGATATACTCGCCGCTGACGCCGACGCCGCTAAACCAGGTGCCGTGAAATCCGGCCATGCCGGGAGCTCCCATCGAGCCGCCGAGCGCGCCGTAGGTAAAGGACTCGGTGATGAATAGATTCACGTGCAGTCCTTCACCGCCGTCGTCGGGAGGCTGTGAATAGGCCAGAAGCTCGGTCAATTGTTGATCATGGGTCAGGATTCGATGCTCTTCGATCACGTCCAGGGGGAGATCGACGTAGCGGATTTTTCCCAGCGACATATCGACCTGGCTGAGCAGCTCATCGACATCGTCGAGAATTTCTTGAAAATCGCCGTGGGTATTGGCCGTCGTCGACGTCAGATCCATTCCCTCCAGACCGACCAGATAGATGGACAGATCGATGGCATTGGTCGGCTCCCGATCTTCGATGACGTATAGACATGCCGAGGAGGTGGCCGTCGATGCCTCGAAAATATGCTCCCCGCTCTGCAGTTGGTCGGTAAATGGCGGAGAGCCCGGGATGAGCAGGGCTGCCAGGCCGGAGAAGTGAAAATTGGGGCGCAACTGAAAGTTGTTATCCTCCTCGAAATCGATCGTCTCGCCGTCGGGGAGGGCGATATTCAGGGGAGATACGACGCCGGTGGATTCACCGATCAATCCCAGAAAATAGGAATTCGTCGACGGGTCGATCTCATATTCGAAGCTCACCACGCCATCCGACGATTCGGCGCAGATAGGCGTAAACCCGGTATAGAATTCCGGAACCATATCGACCTTCGGGGCGCACCAGCCGTCGGACGCGGTATGGGGTCGGCATTCGTAGCCGTCACGGCAGGTGTCGGCGGTACCGGGCTGGCAGCGCCGCACACAGATCGCTCCCTCATCGGGGTGATCGACGCAGATATTATCACCGGGCTCGCCGGCGCAATCGGTGTCCGTGGAGCATTCCCGGGTGGTGCAGTGGCCGCCGGGCCACGCCGGGTCGGCCAGACACTCGTCGTTGACACATTGCTGGTCGTCTTCGCATTCGTCGCCGTCTGCGTGAGCCGGGCGATCCTCGCCGGCGTCATATTCGGTGTCGCCGGCGTCGACCTGGACGTCGTCTCCCACGTCAGATGTGCCCTCGCTCTCGTTGATCACCGGAATCTCCGAATCGTCACCGGAGCAGCCCCAGGCGCCGATGGCGACCACAAATAGGGTCACCGTCATTTTTTTAATCAAATACATGGATCTCTCTAAAAAAAGGTAAGCGTTCAGCCCCTGGGGCCCGCGGCCAGCCTGGCCGCTAAAGGGGCGTACCGGCTGGGGCCCGCGGCCAGCCTGGCCGCCATTCGGGCTACTAGCCCGAACCTAAAGTGGGGCCCGCGGCCAGCCTGGCCGCCATTCGGGCTGCTAGCCCGAACCTAAAGTGGGGCCCGCGGCCAGCCTGGCCGCTAAAGGGGAGTACTGCGGCGTTAGTAATACAGACACTCGCTCATATTATGCAAGAATTACGCCGAGCTAAGGGCGTTATTTCGTCAGCGGATTGGTCTGCATCACGAAGCCCTGATCGTCGGTCAGCGCCTGGTTTTCCAGATCGGCGGCGAAGAACATCAGATTGCCCCAGTCCGGGCAATCCGACAGATCGTCGGGATCGAGATCGGTGCATTGGTCCGTATCATCGAGGTAGTCAAAGGTTTGCCCGTCGAGTTCACTGGTATGCACCAGACCTAAAAAATGTCCGATCTCGTGGGCCATCGCCAGCGCCGTGGCCCGATTGCCCCAGTCGTCGTCACCGTCGCCGATATACTCGCCGGTGACGCCAACGCCGCTAAACCAGCCGCCGTGCACGCCGGCCATCCCCGGTGCTCCCATCGACGTGCCCAGCACGCCATACAAAATAGCCTGGGGCATGAAGATATTGAGGCTCAGATGATCGCCTTCGCCTTCTCCCGGAGGCTCGGAGTAGGCGATGAGCTCGGGCAGGTCGTCTTCGTGCTGTAAGATCCGATATTGCTCGATGACGTCGGTGGGTAGAGCGGGATAGCGAATCTCACCGATCCCGATATCGACCTGAGCCAGGATGTCGCCCAATTCTGTCAGGACAGTCTGAAAATCCTCGTGGGAGCCGGCTGTGGTCGGCGTCAAATCAAAGGCGTTCAATCCCACCAGATAGATATTGAGGTCGATGATATGTTCGCTCTCCTGGTCTTCGATAACGGTTAGACAGGGCGACTCCAACGAGGTCGCCACCTCCACAGTATGGGAGCCGCTCTGGAGTTGATCTTCAAAGGCCGGCGAGGCGGGGATCTGCAGTGGGACCAGGCTCTGCTGATTGAAGTCGGGCCGCGCCTGAAAGTGATTGGCCTGTGAAAAATCGATCTCCGAGTCGTCGGGCAAGACAATGCGATCCGGGGTGATCTGGCCTGGATTATCGGCGGTAATCCCCAGAAAATAGGAGGTGGTCGACGGGTCGATATCGTAGTCGAAGGTGGCCACGCCGTCGTTCGATTCTGTGCAGCTAACAGAAAAACCCTGGCTGATCTCGCCGGAGGTCTCGACCGTCGGTGCGCACCATCCCCCCGACGAGTCGTGATGCTGGCAGTCGTAGCCCTCTCGGCAGGCATCTTCGGCACCGGTCAGGCAGCTCCGCACACAGATCGCCCCCTCCTGGGGATGATCGACACAGATCGCATCACCGGACTCTGAGTCGGTAGCGCAGTCGGAGTCCTCGCTGCATCCGTTGGTCGTGCAGTGGCCGCCGGGCCACGAGTCATCGCTTAAGCACACTTGATGTAGGCAATCGTCGTCGTCTTCGCAGGGCTCGCCATCGGCGTCGCCGCTCGGTGGCTCATCGGTGTCGGCGTCTGATCGCTCCGTGGCATCGGCGTCGAGTCCTGGCGCCGTATCCGGATCGGTGGAAGGGGCGGTATCGACATCTTCGCCGGCGTCGACGAAGCCCACGTCGTCGTCGAGCGAGTGATCGTCGTCGCCGGAGCATGCCCAGATGGTCAGGCTGAGCGTCAGTAGAATGGAAAAGCTAAATCGGTGTCGTATAGAAATTCGCATTCGGCACATGGGCTACTCTCGCAAGACAACTTCACAGCAAGGGAACCTGTCATAGCGAGTGGCTCTATGGTCACGCAAGGTTCCACATCCCACGCGCTCATCGCTTGCTCGACCCCATCTGAGCTGCAATAACTTCGATGTAATCATCCAACCGCAACTGCCCAACGAGGCTTTCGATGAAACCCATCATCAGCATTTCCGGAACCAGTCGACCCGACAATTACACCTCGCGAGCGCTCGGCGTGGTCAACGAGCGAATCCGGGCTGCCGGCGCGGAGGTCATCGAATTTGATGCCCGTGAGATGGAGCTCGCATTTCCCGGACAGCCGCTGACGGAGGACGCAAAGGAGCTTCGCCGGGCCATCGAGGAGGCCGACGCCGTGTTGATCGCCACGCCGGAATATCACGGCACCTTTGCTGCGATGACGAAGCTGATCATCGAAAATCTGGGATTTCCATCGGTTTTGCAGGGAAAGACCGTCTCCCTTCTGGGGGTGGCCGCCGGGCGCATCGGTGCCATCAAAAGCCTGGAGCAATTGCGCGGTGTATGCGCTCACGTCGGTGCCGTCGTATTGCCCGGCGCCGTCTCGGTCGCCGGCGTGCAACAGGCCTTCGACGAGCAGGGACATTGCACCGACGAGAATGTGGCGCAGATGCTCGACGAATTGGCCAGGCATACGGTGTCCTACGTTCGCGAATACGTCTGTCCGTCCTACGTGCTCGAGGCCGATATTCGCGGTGATGAAAATACCGAGCCCTGGTCGTCGACGCTATGAGCTCGACGGCGTCGTGAAAATGGAGCAAGACGGCTATGGTTGAACAGCCGCTTCTGTCAATTCCGTCGATTTGTTACGATGGCTCGACCTGTCTTATATCTGCAGCAAATCACTCCCCGAGACGTACGGCGGTCGGAACGATGATGACGCCATCTGCTGGGACGAATAGAGCATCACCACTCATCCTCGGTCTCGCCGTTTTGGCGACGGTGGTGGCTTTTTCGCTGCCCGCCGCCGCCGGGCAGTGGGACGGCGTCCCGGAGCTGGAGCCCCGGGAGCATCTCGGTGTGGCGCGGGGGCTCGACGGGCCACGCTACAACTCGCTTCGCGCCTGTTATCGCAACCACAATGAGCGCGCCGGCGTCGGGTTTTACGGCGCCCTGGTCTCGGTCACGGATCCCTCGGGAGGGCGCAGCCGAGATCACGACAACGCCAATGAATACGCCAGGTTCGTTGCCGAGCAGTGGGGCGAGGCCGATCAAATAGACTTCGACACCGACGTGGTGATCGTCGTCGGCGCCGTCAATCGCTCCTTCGGCGTCCACGTCGGCGAGCGCTGGCAGCAATTGGGGCTCGACGAAGAGATGGTCGCCGACATCGTCGAAACCTCCCGTTTTGACAGGCAATTTCGCCGGCGGAATTACGATAATGCGATGTGTTTGTTGAGCACGGCCATCGACTATCGGCTCGCCACCTTCCAGCGAGAAAGCGAGCGAAAAATCGCGTCCGTCGAAGACCTCTTACCGACGGCGCAGCAGCGGTTTTCGGCGCTCCGCAGCCGAGTTGAGGACTCGCTGCCGGAGGACAACGAGTTGCGCGCTGCGCTGCTCGAGAAATTGGAAACGGCAGAACATCATTTCGATGCCCAGGACAAGCTCGAAGAGACCCCGGAGGTGGTGGTGGAGGCCGCCGAGGAGGTAAATCAGGTCTGCGATGAGGTCGAACGTCGCCTCGAGCCCTATCTGGAGCATATCGCGCCGCTCGACGATCTCGACGAGCAGATCGCCTCCATCCTCGCGGCCATCGGCGATCGCCGTGACCGCGACTGGAGCGGTCCCACCTCGGCGGCGGAGACGCTGCAGCAATGCCGCCAATTGGCCGGACGGGCTCGCCTCGTCGAAGAGCCCGATCTGCTCCGCATTCGCGAATGTATTAGCCATGCCGAGGGTGATCTGGAGCGCAGTGATGTGCGCCATTTCTTTTTGGCCCGCGCCATCCCCGGCGGCGGATTTTTATTCTTCGTATTGCTGGCGTTTACCTACGTGGTGGCCCGCTTTCGGCGCCGGCGGCGGGCACTGGGCGTATTGCGCCACGATCTGGCGGCCTGGGAGAGCAGGCTCGAGCAGAGCAGAGCAAAGCTTGAGCGGCTGCGCGATGAGTACGGCTGGTATTTCGACGAGCGCGACAAATTCTGGGGAGGCGAAAGCGCGGCGATTGATCGCGAGGTTGCCGACGGCGTCAATCGGGCCTTTGTCCTTTATCAGCGGGGACTCGAGTTGTGGGAGAAGGCCAATATCCTGCACGCCAGATCAAAACTGCTCAACGTGGGTAAACTCGAAAAAGCGCTCAAGATTCTAAGGCGAACGACAGTGAGCGTGGCCGCCGGAGCCACCGAAAACGAGCGGCCGCTCGTGCTCCCGCTCACCCAGCGCTACGAGGTGGAGGCATCGCAGCTATCCAACGAGCTCGATGCCGCCTACCAGACGGCGCTCACCGGGCTAAAGCAGGTCGCTCCCACCCAGGAGAAGATCGCCGAGCTCAACGAAGCTGCCCGAGCGATAGATCAGAGCGCGGAGGCCGCGATTCAGCGTCGCCGCGAGTGGGGACTGCCCACGGAGCATCTCGAACAGAGCCTGGAGCAGGCGCGCCGACAGTGGTCCGAGGCGATAAGCCATGCCCGCGAAGTCCCCCCGGAAGGTGCCGAGGCGCTGGAAGAGGTCAATAGAGCGCTGGAGGCGGTTCGGGAGCGCGCAGGCGATGGTAATCGGGCCATTGAAATGGTGGAAAAGACAATTGGCGAGCTGCGGGAGACGATTCGCGAATTGCTCGGCAGGGCGAAGCGACAGGGCGTCGAATTCGGCGATCGGGCCTTTGACCCGTCGACGGCCGACGAGGAGGCCGAAGAGGCGTCATCGGAGGTGCTGGAATTGGTCGCGGCGGGAAGCGAAGAGGAGGCGTTGCAGCTCGTGGATCCACTGGTCGAAGATCTGGAGAATACGGCGCTAAAACTCTCGGTATGCCTCGATGCCGGCGAGGTATTGCCGACCATGGTGAAGAGCCTGGAGTCGATGGCGCCCAAGATCAAAGAGCGCTTATTTAATGTGCGGATGCGCCTTAAAAACGTGGCCGATGACGAGGCGGTGGCGCCCCATGTCGATCAGGTCTCGAAATTACAAAAGATCGTCCCCCGTCTCGACCGACTGCTGCCGCGCATCGAGAGTGCCCATTCCGACGGAAAGATTTTGGGCTCCGTCGCCGATCTGGCAGCCCTGGTCAACGCCCTGGAATCGGGCGTCCACAGCCTGACGGCCGTCCAGAATCACCTCGACGCCGACGCCGACGGCACCTCGCCGCCGTCGCTGCCCTCCGAGTCGTTCTGGAATCCCCCGGCGATGTGGCAGGAATCTTCGGTTCGCATCTGGGGCAGCGCCGAAGAAGCCGAGCAATTTCGATCTTTTTCATTATTCTGATCAGCAAGCGTTGGGGTCCGCGGCCAGCCTGGCCGCTTTTAGCCGTTGGGGTCCGCGGCCAGCCTGGCCGCTTTTAGCCGTTGGGGTCCGCGGCCAGCCTGGCCGCTTTTAGCCGTTGGGGTCCGCGGC
>SKQC01000251.1 GCA_007119175.1 Myxococcales bacterium | reverse complement strand
TGGCCGGTTCTGGTCCATCAACTGCTCGCCATGGCCATCGCCTATGGCAGCATCACGAGAGCGGGCGCCTGGGAGACCCTGTCAAAAGTGCCCGATTTCGCCGGTGTGAGTGCTCAGCAATTCGATGAGTTGATCGACCACATGGTAGAGATTGACTATCTCTTTCCCATGGGCAGCACTCTGACCTTCGGCGAAGCAGCGGAGAAGACCTACGGTCGGCGAAATTTCATGGAGCTATACGCCGTCTTCAGCAGCCCGCAGCTATTCTCAGTGATCACGCGAGGCGGAAAAGAATTGGGTTCCCTAGAGCAGCGATTCGTTGACGAACTCCTCGAAGACCAGAGCTCATTTTTGCTCGGCGGACGCGCCTGGGACGTGGGCCACGTGGACTTCCAACGACGCCGCATCGAGGTCGTTCGCGCACCGCAGGGAAAAAAGCCGAGCTGGGGAGGATTTACACCGCAATTCTTGAGCCGCGAGCTCTGCGAGATGATGCGAGAAGTGCTCCGCTCCGACGAGCGATATAGCTACCTCCACGAGAGCGCCTGGCGATCGCTTGAGGACTACCGAAGAGATCTGGCGCCCGTGCTTCAGGGCTACGCCCGCCCCGTCGAGCGTGGCGCCGGCGAGCTGACCTGGTGGACCTTCGCCGGGGGCCGCATCAACACGACCATTAAATTCATCCTCCGCGAGCTCTATGGGTGGAAGGTCACCAGCGACAACCTCAAGTTGCGCCTCGAGGGCGAAGGGCTCCTGGATGGTGGCTTTGATGAAGCTGTGGAGGAGATGAGTACCCGGGAGTTCTGGCAGGACTCGCTGCCCTGGGATGATATCATCGCGGCGCTGCCGGAGTATCGGCTGAGTAAATTTCAGCAGGTGCTGCCGACGCGGGCCCAGCGTGAGTTGGTAGGTGATTTCCTGCTGGATCTGCCCAGTGCGGAGGCGTTTTGCGTGGGTGAGGGGTAAATTGATAGGGGAGTAATCCTGACTGGCGAGGTACGCCTTCAAGATTCTCTTGTGTTTCGCGCGGTTCGAGAACGCCAGCGCGCCGGGACTTGCGCACCCCGGATCACGCCGCCATACTTAAAACAATCCCTCGGATATCTTTCAGGGGAACGCCTCTCGGGGCCTTTTTTAGTTTGGAGCTTCCTCAATTTCTGGTGGTGTAAAATGTCCTATTGGCATACCCGGTTCTTCGCGCTCTTTCTCTTCGCACTATGGGGCGGCGCCTGTGGCGGCGAGGAGTCTGCAGATCTCGAATGTGGCCCTGGCACCCACGCCGTGGGCGGCCAATGCGTTCTTATATGTGGCGCGGGCACGGTCTACGATTCAGCGAGCTCGACCTGCGTCAACATGGACTCGACCGACTGCGGCGAGGGCACCACTTTCGACGAGGCCTCCGACTCCTGCGTGCCCTCGGGCTCCACGGACTGCGGCGAAGGAACCCAACTCGTCGACGGCGAATGCGTGGCCACCGGAGGCGACTGTGCCGAGCATACCGAACTCGACGATCAGGGTCGCTGCGCGCCCGTCGACACCATCTGCGCCACGGGGACGCGATTTGACGCCGGCCAGGGAACCTGCATCCCCGACGGTGAGATCACCTGCGGCGACGGCACCTTCTTGACTGATGAGAGCCTGTGCGTCCCCGAGCCTGACGAGGCTGAGGTATTGGCCGCTCAAGCCGACCTCGAAGAGGCCGACGGCACGGAGCTGGCCACCCCCGACATCGGCGAGGAATTGATCTTCACCGGCATCGCCGACGACGACGGCACGAGCACCTTCGACTTCGAGGCCCAGGCCGGCCAATGGTTCGCGATCACCGTGCACTCTCTGGGGCTTCCTATGCCGACGTTCACCGTCACTGGCTCCAACGACTTTGCCCGCCACAGCCCTCGGGCCCTGCATGTCTCGCCAACCCGGCAGATTGTCGTGCCCTCCGATGGCACCCTCCAGATCGAGATCTCCTCCTCGCTTCTCGGCGACGACCACAATACCTCGACGTGGGACTTCGTCGCTGTTTTGGAAAGCCTCGATCCTCCCACGCCGAATTCCCTTTCGGTGGGCACTGACCCCGTCACTGGCACGGTCATTGACCTCAAGGGCAACCTCTTCCAACTCACCGACCTCGATGACGCCGACACGGTGGAGCTCTCCATCGACACCCTGGGCGCTGACGCGCAAGGGCGCCTTCAAATCTGGAGCGACGGAGAGTCACCTCATACCGTTCATGAACTCAGTGAGGGGCAGGTTCTCTCTCTGGATTCTCCCGACGACTCGACGCGTGTTCTCGTTGACTACGCCTCGGCGCGCGGTGCGGATCTGGATTACGCCATGAGCGCTCAGCCTGGCATTGACACCATCCTCTTGCCCCCCAATTCGAGCTGGACCACGACCCTCGACGTCGACCCCGGCGAGCTCGTCACGGTCCGCCAGGACAACCCCGATGCCCGAACGCTTTTTGCCGAGATTCATAGGGATGACGAATTGGTCACGAGTAATTCGAACCTCTACGCCAGCACCGACGAGGAGGCGCCACCGCGTCAGGCACGGCTCCTGGCGTACGCCGAAGATGGCGACCAATGGACGCTGACCGTAACCAACGATCATCCCACCGGTATCGACGAGGTTCAGCTCTTCGTCGACACCCGGGAGCTCGAACAGCTCGGCAGTTTTGGTCAGGGAGATAGCCTCGAGCGCACCTTCGAAGAGGCCATCGAACTTCACGACTCGGACTTCTTCGTCCTCGAAGCCGACGGCCCTGTCTCGATTCAGGGAGAAGTGGTTCCCGACCTCGGCATTGCCCGTGCAGGCTTTTATCAGGTCTCCGACATGCTCGAGGTGACAACTTCCACCTCAGAGTTCGTTACTGGGCTCAGTGCCGGCACGAACCTTGTCGAGATCTTTGCTGATGAGTTTTTGCCGCTGGGCTATTCGCTAAACGCAGAATTTATCGAGGGCTTTCACGTCGATCTGGAGGTCTCAGCAGAACCCGGTGAACTCATTCAACTTTATCAATCGTCTACTGACGTCCCCTCGCTCGACGGCGTCTCATTTGAGGCCGTGGTGAGCAAAGACGACCAAATTGTCGTCGCACCGGTCCAGGTCAGCGCCGAGTTCGATATGGTTTCCCGCCAGGGAGGACTTCGGTGGTACTCCGAGGCTGGAGGCACCTACCAGGTCGACTTGATCGTCGTCGGTTCGATCCTGGAGCAAGACATAGACATCGACCACTCTACCATTCTCCCCTTGGATTTAGGTGCGCTTTCCATCGATCAGCAGCTCGACGAGTCCCAACTTTCAGAGGCAGGTTTCGCATTTATCCACCTCACGGAGCCGATGCGTCTGACTGGCGAGGTTGGATTTGATCCATCATCAATCCCGGGTATTCCCACTCTGGATCCCCATAGTCAGGTTAGCGTCGCAATTTTCCAGATGGGGGACTTCAACTTTCCGATATTCACTGACGTGGCTTACGACAGCTATCATGTCCCGTTTACAACTGGAGAGTTACCCTCGGATTTGTATCTCATCACCAGCAATCAGCTCGTGGATATTGAGTTGACAGGGCTCGCCCCGTAGGCGGAAAAGGTGTGCAGATCACATCGGGTAAAATATAAGCGTTTAGTGGGGTGACGACGTTATGCGCCAAAGGGCGCTAAAAGGTTCGGGCTGGCAGCCCGAAAGGCGGCCAGGCTGGCCGGCAGCCCGAACTAGTGTCCAGCACGAGATGTGAGTCGGGTTCGATTGGACCGACACAACTCTTGTCGCCTCGTTGGGCCGGTGTTACAAGCACTCGCCCGATGTTTCTGGCACGACAAGATACGAATGAGAGGAGAAAAAGTGCGCGAAAAACCGATGATCGACGATATGTTAAGAGGCCGAGTTGCACCCGGTGAAACCGTCACCGTCGAGGGCTGGGTTCGCACCCGGCGCGACTCCAAAGGTGGATTTTCGTTTCTCGAAGTTCACGACGGATCGTGTTTCGAGACGCTGCAATTCGTGATCGGTGGCGATCTGGAAAATTACGAGGAAGAGGTCCTTAAGCTGACCGCCGGCTGTGCGGTGCGAATCACCGGGGAGTTGGTCGAATCTCGAGGGCAGGGCCAGGCCGTCGAGGTTCAGGCCGACCAGGTCGAGGTCGTGGGCTGGGTCGACGATCCCGACACCTATCCGATGGCTCCCAAAGAGCACAGCCTCGTTCACCTGCGAAAGCACGCCCATCTGCGGCCGCGCACAAATCTCATCGGTGCCGTCACCCGGGTTCGCCACACGCTGTCGACGGCGGTGCACCAATATTTCAACGACAACGGGTTTTATTGGATTCACACGCCGATTATCACCACCTCCGATGCCGAGGGCGCAGGAGAGCTATTCCGTGTCTCCACGCTGGACCTGGTCAATACGCCGCGCACCGACGGGGGCGATGCCGACTTTTCGAAAGATTTTTTCGGGCGAGAGGCATTTTTGACCGTCTCCGGTCAGCTCAACGTCGAGGCTTATTGTCTGGCGATGAGCAAGGTCTATACCTTCGGTCCGACATTCCGTGCCGAGAACTCCAATACGTCGCGCCATCTGGCGGAGTTCTGGATGATTGAACCGGAGATCGCATTCGCCGACTTGAGCGATACCGCCGATCTTGCCGAGGATTTTCTAAAGGCAATCTTTGCCCAATTGCTCGAGGATCGAGCGGAGGATATGGCCTTCTTCGACAAGCACGTCCACCAGGGCGTCATCGAGCGCCTCGAGACCTTCGTGGAGTCGGATTTTGAGCGAATGGAGTATACGGAGGCC
The DNA here is from genome assembly GCA_007119175.1 of Myxococcales bacterium. Lineage (GTDB taxonomy): Bacteria > Myxococcota_A > Bradymonadia > Bradymonadales > Bradymonadaceae > SLJM01. The sequence goes on along the minus strand of SKQC01000251.1, from coordinate 4,200 downwards.
ATCGAAATTCTGGAGAAGGCGCAGGATGAGCAGGATTTTGAATTTCCCGTCTCCTGGGGAATTGATTTGCAGTCGGAGCACGAACGCTACCTGGCCGAAGAGCATGTGGGTCGGCCGGTGGTGGTGATGAATTATCCCCGCGACATAAAAGCGTTTTATATGCGCCTTAACGACGATGAGCGCACCGTTGCCGCCATGGACGTATTAGCTCCGGGCATTGGCGAGATCATCGGCGGCGCTCAGCGCGAAGAGCGGCTCGATGTGCTGGACCGGCGGATCAAGGAGTCGGGCCACGATATCGAGGAATACGATTGGTATCGCGACCTGCGTCGCTACGGCTCGGTGCCCCACGCCGGCTTCGGGCTCGGCTTTGAGCGGACCATCGCCTACGCCACTGGAATGGATAACGTGCGCGATGTGATTCCCTTTCCGCGGACGCCGCGAAGCGCTGAGTTTTGAATAGGCTCGCGGTGCTAGGTGGGATCGTCGCCGATTTCGTCGAGGACGCGCTCTAGTGCAGGGCTGGGAAGGTCGGCTTTTTCTCGCCGCGAGATATAGTCCTCGATTATCATTCGCGTCTGATCGGCGGTCTTTGTGAAATGCACCTCGAGGTAGGTCTCGAGATCAAAGGGTGGGGCGATCGGTGCGGCCAGCAACAGCCCGCTCCACGTAAAAGGGCCGAGCAGGCGGCTTGGGAGCGGGCGCTTGGCGTCGAAGCGGTATTCGACGATCGAGAGGGCTTCGTCAGATGCGTCATCGAGTAATTCGCGGTGTTCGCGTGATGCCCGCAGCTCCGAGATCGACCAGCCGACCATCTCCAATACGCCGATCATGGACATCAGTATCGCGCTGGTCATGGCCGCCGTCTGCGGCAGGTTTTTCATTGCCCGCGATCGCATTCCGCCGTTCTTCAATACCTTCAAAATGGGGCGGAGCCTGTCGTCGGGGCCGTCGAAGAGCGCCGGGGTCAGCGGCGGAAGCCAGAACGCCGTTCCCGGCTCTGAAGCCTCCTCGCCGGGCAGGGGAGCGGGATAGCTGACGGCCGTGATCGCCCCCATGGCGAGCTGTTCCTCGTCGACGTATTGGGCGATATAGTCGCGGTCGTCGAGCCCCGGCGTCAGCGAGATAAGCGTGGCGTCGCCGATGACCTCAGTAAATTCTCTGAGCCACGGGCCGCGAAGCGCCGTCGCCGATATGCATAAGATGATCGCGTCGTATTCCTCGTCGGCGACCTCGTCGGGGCTGGTGAGGATAGCCGCGGGTTCGAAGATCTCCGGTGCGTCAAGCCCCTTTCGTCGCTCATAGATTCGATAACCTCGCTCGGCCTCGTCCACGTACCGCGGTCGGACGTAGACATCGACCTCAGCTCCGCCGCGCTGGAGGATGAATCCGTAGAGCTGTCCTATTGAACCGGCACCGACGATGAGAATGCGCATATATTTCCTATTGGGTAATCAGTCATTTGCGACCCGAACAGCCCAGTTTTCGAGCGGCTCGAGATCGATTTCAAGCGTTTCGGCCGGTCGATATAAATCATCGGCCAGTGGTGCTTCGATGCGCCCCAGCGGCGCCGGCTGATTCGTGCAGATCGCCAGAGCATGAAGGGCATGTCGATGGTGATGGCCGCAGGGGATGGCGTTATAGCGTTTTTCGCCGATCAACGGTGAGCCCGCATATTGCAAATGTACGCGAACCTGGTGGGTTCGACCGGTGATCGGTTTTGCCAGGACCAGGCTGTAGCGTCCATTGGTGCTCAATTGCCACAGGCGGGTCTTCGCCGGTTTTCCATCCTCGTCGTCGACGAGAACCTCCGTATAACTGCCCCGGTCGAGGCGTCGCAGGGCGGCGTCGACCGTCATCGACTGATCAGGAAGTGATCCGTGGACAAGGGCGACGTAGAATTTCTGAATGGCCGTGGAATTCCACATCGATTGCCATTCGGCGACGCCGCGCTTGTGGCGGGCGAAGAGGATGACGCCCGAGGTGTCTCGGTCGAGCTGATGGAGCGCCCACACCATCTGTCCGGCGTGGTCGATGGCCCGATATTGCAGGCAATCCGGATCGTCGAGGGTGCGGCCCGTCGTCGCAAGGCCGGCGGGCTTATTTATGGCGAGAATCTCGTCGGTCTCGACGAGTACTGAGATGGGCTCACAATTCGGCATCGATGGCTTCTGCGACCTCATCGCTCAACTCGAGATTATGATAAAATTCCTCGATATCGTCGTGGTCCTCGAGGGTCTCGATGAGCTTCATATTCTTGCGCACCGTTGATAGCTCCGGGGCCAGCGTATTCTCGGCAAGTTTGGTGACCTCGTCGCTCATGAAATTATCGTGTCCCGCCTCGGTCAGCGCATCGCGGACGTCGGCAAAGGTCTCCGGCGTGGTCGTCACCGTCAGGACGCCATCTTCCTGCTCGATATCCTCGGCGCCGTGTTCCAGGGCGACCATCAATACCTCGTCGGCGTCATCGACATCGTCGGAGGACAGGCTGATGACGCCCTGAGAGTGGAACATCCAGGAGACACAGCCGCTCTCGCCGAGGTTTCCGCCGCCCTTGTCGAAAATATGTCGGATCTCGGCAACGGTTCGGTTGCGGTTATCCGTCGACCCTTCCATCAAAAAGGCGACGCCGCCCGGGCCGTAGGCTTCGTAGCGAAAGTCCGTATAGGTGACCCCTTCGAGGTCGCCGGTGCCCTTCTTGATGGCCCGCTCGATATTCTCCTTGGGCATATTGGCGTCTTTCGCCTTGTCGACGTAGACGCGCAGCTCGGGATTGATCTCCGGATCACCTCCGCCGCGGCGGGCGGCAGAAGTGATCTTTTTGACCAATTTGCTAAATATTTTGCCCCGTTTTTTGTCCTGTCGGGCCTTTTTGTGCTTGATATTGGCCCATTTACTATGTCCAGCCATGGTCTTTTCCTCGCCAGCGTAAACTCAGCAGTCGTCACCGTCACGGTGGTATATAGACGGCGCAGAGAAGTGAAAAATTCCGCGCGGTGCCTGCTTATAACATCGGTTTCGGTCACTCGAAAGGGCGGGGCGCATAGGTGAGCGCATAGCTGGGAGTCGGGGAGCGCGCACTACCAAGAGCCCCGTCATTTCGAAATACCTCCCAGTCACTTCTGATAGGCCTTGCGCAGGAAGGGGGGCGAACCTCGTCGCTACATCGAAAACTCAACCCCCCCACCCCTGAAGAGCGCAGCGAGGTCGGGGGCTTTACAGGTGAATCAATCACCAGTGTGCAACCTCGTTTATCGAGTCATTCCGCGGTCGGGTCGACGATCCGCCCCATGAGCACGATGGACTCGCTGGTGTGGTCATATACGAGAAAGACAAAGGGCTGACTCAGAGAAAGTGGGGGGTCTCGGCGAACATACTCTAAAGTCAGACCTGACCCGCCAGGGTACTCTAATTCGACCGTCTCGGGAAAATTGATGCCCTCCAGTGTCATGGCCAGGCGGGTGGTGTTCTTCAGCGGAGTGGGGAGGGCAAATGTCTCTTGAAGGTCAACAGTCTGTTGTAGGTCGAAGACAGGAAAGGCTACTCCTGCACCACTTCGGTAATGGTTGTGCGCGAGTGATTCGATCCAGTCGCCGACGGTGGCAGATGATAGCATCTGCTCTATTTCCGGAAGCGTATGGGTCGTCGATTTTATGGCGATATAGGCAAATTCCTCGCCGATGGTCTGTCGCTGTATAAGTGTGACATCGTTGTCGCCTCCCAGTTGGTGGGGGGAGGTGAAATGTGGCGTCGTTTCGATGGTTTCGTTCTCATTTATGTGAAATTCTCCGGACGTCTCTACCCCGGACCGGTGCCACTGGCCGCGGAGCACAAATCCCTGTGTTTGCGGCACTTCACCGGCCTCCTCAGGGGGCAACTGTGTGTCATCCAGAAAACTTTCGGACCAGCGGCCATTTTGCGGATGCCAATGACACGCCGGTGAAGAGGTGCATTGGATCGAGAAGAATTCCACGCCGACAGCCTCCCAGAGCCGTTCCAAGTCCTCCACGCCAATTTCGTATTCGTTGGGGACCGATGAAGACATATTCGCTCCCCGCGGACGGCGCTCAAGCAGTTCTTCTCGGAAGTCTTGGGCTTGCTGAACTAGCTGTTGCGGGGAGTCGTGGCCCAGCATCTCGGCAATGGCCTGAGCATCGGCGCCGTCGAGATCGTCGGCGAGGTCCGCCAACGCGATATAGA
>SKQC01000066.1 GCA_007119175.1 Myxococcales bacterium | reverse complement strand
GTGACGGTGGATCAGCAGGTGCGGGCTCCGGCGTGGGCTCCGGCGTGGGCTCCGGCGTGGGCTCCGGCGTGGGATGCGGAGAGTCAGTAGGCTCAACGTCGGACGCAGCGGTTTTCTTCGAGTCCGACACCGCATCCGGCACGTCGAGGTCATCGGGGATCTGATCGCGGGTCACCTCGTTCGTCGGCAAAAAGTCGACCAGCTCCTGTCCTTCCTCAGGTGCTTCGGAAGAAACGGGTTTTGGCGCCGGCGGATCTGCTTCTCCTATATCCGGCGAGGTTTCAATATCTAAGGGGTCGCGCGGCTGTGAGGGCTCCGCCGGCTGTTCTGTGGGAGGCTCGATGGCTGCCGCATCAGGGGCACTGGATTCGGCCTCTGGCGGCGACGTCGCTCCAAGGCGCGCCCCGGTATCGACGATCGATGTGAAGTCCTCGTTGAGTTCTTCTACCGACTGGTAACGCTCCGCAGGATCGAAGGCCATTGCCCGCTTGCACAGCGCATCGACGGCCGAAAGCGCCCCCGGTGCGTCCTGCTCGGTTCCCGGCGCGTAATCTTCACCGAAGAGCATATGGCCGATCAGAGCCCCTACGCTATAAACGTCACAGCGCACGTCAGGATCGCCTCCCGCGCTCTGAAGTTCGGGGGCAATAAAGGGATCGTCGGCATTGCGCTTTGCAAACTCATCGGCCGGTACTGCGCTGAGTACGTAGCTGTCGGTCACCTTTACCAAATCCGGCAGCAAAAGGACGTTTTCCGGCTTGAGATTGCCGTGCGGATGATCGCGACCGATATGCTGCAGTGCCAACGTGATCTGGGAGATAATCGGCTCCAACTCGCCGAGGCTAAAACTCTCTTTTCGCTGGCGGCGAAGGCGCGTCACCTTGCGCAGGTTCAATCCCTCCAATTGCTGCATCGATACCCAGGGGAAATCCTTATGGACACCACTGGCGTGAAGACGAACGACATTTCGCTGGGTCAACGCCCGTGCCCGACGAGTGGCCTTCAAAAACTGTTCTTCGTCGATCGGCGTCTTCAGTGTCTCCTCGGAAAATATCTTGAGGGCCACCGAGGCTTCGATGAGCATGTCGTTTGCTTTAAAAACCTGTCCAAATGGCCCCTCCCCGATCTTTTCTCCGATCTTAAAACGATCGACGATCACTTCACCGGGCGGTAGAAATCGACCTGCCAGGTCCAGTGACTTCAACTGTTGCGTCATCTGGCGCAGATTTTTAGAGGAGCTGCGCGTTGTCCGCTTACTGCGCTTTAACTTCGCATTACAGTTTGGACACTGGCTATCCGATGATTGGACCCGACTTCCACATTGGTGACAGACAGCGATGATGCACCTCCAGGTTTGTGGGGGTTGCACAACGTTGAAGTCGGTCGTCGTCGACCGCGGCGAAGGCAATCCCATCGAAACAATGGATTTTCGTCTAGCAAATCCCCACTGCAGGCGCAACTAAACGCCTGGTCAGACAATAGCTTTAGAGCCTCAATCGGTCTTCGTCCTTTTGTTTCGCCTCCGGCCTCCGATGCCGACCTCTATCGTAGCTTGCCAGGGTCCCCAGAGTCTCAGCTTTTAGCCCGAGTCATGAATAATCCGGGTTAGATCTCGCGCGGAGGCAGAGCGACGTCATCCTCGTCCTCTTCGCCGGGGTCGTCCTGTTCCTCGTCGGCCGGCTCCGGTGCCTCTTCTGCCGGCTCGGGATCGTCTGCCGGCTCGGGATCGTCTGCCGGCTCGGGATCGTCTGCCGGCTCGGGATCCTCTGCCGACCCACGTGCGTGGTCAGCGCCTCCTGGCTCGGGCTGTTGTGGAACCTCTTCGACCTCCGGCTCCTCTGAAGACGGAGGCGATTCGACGACGGGATCTCGTGGTGTCGGTTCGACAGACTCCGTGGACTCCGCTGGTTGCTCCGTTGGCTCCGCCACTTCCGGTGTCGGCTCGTCGACTCCGCGGCCGGCGACATCATCGCTGCCGCAGCCAGCGACCAATTGACGGCGTTCCTGGGCCGCTCCCGGCGAGACCTCGCCGAGCTGTTCGAGGAGCCGCTCGGCGCGGTCGCAGGCCCGCGAGGCGACGGCCGAGCGCAGTTGCATCTCCGTGTTACTCGCCCTGCTGGCGCGAGAAACGATGGTATCGTAGTGGATGCGCTGGTCCTCTCCGAGCGTCGCTGTATCGAGTCTTGAGAGAGTTCCATCGGCGGCCGCGATATCACCGCTGGCGACCATCTCGTCGGCGGCGGTCAACACGGCGGTTGTTCGACTCTCCCACACCGAGTCCAGAACAGTCTGTGAGGAGAACTCGTCGGGTGTCGGCGGATCGTCTTCCTGTGCGGTCCAAAGAATGACGCCGCCTACGACAGCGACGGTCACCACTAGCCCGATCGCTGCTGATCGAAGTCGCACCGGTTTACCGAGGGTAGAATCGACGCGATAAATCTGCTCTTTACTCGGTTCGTCGGTATCGAGCTTTCTGCGAAGCCCCTCATTTTCCTCGACGCTCAACTCATCGTCCAATTCGCCACCGATCGTCGACGCCATAGGATCGATATCGTCATCGAATGTCATCTTCAGCGGTTCATCGGATTCGTCGTCGAATGTGTCCATCCCCAGTGATGGCGCGGCATCGCCCTCCGCAGCCGGACCATCATCCATCGACGGCTCCGACTCCTCGACCGCCCCGGCCCTGGCTGTCGATTCTGCGAGCACAGCCGGTGAATGCTTTTTTTCTTCGGTGGACCGGGCTGTCGCCCTGCCTCGCCAGTCGATCGCCTCTAATGCCTCCGCTACCTCGTCGGCGCTCTCAGGGCGTTCATCAGGCGATTTGCTCAGGCATCGCAAGATGATCGCTTCCAGCTCGGGATCGATATCGGCACCGGCGCTGAGTTCCGATGGCGGAACGGGTTCGTCATTGAGTTGTTGGTTCAAGATGGCGAACTTATTTTTGCCACGAAACGGAAGTTTTCCGGTGGCCATAAAATATAAAATCACACCGAAAGCATAGATATCAGATCGCGGCTCAGCGCTCTCACCGCGGGCCTGCTCGGGAGACATAAATTCCGGGGTCCCGAAGACCGAACCCGTCTCAGTCATAGGACCGGCGCGATCGTCGTCGGCGATCTTGGCGATACCGAAATCCAATACTTTTGCCGCATATCGCCCCCGGGAGCCCGGGATCATCATCAGATTATCCGGCTTTAGATCGCGGTGGATGATTCCCTGATTGTGGGCCGCCGACAGCACTTCGCAGACCTGGACACCGACGGAGACGATGATCTCCGTCGACAGCGGGCCGCTCTCCTGCACGACCTCTGTCAGCCCCTGTCCGTCGATAAATTCGGTGATCAGATAAAGCGATCCGTCGTCGTGCTGACCGTACTCCAACAAGGTCACGGCGTTGGGATGATTGACCTTACAGTAAGATCGAGCCTCATTGAGAAAACGCAAAACGATCTTTTCGTCGGACGTAAATTTTTTGTTTAAAAATTTAATCGCCACCTGCTGATCGAGCGGCTCGTTGAGGCCCAGATACACCTCGCCCATTCCGCCCGATCCGATTTTCTCGACGATGGTATAGCGGCCACCGACGACATCGCCGATACACGAATCCTGTACGGAGCGGATCGAGACCAGCGTTCCACCGCAGCTCACGCAATAATTCCCGCCGTCTTTCTGGGAGACCATGCAGGCCTTGCAGATCTTGACGACCTTGCCCGCCTCCTCGGTAGCCAGTTGCTCCGGTTCGTCGGAAGGCATCGTCGCCTCGTCATCGCGCCCCGGGGCCGATGAGTCGTGAGACTCCTTAGCCGGCATCCCGTGGATGGGATCGGTGGCCATCGCCCGTTCTTCGTCGGAGCCACTCTTTTCGTCGTCCTGACTCAAAATTCTCCTCTTATCCCTCAATTCTCACCCGAGGGTTATTGCTTCGACGGCATCACTCCCGACGGACTGATATAGAGAGCGTATTGTGCCACGGAGATTTCGCTTTTCAATAAAAGCGCCTCATCCGGCCACGCCAATAAACAGTCTCCCGCCCCGCGTTTCATCCCCCGATCACAGATTATCCCTGGTTCTATACGTCGATTAAAGATGGGCATCCAGCCCGGATCACCAAATGATCGCCAGCAATCTACGAGGCGCGTTCTCAGCTCGGCATTTTCCTGTATCGCCGCCTGTGCTACATCTTGAGGCATGGTCTCCCCTGTGATCTGGTCACGGATAATATGTGGGCAGTGGTAATATATTGTGGAGCGCTGCGATGCCGAAACAAAAGACATTCATCTCCGATCTGATCGATGAAACTGCCGTGGAGACGATTTTTCTGGCGGCGAAAAAATCGGTGCGTGAGACTCGAAACGGCGACCCCTATCTGTGCGTCACACTGCAGGATCGCACCGGCGTCATCGAGGCCCGGGGCTGGGACAACGCTGCGCAGCTTGAAAGTCGTTTCGACGTCGAGGACTTCGTCGCCGTTCGCGGCCGCGTCAGCTCCTATCGAGGCGAGCTGCAGATCACGATCGCCGACCTCGAGCGAGTATCCGAGGATGTCCTCGATCTGGCCGACTTTCTGCCCCATTCGCGCTGGGATAAAGAGAAATTATTTCAAGAGCTCACGACACTGGTAGAAGAACAGATTGAGAGCAGCGAAGTGCGTCGTTTTCTACAGGCACTCTTCGACGACGAGTCCTGGCGGCGCCGCTATTGTCGCGCGCCGGCCGCTGTCTCCAATCATCACGCCTACCTCGCCGGACTCCTCGAGCACTCGCTGTCGATGGCTCGCCTGGCGGTGCAGATGGGACGGCATTATGGAGCCTATTATCCGGGCTTCGTCGACGTCGATCTCCTCGTCGCAGGTTGCATCATCCACGACATGGCCAAGATCGAGGAATTGGAGTACCGGCGCACCTTTGATTATACGACGGAGGGCCGACTTATAGGACATATCGTCCGGGGCTCGGAGATCGTCGCCGAAGTCGCCCAGTCGCTGACCCCTGAGCTCGATGAGAATTTAACGACGCAGCTCAAGCACCTCGTGCTGAGTCACCACGGCAAAAAAGAATACGGCGCCCCGGTCACGCCGAAGTCGCCGGAGGCCATGCTTCTACACCACCTGGACATGATCGACAGCCGCATGAATATGAGCTGGAACGCCTGCCAGCCGCTGGTAGAGGACGAAGAGACCGACGAGGGATGGTCGGATTATCAGCGGACCTTCGGTAGTTTTCTGTATATAAGTGGAGAGGCAGCGCGGGGATGGCAAGACAGCCCGCGGTCGGCGGCCAGCGGCGACGGTCCGGGAATCGCACCGGAAAACTCGGCAGATAATACCGCGTCGTCGACCACCGCTAATACAGGCGATTCTACATCGACGCGCGATAACGAACCGACAGAGCCCAATCTGGAACTCTTCGAGGACTGACCTCCTCGCTTTCCGTATCATTTAACCGATTCACCGCCCGGAGAGACCATCATGAGTATTCTGGATCGTCTAAATCTACTGATCCGCTCAAATATCAACGACACGCTGGGGCGACAGGGCTCTGGCTCGGCGCGGCGCGCCCTCTCCGAGATGGAGGGGAGTCTGCGACAGGCCCGCCGACGGCAAGCCGAGCTGCGACGTGGCGAAAAACAATTGATCGCCCAGGTGCGCGAGGCCCGTGACAAGGCCGATCAGTGGGAAGACCGAGCCATGATGGCATTGCGAGACGGCGACGAGGAGCTCGCCCGCGAGGCCCTGGTGGTCAAAAACCGAGCCATGCGCGACGCCCGTCAATTGCGCGATCAGCTCGACGATCACCGCGCCCATATGCAGGATATCGAGCGCGCATTAGAGGCCTTGGAACACAAACTCGAAGGCACTCGAAGCCGGATGCGGGCAATCTCGCGGGAGAAAAAAGATACTTCTGGTGACCGCTCACCACGGCTGGGTGATGATCGAAAAGGTGCCAGGTGGGATCGAAAGCTGGAGCAACGTGGGCGCTCGACGAGCCGTTCCGCGGCCTCGGATCCGGAGCTCTCCGAGAGCTTCGATACATCCCGCGAGTTTAGTGAAATGAATCGCATGGCGAGCAAGATCGACGGAATGGAGGCCGAAATCGAGGCGATGCGAGAGCTCGACGACATCAGTGGTGGCGACTCGCGGCGCGCCGAGCTGGAGAGAATCTTTCGTTCCATGGAGCAACGCGGCCGCCCGTCACGTGATGACCGCAAGCGGCGCGGCAGCCGGGACCGGGATCGCTCTGACGAACCGCCGATCGACGATGATCTCGCCGACCTCAAGAAAAAATTCGAATGAGGCCACCGGGGCCCGCGGCCAGCCTGGCCGTCTTTCGATAGCCCCGAATATTGTAACCGTTTAGCCCCCGGGGCCCGCGGCCAGCCTGGCCGCCTTTCGGCAGCCCCGAATATTGTAACCGTTTAGCCCCCGGGGCCCGCGGCCAGCCTGGCCGCCTTTCGATAGCCCCGAATATTGTAACCGTTTAGCCCCCGGGGCCCGCGGCCAGCCTGGCCGCCTTTCGGCAGCCCGAACCTCAGGGGAGTTTGGCACACGACTTCACCGCCCAACTGAACGCCTATATTCGTTTCCACCGATAGCCGCTGGCTTCTACAATCCGATCTGAATATCACCGGCCAGGCCGTCGGCGGCTTCCGTCGGTTCGCTGCTGGGACCTCCGCCGCGGCCGGCATTCCCCTCCTCGATGAGCGAGTCCTCGAGGTCAGTACTTAATTCGTCGGTCGAAAAGATGGCGAAAGCCGGTCCTCCGGCACCTCCCCCGCCATGACCTCCGTCTCCCCCATCGCCGCCATTTCCGCCATCGCCGCCGGTGCCTCCGTCGCCACTCGACGAGCCTCCGTTTCCGCCCAGACCACGTGTGCCGCCGTCGCCCCGGGTTCCCCCGTGACCGCCGTCGCCACCGGTCCCACCCTCGATACGCGACTGCCGGATCTCGATATCGCTATTTTCGAGAAATAAAGCGATAGACGCGCCGCCATAGCCGCCGGCCGTGCCCCCCTGCCCTCCGCATCCACCGGAGCCTCCACCGCCACCAGAGCCTCCCCAGTGATCACAGGTCCCGAAGGTATCCTCACCGCCAGCGCCTCCACCGCCACCGCCGCCAATACCGTCCTCTCCGCGGGCACCGTCGGTGCCGTCTTCGCCCACCCACTGAAGCCCGTCGAAATGACCGTCGGCAGTACCGCCGACGCCGTGGGCGCCGTTTTCCCCACTGGCACCGTCGGCGCCATCGCCACCGTCTTCTTCTTCCCCTCCACTGCTTCCGCCAGACGCTCCTCCCTCGGAAGCCTGTCCACCCGCGCCGCTATCGTCACCACGTCCGCCCGCCCCGCCGTCGCCGCCACTGGTGCCGCTACAAATATTGCTGCCACCGGCGCCGACGGTGCCGGGGTCATCGCTATTGCACACCGGAAAGGGGTCGGTGCGATCGCCGGTCTCGCCATCGTCGCCGCGCTCTCCATCGGAGCCGTCGTCTCCATCTGCGCCATTCGGGCCGTCACCTGCCCGGCCCCCAAAGATCTGCACATTTTCAAAGATCACACCGTCTGAGTCATATAAGTAGGCAGTGACCACCGTTTCCTGCTCCTCGGCATCGGTCAGCGGGTCGACCCGCAAATTGCGGATCCGCGTCGGCGACTCGATTCCTTCGCCAAAAAGTGTGGGATTTCCCTCCTCCACGGTGGCTCGATTCGAGGGATGATACGCCCAACCCACCTCGTAGGTAGCGATAAGCTGTATCCCGTCGCGAAGCTCGATACTCTCCGGATAGGTGCCGGACTCGACGAGGACGAATTGCAAGTTCTCCTCACTATCGGCCAGGTCGAGTCCGGCCTGAATGGTCTGCAGCGGATCGGTGAGTGTTCCGAGATTGGCGTCGTCTCCGTGAGTAGCGACGAAGACGGCGGCCGAATCCCACCCATCATCGGGGCGACAGGGATCGTCGTCGGCATCGGCGACCGGCCGGGGTATTACATCCTCCGGATCACAGGAGTCCGATGGGTTTTCGCCATTGTTATTGGCGCTGTTATTTTCGCCGTTATTCTCGTTGTTCTTCTGATTCTGGTTGTTCTTCTGGTTATCATTTTGATTGGCGTTATTCTGGTTTGTGTCGTTGTTCTGGTTCTGGTTTTGGTTTTGGTTTTGGTTTTGGTGGGCATTTTCCACCTGATTGGTCAATGTCTCACTGTCTCCGCAGCCTGAGACAACGGCACCGAAAGCGAAAAAACAGATCAGCAGACCAACGACGATCGGCGATATACCGAATTGCAGGAGAGCTTTAACCATAGGGGATAGGCCAATCCGAGGGAGGAGTGGTTCAACGGAGCAATCGTTCCCACCTAGGATAGTTTGTTCGATATGCCGCGGTCAAATTAGCGCCATCTACCAGGCACCACCGTCCTGCTCGACATCGTCAGCGCCCTCTTCGTCGGGCGATTCGACGAGTTCTTCGACGGCGACCTCTTCGATTTCGTTGTCGCCACCAACGCGGGGAAGATTGGCCACTTTTCCGGCGACGGCCAGGCAATTATGCCACTTCCCCTCCAGACGGCCCATCCCGTACACCACGGCATTTCGCACCGAGGCCCCCTCGGCAATCTCTACGCCATCGACGACGGCATAAGGTCCGAGGTGGACTCCGGCGTCTGTCGCCACATGAGGACCGCTCAAAAGTGGACCAGCCATCATCGTCTTATCGTCAATGTCCTGCTGTCCGAACACGTATAGACCGTCGGCGAGGGGCTCTGGCATCGGAACCTGGTCAAAGAGCTCTGGATCGTCGAGAACCCGGCGTGTGGCATCGAAAAGCAAGCCGGGACTGTCGATTCCCGCCCAGAAATCGCGATTAACCTCCACGTTCAACGCCGTTCCCTCCTCCAAAAGCGGGCCGTAAATATCGCCCACCATACATCCCTTCTGAAGCGGAATCTGACGGAGCATCTCCGGCTCCAGAAGGTGGACCCCCGTAAAGGTGTACTCCGTTGGACTGTCGCAGGCTTCGGGGTGGCGAAAATCACGCAAACCGACGAGCTGCAATTGCTCGTCGTCGACCCAGACATTTCCCGGGTTATCGCCGTCCTGTGGACGAACAACGATCGTCGCCGGGGAGCCCGACTGTCGGTGAGCGTCCAGTATTTCCAGAAGATCGAGGTTCATGACGCTGTCGCCGTTAAAGGCGATAAGCGTGGTGTCCGGCTGTCCCAGGGCATCCCAGATTCCGCGAATGCCGCCGGCCGTACCCAGGATCTCCCACTCCCGGGCGTAGACGGGCTCGAGATTCATCGTCCGCGCAAGCTGGTCGGCGACGGGGGGAATGGAGTCGGCGTGATGGTGCAGATTCATGCCTACCTGGGTGACCCCGGCGACCGCCAGGTGATCGAGCGAGTAGGCGAGCATGGGCGCGTTGAGAAAGGGCACCAACGGCTTCGGAATGACATCGGTGATCGGTGCCATCCGCGTGCCGAAGCCCGCGCATAGCACGCCACCGACGGGCGGCGTATCGACCGTCATGAATTACCCGTCGTCGGAATCCCAGGTGCCTCGCGGTGCCGAGACCGTTTCTTCCTCTTCTTGTTCGACCTCTTCTTCTTCGAACTCAAATTGGGTCTCTTCTTCTTCGGCCTCCGCTTCCACTCCCATCTTCGCCTTTAAAGCAGCCAGGGCTTCGTCGGAGCCGTGATCGGTTTCTAATTCGTCGAATTCGGCCGCCAGGTCGTCGCCGGCAAGATCGCCGGCCAACTCCGCCGACGCTTCGGCGTGGGCTTCCATCTCGGTGATTCGACCTTCCATGCGATCGAAGGCGTCGAACGCCGAGGTATCGTTGAGGCCGGACATCGTATTTTGAATCGTCTGCTGTGCCTCGGCGCGCTTTTGACGGGCGATGAGGAGATTCTTTTTTCGGGTGGCCTCCTCAATCTTTTTATTCAGCGCCCGGAGCGAGTTTCGCAACTGGTCGGCGGCCGCCTTCTGGGCTTCCCACTGGGCCTTGTATTCCTCGGCAAGCTCATCGTGTTCACTCTTTCGAGACAGAGCTTCTTTGGCGAGCTTGTCGCGGCCGGCACGGACGGCCATCATCGCCTTTTTCTCCCACTCGCGCGACTTCTCAAGCTCGTTGTCGAGCTGTTTTTTGAGTCGCTTTTCGTCGGCAATGGCGACGGCGACCTGCTTTTTGGCTTGAATCAACTGCTCCTTCATATCCAGGATCAATTGATTGAGGATCTTTTCCGGATCCTCTGACTTGCTGATCAGGTCGTTGATATTGGCCCGAATCAGTGTGCTGATGCGATTTAAAATGCCCATAAATTCTCTCCTTTCGGCCCTGCAATGATGAGCTCTCGAGTCGCTGAGCGACCTTGTTGTCGCAATGAGACTCCCAGTCACAAATTATCGCCGACGGCGAATATTCCGCGGCCGGCGTGGCGCTCACACCTGATCGGTGGCTTCCACCGGTTCCTGTTCCTCGTCGTCATCGCCACGGATAATCGAGCGCAGATCGTGATAATGCTCCCGCACGGCGAGCGCAATGGAGTCGATGGCGGCCTGAAATTCGCCCTGGCTTAACGACTCGCTCTGAAGCGATTCGACGATGACCACCGCCTCGTCTTCCAGCCCGAATGCCCCGGCGACCATACTCGTCGCGTTGAGCTGAAGAAGGCGCTTATACAGCTCCGGGCGCGTCTCTCCATCGGGCACCTCCACCAGCTTTACACGAAACGTAAGCACGGGGGGGGTGTGATAGACGACGATATTGTCGATGTAGTCGATCTCATCGTGGATCAACCATAGCCCATCCTGGACTTCCTCAAAGGGCAGTCCCAGCTCGATGATATAGGCCTCGATTTTTTCGTTGATTTCTGCCTGATTTGAATTGCTTCCCATAGGCGCCATCCTTACTCCTTGAGGTGTTCGGCGATCGTTATAAACCGGAACCGATGCTCCACAGCCATTGGCCGGAGCGCCATTCTCGGGACGGTCGTTAGAATTGTCGGCATCGAACGCGCAGATACTAGTTCTCGGCTCGTGGCAGTGTCAAGATGGGCGTGGCCTCATCTCCCGGTTGTGCTCATTCCCCTCTTTTGGCTACCATCTCCGACGGTCAGCGGCCAGTGCGTCGATTGCGTCGCATTTGCCTCCCTGGCCAGACTGACGATGCGATAGCGAGCTATTTTTCCTTCGTCGAGGCGTTTGTGAAACAACAATTAGGTCCCTACCAACTCATCGACAGTCTCGGAGTCGGAGGGATGGCCGAAGTCTTTTTGGCAGAAGCCACTCGTGAGGGAGGCTTTGTCCAGACCTGTGTTATCAAGGTCCTTCATCCGCAACTGGCGGACGACACCGACTTTACGCGAATGTTGGCCGAAGAGGCCAAACTGGTAGCCCGCCTGCGCCACAACAATATCGCCAGCCTCTACGACGTGGGGCGTCACGACGGAAAGATGTTTCTGGTCATGGAGCACGTCGACGGCCAAGACCTCCACGCCGTGCTCGCCCAGGCCGCCCGCGATGAGCGCCGCCTTCCGGTGCCTTTCGCCATACATGTGGCAAAACAAATGTGCACCGGCCTGCATTTCGCTCATACCCGTCGGGGACCGAACGGAGCCCCGCTGAACCTGGTTCACCGCGATATCAGTCCCCCCAATGTGCTCATTAGCACCGTCGGCGAGGTCAAAATTATTGATTTCGGTGTCGCCAAATTCAACTCCACTGCCCGCGAGAAGACCCGCGCCGGCGTCATCAAAGGCAAATTCGGGTATATGTCGCCGGAGCAAGCCTGGGATGACGATCTGGACCACCGATCCGATCTATTTTCGGTGGGGATCTGCCTGTATGAGATGTTGACCGGCCGCTCTTTATACGGGCAGTCGGAGGATGTTCTCACCATGGTGCGCAGGGCGAGGGAGGCCGATATCGCCCCGGTCCAGACACTTCGAGACGGGGTCAGTAATCGGCTGGCGCAGGTGGTCCACAAGATCTTGGAGACCAATCGGGATGCCCGCTTTCAAAGCGCCCATGCCATCGAGCGCCAGTTGACGATGTTGATCGCCGACGAAGCCCCCGATTATACCAACCTCGATGCCGCGGCCTTCGTCGACGAGCTTTTTGATACCCGTGAGCCCGCCCTGGCCTTGCGAAGCCCGCGCATTACCCATGAGAAGAAAGAGGAGAAGACGAACTTATTGCCACATCCAGCGCGGAAGCGAAAACCTGTCAACGCCGACGATACGATCGAGGAGCGCACCCGCCCCATCGCCGATGTGCCCGACGAGATTCGAAATAGTGGTGCCGTCGCCCATCTCGACCCCTCGGACGTCGATCGTGTCGACGACGATCCTGGTTCAATGGCGACCTCAGAGCTGGAATTCAGCCCCGATATCGATGATTTTTCCGAGGAAAAAACCGAATTATTTAGCGAACACCGCATCAGCGGCTCCGGACCGCTGCCGCTATCGCCGGATAACGGAGACGACCGAAGAGCCCCGGGCGACGAAAACTCATATCATCATCCACCTCGGCGCGAGGCCGACGACTGGCGCAACTCGAAGGGCCCTGAGCAACCTCCACAGATTGCAGCCCCTCCCGGCCGGCAGGCCGAAGGGGCAGATCTTGGCGATGATCTACGCACCACGGGGCCGGCCCAGCGGGCACATCGCGGATTGGAACCCCGGAAAAATAATGCCGTACTCGCCACGGGGCCCGCAGGCGTCATCGATGCTGAGCCCCGCAAGCAAAAGAAGCATAAATCCACCGCCGACATCGGGGAAATTGGAAACCCCTCCAATAGCGAGGACAACGAGGAGCAGCTAAAGCGCTACCTCCAACTCGGTGGTGCCGTCGGATTTGTGGTGCTGGCGATTGTCTTTGTATTGATTCAGGTCAATTGCTGAGCTTATTCAGCGTCATCGATGCCGAAATCCTCACGCACCGAAAAGTCCGGGTCGTCGCCCAGCGGGCTCTCGCCACCCTTTTTGTCGACGAATGTCTGCAGGCCGGCGAAAGCTACCGGTTGTTGATTGTAGCGCGCCGTCACTTCGTCGGTGAAGACGTAGCGCACTGCCTTGACCGGCCGTCCCTTTTTATCGCGGCCGGCGTTGACGACCTCGGTCCATTTTTTCAGTTCTGATTTCGGCACCAGAGATTTGGGGTCCGAAAAACTGCGGTAGACCTTGATGAGTTGCTCGTCGGCATCGTATTCGATGCGCTCTTTGCTCATGGCTTTGCCTCTTTTGCGTTGCGAAAAATCGTCATTTCTGAAACCCCAGTAAACATCATCGCCCCCCCTTTGGCCAGTGTAGAAGCCCACGGGATTTTTATGAGCGAACTCGAACTGCATCGCCGCTACCCACGGACCGGCTCAATTCCCCGGGTCGAACTCGCCGAGTTGCCCACGGCCGTCGATTCCGTCGATGGATTGGGCCAAAAACTTGGGATCGGAACGCTGTGGGTCAAACGAGATGATCTGACGGCCCCAAGATACGGGGGAAATAAAGTTCGAAAACTCGAATTCCTTCTGGGCCACGCCCTCGCCGAGGAGCACGAAAGCGTCTGGACCGTCGGTGCCGTGGGAAGCCATCACGTGCTGGCGACATCGCTATACGCCCGCCAGGTGGGTCTGCAGCCACATGCGCTGCATTTTCCACAGCCGGTCACCGACCATGTCCGAGAGGTGCTCTACGCGCTGAGCACGACCCGGCCCCATCTCGATCTCGTCGACTCCAAGCACGCCCTGCCCGTGGAGTTGGCCAAATATCACGTGCGCAAATGGTTATCCCGCGCCGAGAGCCCCTATTATATTCCCGGCGGCGGCTCGTCGCCTCGCGGCGTGTTGGGCTATGTCAACGCCGCCCTGGAGCTGGCCCGCCAGATTGATAACGGCGAATTGCCAGTTCCCGATGCGATCTTCGTGGCCGCCGGCACCTGTGGCACACTGGCCGGACTCCAGTTGGGCTGTCGGCTCGCCGATCTTCCCACATCGATCGTCGGCGTGCGGGTCGTCGACAAAGTCCTGGCCAATCCACTCGTGACCGCAAATCTGGCCAATAGGGCCGGTAAGATTCTCGCCGATTACGGAGTCGAGGTGCCGCGAATTCGGGCCCGCGATATCGAGATCATCGACGACCAGATCGGGCCGGGTTACGGCGAGCCCACCAGCGCCGGACGCGAGGCCATGAGGACCATGGACGCCGCCGCCGGCGTCGAACTGGACCCGACCTATACAGCGAAGGCGTTTGCCGGTCTCATCGACTATCAAAAAAAGGCAGATCGCCCGCTCAGAGATGTGCTGTACTGGCATACCTTGAGCAGTGCCGATCTCGGTGATCTGGTAGAAGAGGCGGACGTGGAATCAGATCTCCCAGAGGAATATCAGTCGTTTTTCCCCGGCAAGCCATGAGTTCTACACGACGCATTATTTGCATCTGCAGCGGGAATATCTGTCGATCACCGATGGCCGTAGCCCTGTTGCGAAAAAAACTCAACGACCGCGGAATCTCGGCGGTGGTGATCTCGGCGGGCACGCTGGGGATTCAGGGGCGGCGGGCCGCCGTTTTTGCCCGGCAGGCCATTGCCGAGTGGAATGACGAGATGAGTGCGACCATCGACGAGCATCGCTCTCAGGGACTATCACCCGCTCTAATGCAGATGGCCGACGATCTGGTGGTAATGGCCCCGCGACATGCTCAATTTGTGCGTCAGCGTGCTTCGGCGGACGTCGTAAAGCGGCTGGTGCCCCTGTGGGAATACGTCCCGGGGGACTTGAATCTTAAGAAAATCCCCGATCCGGTCGGCCAGGATGCCGAGGTCTTTCGCCATTGTCGAAACCTCATCGATCAATGTCTCGATCGCTGGCTGGAGGTGACCTTCGGGCCTCGTGAAGTATCTGCGCCACAATAGTTTTTTCGAGCAGCACTGGAGTCTTTCGTGCGCATCATCGGCATCGATCCCGGCAGCCGCTATACCGGTTACGGAATCGTCGAAAAAAAGGGGCAAAACTTAACGCATCTGGCGAGCGGAAGAATCAACGCCACCAGTGGAGACTCCTTTGCGCACCGCCTGGAAATCATCTACGACGGACTGGATAAAATTCTCGACGAATGGCCCGCCGATGTCGCCGCCGTCGAGACCATCTTCACCGCTTATAATGCCAAATCGACCATCAAGCTCGGCCAGGCGCGGGGAGTGGCGTTGTTGGCGCTTCGCCATGTGGAGCTCCCAATTTACGAATACGCCCCGACGCTGGTTAAAAAAAACGTCACCGGCCACGGCCGGGCCAAGAAACACCAGGTCGTGAAGATGATTCAGATGCGTCTGGACCTGAAAGTTAATCTCAGTGAGGACGCCGCCGATGCGCTCGCCGTGGCCCTCTGCCACAGTCAGGCCGCGGCATTTCATGAACAACTTAAGTGACCGCACCTTCTTAGTTTCGAATCACCGAGACTTTCTCCATCGAGAACGGACCATGATCGCCCACCTGACAGGCAGACTTCGAAGCAATGAGTTGGAATCGATCGTCGTCGATGTGCGCGGCGTCGGCTACGAGGTAGATATTCCCATCGGCACGGTCGGCCGCATCACAGAGGACGACCAGGGGGATGTCTCGCTATGGATCCACACCAGTGTGCGAGAAGACGCCATCCAGCTTTATGGATTCGCCTCTCGCGATGACCGCCGGTTATTTCGCCGCCTCATCAACGTCAACGGGGTTGGTCCTCGAACCGGCCTTGCCACGCTCTCGGAGTTATCGCCATCAGAGGTCATCTCCGCGGTGCGTCGCGAGGACATCAAGACCTTTCAGCGGGTCAAGGGCATCGGCAAGAAAACGGCGCAGCGACTGATCCTGGAGATGAAGAGCTCCATCGACGATCTAATCATCGACGCTCCAGCACCGCGCGATGCGAGCTCGATAAAGCGCTACGACGATCTGCGCTCTGCTCTCTTGAATCTGGGCTATCAGTCGTCCACCATCGATGGCGTCGTCGACGAGTTGCGCGGCGAGGTCGACGGCGATGAGACCGTGGAAGCCCTTCTCCGCCGCTCGTTGCAGATGCTAAAATAACGGCGTTGAGCACCCTTCCGCCGCGAGGAAATATCAGGCATGTCACGAGATCCCACCATCGAATCCACCCGCGTCGACGGCGACGTCGCCCTCGACGAAAATCTGCGTCCGCCCGACTTCGACTCCTTCGTCGGTCAGGATGCGGTCAAACAAAACCTTGAGGTTATGGCGGAGTCTGCCCAGATGCGCGGCGCTTCCCTCGACCACGTCCTATTATGCGGGCCGCCGGGCCTGGGAAAGACCTCGATGGCTCATATCCTCGCCGAGGAGATGGACGCCAATATCCACGTCACCAGCGGTCCGGCTCTGGAAAAACCGGGCGATCTCGCCGGCCTGCTCACATCCCTTGAGCAGGGTGACGTCTTATTTATCGACGAATGCCACCGGATGACCGCCGTGGTCGAGGAAAATCTCTATCCGGCAATGGAGGATTTCAGCTTTGATTTTATCGTCGGCGAGGGCGCGCATGCCACGAGCATGAAGATGAACCTCCAGTCCTTCACACTGGTCGGGGCGACGACACGCCGTGGATTGCTCACAGCGCCGATGCGTGATCGTTTCGGTTACGTGGCCCGTCTGAGCTACTACAGCGCTGAGGAATTGACCGCCATCGTCGAGCGTTCGGCGGCTATTTTGGGCATCGGCATCACCGACGATGGAGCCATCGAGATTGCCCGGCGAAGCCGCGGTACGCCGCGAATCGTCAATCGCCTGCTGAATCGAGTGCGCGATTATGCCGTGGTCGGCAATCACGAGCTTATCGACGCCGAGCTCGCCGACTACGCCCTGGAGCGACTGGAGGTCGACCGGGCCGGATTCGACTACCTGGACCGGCTATATCTGGATGCCCTGGTCGTCAAATTCGACGGTGGGCCAACCGGCCTCGATACCCTGGCGTCTTCAATTGGTGAGGAAAAGCACACCATCGAAGAGGTCGTCGAGCCCTACCTGCTGCAACAGGGGTTTATCCAGCCCACCCCGCGCGGACGGGTTGCTACGCCTTCGGCATTCGATCACCTCGGCGTGCCCATGAAAACCTCTCAAAATTCACTGCTCTGACCCCTCGACGGAGTCCTCATGGACGACAAGCCGGCCGAACTTTTCCGTGCTTTTTTGCATTCGCTGGGGCTCGACGAACAACAGGACCCGGAACTCGCCAGAACACCGGAGCGCGTCACACAGATGATGGGCGAGCTCTTCTCCGGCATCAGCAGCGCCCCACCCGAGCCGAGCACCTTCTCGTTATCCGACGAGGAGGCCAAAGACGATCCGGTGGTCATCGCCGCCATTCCCTTTCAGAGCATGTGCGTTCATCACCTGCTGCCCTTTTTCGGCTGTGTCGATGTCGCCTATATCCCCGGCGAGTTGATGGTCGGATTCGGCAGCATTGGTCGTATCGTCGACCACTTTGCGCGGCGCCCACAGGTCCAGGAGCGGATGATCGCTCAGATCGCAAATCATATCGAAAAGACGCTAAAGCCCGACGGATTGCTGGTGCGCCTGCGGGCCCGCCAGTTATGCATGGAGATGCGGGGATCACAAAAGCGTGGAGAATTGATCTCGTTGGCCGGTCGCGGCTGTCTACAGGACGGGCCGCGTCGGGCGGAGCTTTTGAGCCAATTTGAACACAGTCAAACGTCGCTATGAAACTGACCGATCATATCCCCGTCTTGTTGGTGGGCGCCGGCGCCGCCGGGGTCAGCGCCGCGATCTGGTTGGACGATTTCGACGTCTCCTTTGCCTGGATTGATGCCAGCGGATCGGTCGGTGGCATATTAACTCGGGTCCACAATCGAATCGATAATTACCCGGGCGATAGTTTCGACGACGGCACCGCACTGGCCCGAAAGCTTCAGGCTCATGTGCAACAAATGGATCTGGCGCTCCGCCCGGCACGGCTGAAATATGTCGAGCTAAGCGATGATGGCCTTGTCGCCGAACTCGAGACTGAAGACAGACTGGTGGAGATAGCGCCCGACCGGCTCGTCCTCGCCACGGGCACGAAATATCGCCGGCTGCAGGTTCCCGGCGAAAAAGAAGGCCTCGGCAGGTGGGTCAGCCAGAGCGCGATGGCCGATGCGCCCCGATTCGCCGGTCGGCCGGTCGCTGTCGTCGGCGGCGGAGATTCCGGCTTCGAAAATGCCCTGGTCCTCGCCGGGCATGGCTGTCAGGTCACTCTCCTATTGCGCAACCCGGAGTTTCGCGCGCGGCCCGCGTTTGTGCGAAAGGTCCGCGAGCACGACCTCATCAGTATCGCTCCCATCCCGTCGACTATCGAGCGTATCGAACGCAGCGGCGATGGATGTCGACTCTTTATCGACGAACGAGGCTCGGCGACGCGTCTAGAGGTGGCGGCGGTCTTTGTGCGAATTGGCGTCGATCCCGTCATCCCTGACGGCTGTGAGCAGTTGAGCACTGACGACGGCGGGTTTATCGTCGTCGACGAGAGTGCTCAGACCTCGGCAGATCGCATTTTCGCCGCAGGCGACGTCACAGCCACTTCTCTTCGCTCCGTCGCCACATCGGTCAGTGACGGCGCGCGTGCCGCCCGCAGTTGTGCGGAATCCCTCGGCATTCTGTAGTCTCGCTAAACGGTCAGCGGCGATAGTGCACAATTTCTGATAATGAACGTCCGACGTTTTTACCCGGAGTAAAAGATGCGATGCCATATATTTTTGATGACGGTCGCCGTAGCGGCGCTGGGGCTAGTTTTCGGTTGTTCGAGCTCCGATGCCACCAGTTGTGAGAGCACTGAGGACTGCTTCTCCGGCGAGTATTGCGATGATGGAATATGCGCTGCCAACTCGGCCCCTGCCAATCATGGGTCGAATACCAATCAGTCCAACGATGATACCGGAAATAACTCCAATGCCGATGCGACGCCCAATTCCGGCACCAATGACAGCACGAATCAGGATGGTGGCCAGAGTAATGACACTAATTCCAATAACGGGCAGCCCGACCCGGAATGCATATTGACCGGACCCGAGGTGCAAAATTGCGATAGCGGTCATGAGGACCTGGAGGACAATACTGCACTTCAGCTCCATGCCGACGGGGTCGATGCGGCGGGTTGCGCGACCTTCGGTGACCACGACAGCTTCCAGGCATCAGAGCTGACAACCTGGGAGATTCAAGCCTGTCCAAATCGATTCCACAGATTTCACCTACTGTTGAACGACTGCCGTGACAAAGCATTTACGGCATTGCTTCGCATCGAGCCCAAAAGTCCCCAATGTGGGCTCGACGAATATGCGGAGCTGACGTTCTCCGAACATGAGTACGAGGTAGATGTGGAATGTGGAAGCGAAGAAATAAGTGGGCGCCATTACGCCTGCTATTACGAAACCCTGCTCGACAACGGCGGTTTTGAATGGATTATCGTCACTCGCGAAGCGACATCTACCGGTGCCGGCCCTAAATACGTCGAAGTTGAGGTCGATATCGACACCGACGCCTATTTTGAGTACGAAATCACCACTGAGGTCGAGCCACTCGACTGAATCCATATTGGCCTGGCGAATAAAGAATTTTTGTTTTTTTGGGAGTCCCCGATGCACGTCCTTCGCAATACCAGAATCCCACTTCTCGCCTCTGTGCTTTTATTGCTCATCGCCGCATGTTCATCAGATCCGGCGTCCGGCGATGACGTGGGTGCCGACAACGATACTGGAAATGACGTAGCGGTCGACGCCGGTGGTGATGCCGACGCGGATATCGAAGAAGACGCCGACCTCGACGCCGGCCCGGATTCGACGATCGACGCCGAAGCCGATACCGTTTCAGACACTGAAGCAGACACCTCGCCGGATACCGAAGATGATGTCAGCGCCAGCACAGACACTGGCGAAACTGAAGTCGAATGCACCGTGGAGAGCCCGGAGACGCTCAATTGCGAAAGCGGTCATCCCGAGCTGGAGGATGACGGCATCATGCAGCTTCTGCCCGATGGAATCGACTCCGCTGGCTGTCAGTTCTTTGGGGATCGCGACAGCCACGAATCCTTCGAGCCCATCACCTGGACCATTACAGGCTGCCCCGGCGAAACCCATCGCTTCCAACTGCTGCTCGACGATTGTCGCGAAGAATCCTATCCGGCGTATCTGACGGTGGAACCCGTCGATACAGAATGTGATCTGAGCGAGTATACACAAATGGATTTCTCACCTCAGAGCGGCGTCACGGATATGAGCTGTGCCGAGTTGGAGCGCACCACGTTCTGCTACAACGAACAGGCCCATGAGGAAGGGGGAGGTTTTGACTGGACGTTATTTACCCGTGAAGAGACCACCACGGATCCGAATCCGTGGCTTGTGGAATTGGAAGTCGAATTCGAATGGGGGGCCCATTTTGAGTATCAAGTTACGGCGGAAGTTCCTCCACTCGACGATTAACCTGGAAACGGCGGGGATGGCTGAACCATAATTCGACAGGCTGTATGGCCTGAGCCTATCCCGTGCGTGTTCTTACTTTGACCGAGCTTTCCCAGCTATGTTAGTAAACACTTACAAAGTTGAGGAGTTTTCGATTAACGCGCGTATTTTACGGCGTAATTCCCGAACCAGGAGATGACCATGTTTGATTCGATTCTGATCGCCAACCGAGGTGAAATTGCCGCCCGGATAATTCGGACCTGTAAGTCGATTGGAGTACGGACGGTCGCCGTTTATAGCGAGGCCGACGCAAGTGCGCCGCATGTAGCAGCCGCCGATGAGGCCGTCGAAATCGGACCAGCTCACGTCACCAAAAGCTATCTCAATCAGGAGGCGGTACTACAGGCCGCCGCCGATCACGACGTCGACGCGATACATCCCGGCTACGGGTTGATGAGCGAGAACCCGGAGTTCGTGCGGGCCGTCGAAGATGCGGGATTGGTATTTATTGGACCGCGCCCGGAGGTCATGGAGTTGATGGGAGATAAAGCCCGGGCTCGCGCCTTTGCCGAGGAAGCTGGCGTCCCGGTTGTCCCTGGCTCCGATGGTCCCGTAGAAAATGCCGATGAGGCAAAGAAAATCGCCGAATCACTCGGCTATCCCGTCCTGGTCAAAGCGTCTGCAGGCGGCGGGGGAATCGGCATGAATCTGGCGGCGAATGAAAAGAAGCTCGAAAAGGCAATCAAGACCTCGATTCGCCGCGCTGAATCGGCCTTCGGAGATCCCACCTTTTATATCGAAAAATACGTGGAGAATCCGCGACATGTCGAAATTCAGGTCCTGGCCGATAATGATGGCCATGCTGTCCATTTTTTCGAGCGCGAATGCAGTGTCCAGCGACGCCATCAAAAGGTCATCGAGGAAGCCCCTTCTCCAGCCTCGACACGATTCGATGGGCTCCGCGACCGAATGACGAAGGCCGCCCTAGCCCTCGTAGAGGCCAGCGAATATACCAACGCCGGCACCGTGGAGTTTATCGTCTCCCCCGACGGAGAATTCTATTTTATCGAGATGAATACTCGTCTACAGGTCGAACACCCGGTCACGGAGATGATCACCGGCGAAGATCTCGTAGCGTGGCAATTGCGAATCGCCGCCGGGGAGTCGCTGTCATTGGCACAGGAGGATTTGAGCATCGACGGCAGCGCCATCGAATGCCGAATCTATGCGGAAAACCCGGACAAGCGATTTATGCCGGCGCCGGGAAATATCACCGAGTGGATCGAACCCACCGGCGACGGGATTCGCGTCGATTCAGGTGTGACGGCAAATACCAAGGTCACACCCTATTACGACCCACTCATCGCCAAGGTCATCGCCCACGGGGAAAGCCGGATGCAGGCCATCGAGCGAATGAAAAAAGCCCTCAACGAGATGACCATCGGTGAGCTCACGACCAATGTGCCGATGCATCTCGCCGTATTGTCCAAAGAGCAATTCGTCGACGGTCACGTCCATACGGGATGGCTGGAAACGGAGTATAGCTAAATTGCTTGAGACGGGCGGCGGCCCGCTTTGTGGCTGGAAATTTGGCGCCGACTATGCGATCTATTCGGCGTGGTGGTATTTTCTGATGATAATGGAGGATTGAGATGGCCGAAGAAGTCAATGCGCATATCACGGGTACTGTCTGGAAAATCGTCGTCGAAAAAGGCGACGAGGTCGAAGAAGACGACGATTTGATCATCCTGGAGTCGATGAAGATGGAAATGCCCGTCGTGGCCCCCGAGGATGGAACGGTCGAGGAAATCCACGTCGAGGAAGGCGAAGCAGTCGACGAAGACGATCTTTTAGTCACCCTGAGTTGAGTTTTTCTGCGAGGGCTGTGACGGCTTTTTGAAAATGCCGTCCCCGCTCGCGGTAATTGCTAAACATATCGTAGCTTGAACAGGCCGGGCTCAGCACTACCGTGCTGCCCGGCCTGGCGCTTTTCTTGGCCATCACGACTGCGTCGTCGAGGGTTGCCGCCGCTTCTACAATGCCCCCTTCGCGCTCGAGAAGGTCGGTCATTTTGGCGCTGATCTCGCCGATGACGATAATCCGCCCTGCCCGGCCCGCCACTTCGCGAGACCATTGGTCGAGATCGAGTCCCTTGTCTCGTCCGCCGGCGATCACCACCAGGTGGCCGTCGATTCCGCGGAGGCCGGCGAGCGAGGCGTGGGCGTTGGTGGCCTTGGAGTCGTCGATAAACCGAACTCCCTCGACCTCTCCCACCGCTTCCATGCGGTGAGACAGGGGCGAAAACTCCACCACCCCGTGCCGAATGGCCTCCCAGGACGCTCCCTGACCGCGGGCAATCGCCGCGGCACAGGCGGCATTTAGCTGGTTATGCGGGCCCATGAGCATCGCCTCTTCAAAGGACTCCATCCAGATCCCATCGGCGCCCTCGTTTTGCCACCGTCCGACGCCGTCGGCGTCGAAATAAACAGCCGTCTGGTCCTCGCCCAAATGCAGTCTCTCGCCGGTGCCACATCCGAAATAGATTTTATTCGATTGTGGCCGCTCGGCGAGCGCCTCATCGATCGTCTCGTCGCCCAGCGGTATGACGACATCTCCACCGGCCGATTGAAGGTGCGCCAGGCGGTATTTTGCCTCCGGGTAGTGCGAAAAATCATCGAAATAATCGAGATGATCTTCGGCGATATTGGTGATCGCCGCCGTCTGCACGTCGAGGTGGTGACAGCTCCAGAGCTGGTTGGCGCTCAATTCGGCAACCACCACCGCATCTGAAGCCAGATCTTCGACGACATCGCATAATGCAGTGCCGATATTGCCGGCGACGACATGCTCAATGCCGGCGGCGGCGAGCATCGCCCCGGTCAAACTCGTCGTCGTGGTCTTGCCATCAGTGCCGGTGATGCCTACCCAGGGTGACGAACTGGCATCAAAAGCCAGGTCGACCTCGGAGATGACGGGGAGGCCACGTTGGCGGACCTGCTCAAAGATCTCCAGGCCGGGCCGAAGCCCCGGCGAGGTGACGACCACCTCCGCATCGGCGATGACATTTCCCCCTCCCATCCACTGCACGGCTTCGTCGAGCTCTGATGCATCGGCAGCCAACGCCTTGTCGCTGCGCGTATCGCTTGCCACTACAGCTTTTCCTCGACGCGCCAGTAAATTCGCCGCCGCACGACCGCTTCTGCCCAGTCCCCAGACAGCGAATCGATCAAAATTTAGCCAGTTTTCGCTCATCTTATTCGTCTCCCTCCGACAGCGGACTGTCCAGTTTTGGCTGCTCTTCCTCGCCAGGTGTCCTGGCGGCCCGCGCGGCGAGTGCGGCCTCGACCCGGTCGGCCTGGGTAAGAAAACGGGGATCGCCCAAAAAGACGAGACTGTCACCCTGAATGACCAATTCCAACAATCGCTCCGTCAGCGAGGCGCCGTCGGTGGCGAGTTGCACCTCGTCCACTCCTCTGTCGCGAAGGTCGTCGGCGAAACTCTGCGCCCACCCGTCTCTGCCCTCGCCTTCGCGAGATCTGGCGGTGTCGGCGACCAAAACCTGAGAACACCGGGTCAGCGCATCGGCGTACTCCCCGCTCCAGGCGTCGAATTTAACTGTCGGGGGCGGCTCGAAAATGCCGACCATGCGCCCCTGCGCCGCGCGGGCTGCCGAGTCTAGAATCTGAATAACTGCCGAGGGTCGGCTGGCGTCGCCTTTAAATAGCGTCACCCCTCCACCTCGGGTCACCTGTGGGCGACGGCTCAGTCCCCGATAGCTCTGTAAGGCTTGTGCAATCACCGGTACCGCCACACCGATGCGGTGGGCAACGGCGATGGCGCCCATGGCGTTTACCGCGTTGTGGCGGCCATCGAGATCGAGGCTAAATTCACCGATTTCCCGATCTCGGTGCTGAGCCACAAAATCCAGTGGCGCATCGTCATTGCCGCAGAGATTACCGCGAAATTCGGTGCGGTGTTCTAAACCATATCCCGTCGGGCGCATGGCCACGCGGCGCACGAGTTCGCGATTGCCCAGACAATCGAGATTTATAAACGCCTCCTTGAGCCGCGGAGTAGATTCTAAAAACCGGGCTGCCGCCTCCAGAAGGCGGGCACCGCTGGCCGACTCCAGGCCCTCATCGAGCTCCAGAAAACTACAGACAGCGTAATCGGCGCCGATATCGAGATCTGGTTTCACAAGCTCGGCAATAAACCAGTTGCCTGCCCCCTGTCGTTGTTCAGCGTCGAAATTCTCAGAAGGCGCATGCACGAAAAAGCCCGGATCCTCGCCGGCACACTCTAAAATCCAGGCCAACATCGTCGTCACCGTTCCCCTCCCGTGAGTCCCTATCACGGCCACGACCCGTGTTCCGCTCTTTGCCAGTTGGTCGAAAATTTTTGGATTATGCTCTTTGACCATGACCTGTCGCGCTGCTTCGAATCTGGTTTACCGACGATCCCGTGTCGAGTACCATATTGGCCGGTGGTCGGCCATCGACGAACCTTCGTCGGGCGATGTCTTTGACTTTGCCTTTCCGATGCCCCTTGCGTTAGGTTGCCAACGAATATAAACCCGCGGGCATTCAACAGCCCAGATCATGGTTTATTATACGAGGCCAATTCCTCCTCCGTTGCCACCGAGGTACTCAACAATGGGCACACTCAATCATCGCGTCGCCACCGTCGTCGTCTCGTTACTCGCCTTGTCTCTGGTCTTCGCATGCCAACGCGTGGAGCAATCGAAGATCGAGTTGACCCAGAATCAGTGGACGGAAATTCAAAATTTCCTCCTCGATGAGCGACCGGATCCAGAATTTGAGATCGGCGTTGAATTTGGCGACGAAATAGAATTGATCGGCGCCGATATCGACGGTGATTTCGAGCCCGGTGAAGTCGTTGAGATCACCTGGTATTGGCAGGCCCTGGCCGATGTCGACGACGACTGGCAGATTTTCGTTCACTTCGACTCCGAGGAGGCGCGATTTCGTCAGAACCTCGACCACTACCCACTGGGCGAACAGATGAGCGATATCTTTCGCACATATCACTGGGAAGAAGGTCATATCATCGCCGATATTCAGCGATTTACGCTGCGCGACGACTATCCCGCCGGAAACGCCCTGTTTTATGTCGGGCTCTTTCGCGGCGAGGAGCGCTCCCCTGTGAGCAACGACGGCGAGGCCACAGGCGATGACCGCGCCATCGGTCCCACCGTTCAAATCGCCGGAGAGCCGCCAGAAGCGACGGACTCACCGGCGCCCTCGGAGTCGCCGACGCCCACCGAACCCAGCAATTCGGCACCGAATTGACCGGACCGGGAAGATGCGTTCCGCTGGTCGAATCGGGCGATGAGCGCTATTGTGTGTTTATTGCCTACACAGGCGCTCATCTAACCACATCAATCCCGATGCCGAGCAGAAGTCCCATGAGTGATAAAAGAAAGCAGAGTTTATACTTCCCTAAAAGATACCTCGATGAGATCCGCGCAGAGTCGATTCGACAGGACCGGTCGATGTCGTGGATTGTGCAGAAAGCCTGGGAGCTATCCCGCGATACGG
>SKQC01000221.1 GCA_007119175.1 Myxococcales bacterium | reverse complement strand
GACGCCGATGAAGATCCGCGATTTTATAAAGAGATCTCCAAGAAGCTGGGCTACGAAACCCAGAGTCTGGCCTGCTCGCCGATTCAGCACGAGGGCCGTGTATACGGCGCCATCGAGGTGATGAATCGACAGGGCGGCACCACCTTCTCCGGTCAGGAGATCAGTGCCATGGCCTATATCGGCCGGCAATTGGCCCAATTTGTACACAACGTCATCATGGCTCAGGAAAAGCTGGGCTGAAGCGATGGAAGACACAAAAAAGCCCGCCCGTGGACCAGACTCCACGGGCGGGCTTTTTTAGTTGGTGCACGTGCGGGCTAGAACAAGCTGACTGCCGAGCTGAGACCGATGATGGCCAGCAGCCATTTTAGAAGGGCCTGAATGACCAGTTGGATGACCGAGGCGGCGATGCTTTTGAAAAAGCCGATCTTGTAGACGGCCATGATGATCAGCAGCCACACCAGCGGTTTTAGCAGCCAGCCGACGACGGGGACGAAGGTGGTGACCATCAGGGCGATATTCAATACGGCGACGACGCCGACGGCGGTAGCCATCTTATTATTGGCGCTGGCTTGCCCCAGAAGACTCAGGGAGAGCTTTAATGCCACCACTTGAATGAAGAAGCTCAGTACGAAAAAAAGTATGGTCGACATGGTTTATCCTTTGGTGGATCGAAGGAAAGCGGGTTTTGCCGGTGACCGCGCTCGATAACCTCATTGGAGTAATCTACGTACATTATACCCATGTCGCAAACAGATTCCGGCCACAGATTTGTTCCGAATGGTCCGTGCCGTGTGTGCATCGGCGGTGACGGAAGGCGCGGAGGGTGGGATCGACACTGGCGAAGAGGCCGTGCTAAAAACAAAGCGAAAGGTATGCGTTCAGTTCGGTGACGAAGTCATGCGCCAATACGACCCTGAGGTTCGGGATAGCAGCCCCAAAAGGCGGGCAGGCTGGCCGCGGGCCCCGGGGGCTGAACGCTTATCGCGAGAATAGTCGAGTGGCCGGACACCGAGGACTGCAACAAGAGTCGGTGCCGAACCACGAGCTGAGAGTCTGCCACCGGGACGGAGCATATGTCGCAAACCCCTGTGACGGGAATCGAAAATCGACGTTGGCCGACTCTTTTCGAGCTGTTGAGGCGGCGTGCGGAGCAGGCTCCGGGCCGCGGCTTTTATGTCCGTGACAGGCGGGGCGCGCAGGAGTTTCGAACTCTGTCACAGTTGTTGTCGTCGGCTCATCGGATCGCCTGCGGGCTGGCCGCGCGCGGGGTGGAGCCCGGGGAGCGGGTGCTCGTCGCTCAGCCGACGGGCTTTGAGTTTTTGAGCACATTTTTCGGATTACAGGCTCTGGGGGCGGTGCCGATTCCATTGGGATGGCCCGACGAGATCGATCCCTTCAAGGGGTGGACGAGGCGCGCGCGGTGGCGTCGCCTTGCGACGCGCTACGGGGCGCGGGTGCTGGTCTGTGGAGAGCTCGAAGACCGATCGGAGACCGGATGGAGCGGGCTGTGGCCGCCTCATCCCCTGGAGGTGGTCACCGATGTGCCTCACCTGGTCGACGGCATCTCGGCGCGGGTAGAGGCCGATATTTATCGGGCCGCCGATGATGATGTGGCGTATGTGCAATCGACATCGGGGACCACGGGAGCGCCCCGTGGGGTAGAGCTGACGCATCGGGGAATCTATACCAGCGTGGAGGCCATCGGACGGCGAATCGAGGTGGACGGCGACGACGTGCTCGTCTCCTGGCTTCCGCTGGACAATATAATGGGACTCGTCGGCGTGGTCTGTTTTGCGCTGCACTGGGGGATTCGACCGGTGTTGATGCAACCGGACTCCTTTCTGGCCCAACCGGAGGATTGGTTTTGGGCGATTGCCGAGCATCGGGCGACGCTGTCATTGGCGCCGAATTCAGCGTTCAATTATTGCGTTCGCCGCTGCAATGCATCGCGGCTTGAGGGCCTGGATCTGTCGAGTTGGCGCATTGCCATGAATGGCTCGGAGCCGGTGCGGGCGCAGCATATTCAGGCGTTTGCCCGGCGGTTTCATGCTTATGGACTCGGCGATCACGTCATCATGCCGGTCTATGGATTGAGCGAGGCAACCCTGGGGGTGACGTTTCACCCGGCGCGCCGTCCGATCCGCATTGACGGGATCAACCGGCGAGCGCTGGAGTGGGAGAAAAAAGCGACCGAATTGCCGCCCGAGGGGGCGCCGACGCCAAGTGAACGGATGCATGTGGTCAGCGTGGGACGGCCGCTCGACGGAATCGAGGTGCGCATCGTCGATGACGACGGCGAGGCTCTACAAGAACGCTGCCTGGGCGAGATCGCCATCCGCGGTCCCAGCCTGATGGCGGGTTACGTGGAGGCCACCGTGGGCGACGAAGAAAGCTTGAGACCGTCGTATCTCGACGGAGACTGGCTGATGACCGGCGATCTGGGCTATCTGGCCGACGGCGATCTATTTTTCGTCTCCCGGGCCTCAGATCGGATTGTTCTGACTTCAGGGCGCACGATTTTTCCGGAAGAGGTGGAGTTATTCGTCGACGCCGTCGATGGCGTCCGATCCGGAAGCAGTGCCGTATTTTGCGAACCCAATGCCGAGGGGGCGCGTGAAGAAGAGGGCGGCGTCGTGGTGGCCTTTGAGGTTCAGGCCGGCGCCGATGCCGAGGAGTTGAGTGAGGTGATCGGCGAATTGCTCGAGACGCACCTCGATCTTCGGCCGGCGCGACTCGTCGATTTGCCGGCGCGCAGCGTCCCCAAGACGCCGACCGGCAAAGTCCGGCGTCATACGTGCCGGCAATTGATGGCTCAGGGTCTGTTGGGCGAAAAAAATGCCGGTCTGCTTCACCCGGTGAGATTTAGAGGATCTCTTCGCGACCTGGGGGAAACGCTTCAGGGAAGCGGTGACGCGCTGGTGGCCCGTTTTCGCCACCTGATCAGCGACGAGTAAAGTACTCTCCATCCAGCAACGAAAACGAAAAAAGGCCGCCATCGCAAAGATGGCGGCCTTTCTTAGTTTAGGCGAGGCCGTCGCCGAAAAGCGCCGACCTCACCTTAAGGGACTCAGAATGGAAGCTGAATCGGCAAGAATCCGTGCCCATTGACCGGGTCGTCGTTGAGGCGGACGTCACAGTCTGCATCGACGTCGGGGACCGGTCCGGAGCCGGCGTAGTTGCACAGGTAGACGTCGTAGGGATCGTCGGTCGACTGCGGGTCGTCAGCGACGTTGGTATCATCGGAATGCTCAGCGAACATCTCGTCGCTGCAGGTTTGACCGTAGACGTAGACGTCAACGTCGTAGTTTTCGTCGAGGATGCGGGTATTACCGCTGCCATCGAGGAAGCGCACGAATAACTGACCGCCACAACCGAGGGCGAGTACGGCGTCTTCATGGAAGGTCGACCGGACCTCGTTTTGGTTATCAAGGCGCTCAAAGGTCTCCGGATTCGGGCATTGATGCTCGAAGTCCGGCGCTTGTCCGTCGAAGATGCTGAAGGCGTCGCCGAAGTCGGCCACACCTTGTTCGTCGTGGCTGCCGGGGACGAAGTCGATGGCTTCGGCGTATTCGACGACCACATCGTCGAAGGGATCGTAGAGGACGATATCGAAGACTTTCACACCGGAAGTGGCATAGCCGTAGGTTTGATCGCCGCATCGGTCGGCGTCGCCGAATTGATCGGTGACGTCTTCAATCAGGACCGTGCCGTAGGTGAGCTGGTCGAGGTCGGCGCAGACGCCTTCGTTATCGTCGCAGTAATGATTGTCGTGGAGGCATTCATCGTGATCTTCACATTCCTCGCCGGGCTGAATTTCTTCGCAGGTGCCGAAGGCGTCGACGCTGTCATCTTCTTCGCAGGTCTCTTTGCCCTGGACACATTCGGAATCGTCGTCGCATTCGGCGGTCTCGTCAGAGTCGACGCAGATCATTTCATCGCCGCCGTCGGGCCGCGTCTCGCAGGCCTCGCCGGCCGCGCATTGGTCGTCGTCGTCGCAGGTCAATTCACATTGCTGTGAGACACAGACTTCGTCGGCTTCGCAATTTTCATCGACTTCGCATTCGTGTCCGTTATTTTCGCCGTTTTCGTCTTCGTCGCAGGCGGTGATGCCAAATACGAAGGTCAAACAGACGAAAAGGGTTCCGATGATTTTCCAGGTAGACTTCATAAGATTCCTCGTCCCTGATGGGGGGTTTGGGTTAAGACCGGGCTGACGCAAAAAACGCTCGCCCAGGGTTTGCTTAAATGTGATGTTGCAACCTTCTTGCCAACACGCATAGATGTGGTTGGTGTCCGATTCTCCCTCTGGTGTCAAGTGTGGATCCATTGCCGATATAGCCAATTACGGCTCAAAAGTCATCTCCAGATCGGAGAAATTCGAGAGCGGGCCGCCGAATTTGAGCTCACACTCTTCGGGGGCCGGCAGAGGGTCGTCTCCCTCACGTGCGCAGATTAAGACGCGGTACTGGGCGTGATATTCATCGATGGTGAGATCGAATTCGGACTCGGCGAGGGGGCCGATGCGGCACTCCGCTCCGCCGGCAACGACCTGAAGTCGCCAATCTTCGGCAAGCTCCATGCGCACATCGTAGCGATCGACCATTTCCACGTAGGCCCGGCCGCCGGGGCCGCCCAACGAGGTATAGGGGCTGTCGGCGGGCTCCTCGACGCATTTGCCGTATTCGTCGAAGGAGACCGGGGCCTCCATCAACTCCTCCGATAAATTGTCTTCATTCGCGGTCTCCACCGACAAGAGTTGGCCGAAGCCGATCATTTCTTCCTCGTGATCGCGGACGACGACGGCGCTCAAATACACCGGCGACGCGACCAGCTCATCATCGCCTGGCTCGTCGTTATTCTCGTCGTCTCCATCGTTTCCATCGTTTTCGTCGCTTTCGTCGCTTTCGTCGGCGGTGGCCGGTTCGCCTTCGGCGGTGAGTTGCTCGATCACGACCAGATGGTGTGTTTCCGGCTCCGTCGTACCGACGTCGGACCACGGTTCTTCGTTCTGATTTTGCTGCGGACCGGCATCGGTGGCACCATTGCTGTTCTGGGATTGGTTGCCATTTCCCGGCGGTGTGAGAACACAGCGTCCGTGGATGCCGCAGCGGGCATCTTCGTCGTCCAGGATATCCTGGCATTCCGGGTCATTTTCACATTGGACACCGCCGTTTTCGGCGGCCGTGGAATCCAGACAGGCCTGAATCGGGTCCACCTCTCCCTGGCGTTGATAGACCTCACAATAGGTTCCGTCTGTGCACTCGTCGTCGCGGGTGCACGCGGCAGTGCAACGATCGTCGATACAATAATCATCTCCACCGCAATCGCTGTCATAGCCACAGTCAAACCCGGCTGCGTCGTCCTGGGCACAGCCGGTGACCAGGACGAGAGCGCAGATCAGGGCCAGCGAGGGGATGACGAATATTTTATAGGGAATTCTCATCAAGGGGTTCGTGCTGTCGTAGATGCGAGTGGAAGAATGAGACTCGGAGTATCGTTTGACCAATTGTGGGTGATTCGTTCGCCATTTGTGGTGACCACCTGCCAACTCAGTGTATAGGTATGCAGATCGCGGGCCAAATTTTCTACAGCTACCGCCGCTCTCCGATCACCTCGGCATTGGAGAGGGATTTACGAACCGGTCGCAGGCGTCTATGTTCGCCGAGATTCGCCGCACCTCGAAAGGAGCGAATATGAGTAACGCGCTTAAACGTCAATGGATCCTGGTCGCCGCGCTGGGCGTCGGTGTATTGATCACCGGTCTGTGGGGCTGTCGTACCGCTCAGCCACCGGCCGATATGGATTACGCCGATCAGGCGGAGTTTTTATACGAGCAGGGCGCCGAGGCGTTGGACAGCGGCAGTTATATCCGTGCTACGGATCGATTCAATACAGTGCGCAATGAATATCCCTACAGTCGCTGGGCGGCGAAGGCCAATCTCGGGATCGCCGATGCCTATTTTGCCCAGGGACAATATGCCAGCGCCGTGCAGCAATACCGCGGCTTCGTCGATCTATATCCGCGCCACGAGTCGGTGGAATATGCCAACTGGCGGGTGGCGCTGTCGTTTTACGAGCAAATGCCGTCGGGCTTCTTTTTGCTGCCCTCGCCACATGAACGGGATCTGAGTTCGACGCGCGACGCCGCACGAGAGCTCGAGATTTTTATGAATCGCTATCCGGAATCGGAATTCGGCGACGAGGCCCGGGAGTTGTGGCGAGATGCGATGACACGTATGGCCACTCATGAATACGAGATCGCCAAATATTATTTTGATCGCGACAATCCGCGGGCCACGGTCAACCGGCTGCGCTATATGTTGAATCATTTCAGTGGACTGGGCTTTGATGCCGAAGCACTATTTTTGCTCGGCCAGGCCCATCTGGAGCTCGAGGAGCACGATCGGGCGCAGGCAGTCTGGCGCGATCTGGTCAATGCTCATCCCAATCACCCGCGGGCCAGCGACGCCAACCAGCACCTCAGCGAGTTGTGATCGAGCGATATGAACGAGAATCGGTTTGACACCGATAGGGGTGGGCGCTATATCAAGCCCCCTT
This sequence comes from Myxococcales bacterium, assembly GCA_007119175.1. Taxonomy (GTDB): domain Bacteria; phylum Myxococcota_A; class Bradymonadia; order Bradymonadales; family Bradymonadaceae; genus SLJM01. The sequence goes on along the minus strand of SKQC01000221.1, from coordinate 19,497 downwards.
TGGAAGGGCCCCTCGGACGCGGTGACGATCTCTGTCGCACCCGTCTTCGGTAGCAAGACATACACAGAAACAACCCGTTTCCGGCGCTGCGCCGGATGATATGGATGGAAGCGAGATGAAAACGTATAGCGCCAAAGAATCGGATGTTCAGAGAGCCTGGCATGTCGTCGACCTGAAAGGGCAGACCGTGGGCCGGGCGGCCACCAAGATCGCCACCGTATTGCGGGGCAAGCACAAGCCCATTTATACCCCGCATGTTGACTGCGGCGATTTTGTGGTTTGCATCAACGCCGACAAGGTTGAATTTTCGGGCAATAAGATGCGCGACAAACTCTACAACCGCCACTCCGGCTATCCCGGTGGGCTGGCGTCGATTCGGGCCGAAGAATTGCTCGATCGAGCGCCGGAGAAGGTCATCACCTACGCGGTGCAGGGAATGCTGCCGGGCTCCAAATTGGGCCGGTCGATGCTCGACAAGCTCAAGGTGTATGCCGGTGACGAACATCCGCATCAGGCTCAAAAGCCGGAACCGATGGAATTATAATCCGGGCTAATATTCGAGAACCCAAGACCGACGAAAAAAGAGAGTGTTTTTCATGGCAGAACCGGAACAATTTCACGCGATCGGGCGACGAAAAGAAGCGAGCGCCCGCATCTTCTTGCGGCCCGGAAACGGCACCATCCGAGTCAACAACGAGCCGGCCAATGAGTATTTTGGCCGCGATACGTTGATGATGATTCTTCGTCAGCCCCTGGTGGCCACGGAGAAGGCCGGCGAATACGATATCTACTGCACCACCCGTGGCGGTGGTAAAAGCGGTCAGGCCGACGCCATCAAGCTCGGCATCGCCCGGGCCCTGGAGATGGCGCATCCCGATCTTCGCCAGATCCTAAAAGACGCCGGCCATCTCACGCGAGATGCCCGCGTCAAAGAACGGAAGAAGTACGGGCGCCGCGGTGCTCGCGCCAGCTTCCAGTTCTCGAAGCGCTAAACCCAGCATTTCTGGCTTTGATGCGACGAGCCTGCCCGGCGACGGGCGGGCTTGTTGTATTTCTAGCCCACGGCGAAGATGAAGACCATAAAGGGCAGCAGTACCACGCCCATGGACTTCCAGAAGCCGAGTCCAAAGAAGTGGCGCACGGCGCTGACTTCGAGGTTGAATAACCACAATATCATCAGGAAATGGCCGAGGCTAAATTGGCCGATAGGCGGGAAGATCAAAAGCAGGTAAGCGGCCAGGGAGTAGCCCGTGATACGGGCCAGAAGGGGCCAGCTCGCCTCTTTGACGGCGAAGGCACGCAGGGCCACGTAGAGCAGGGCGGTGTGCAGGAAATAAAGAATGACCGCCGTCAGGGGAATTGTGGCGAATAAGGTGAACTCGGCGATATGGGAGGCGACGCCGAATTCGTCGTGAATATGCTGGAGGCGATCTGTGTAGTCGTCGGCGAATGCTTTCTGCCACAGCGTGTTGAGCAGAGTACCGATGGCGATGCAGGTCATCCCGAAGGTTGCGGCCAGCCCCCAGTGTTTGGGTTGAGAATAACGGCCAAAAAAGGAGCGGGGGGCGCTCAAGACGGCGATGACAGTCTGTGCGAATCCGCCCGGTGTGGGACCGAGAGACTGCGACTCGAAGGGGATATTCGGCGGTGAGAGTTGCCGGGCGCAGGGCTGGCAGATGGCCATGCCGCGAAGGTCGACGCGGTGGCATTCGGCGCAGATATCACCGCGGCACCGAATGCATACGGCGATGGCCGGGGCGCCCTCGTGGTGGCTGCAGGTCCGCTGGGAGACGCTCACGGGGCTCTCGAGTCAGTCGTTTTTGTTTTTGTCGTCGTTTTTCTTGCGGCGTCGACGCCGGCGGCGGCCCTTTTTGACCTTGCGGCGCTTTCGCTTGCGCTTTCGCCGGGACATCGACTTTGATTTTCCGCCCGGTTTCTGGCGTCGACCGCCGGGAGGAGTGTAGCCGGGAGGCAGATTCGGCCCGCCGCCCATGCCCGGCATTCCACCACCGGGCCCGCCGCCCTCGCCGCCCATCAGGTCGCCGAGCAGGGCGTTCATGTCCATATTCTTCATATCTTTCATCTGTTTGAGCTTGCCGACCCCCGGGATCTTGTCGAGGAGACCGCCGCCGCCGCCGCCCATATTGCTGAATTGCTGCATCATGCCGCGCATCATATTGAATTGCTGGATGACCTGTTCGACCTTTTCTTTTTCTGTGCCCGAGCCGTCGGCGATCCGGCGAACCCGATTGGGCTGACGGGTCAGCACGTCGGGATCGCGGCGCTCTTTTTGGGTCATGGACTGGATAATGGCCCGCACGCGGCCGAGCTCACTATCGTCGATATTGGCGTCCTGCGGCATTCCGCCACCGAAAAAGGGCATCATCTCCATGAGCTCGCTCATGGAGCCGAGCTTCGAGATCTGCTCGAGCTGATTGTAGAAGTCGTTGAAGTCGAATTCGCCGCTGAGCATGCGCATGGCATCTTTTTCGGCTTTTTCGGCTTCCTCCTCCGACAGGGATCGCTCAAATTTATTCATCAGGCCCATGACGTCGCCGAATCCGAGGATTCGGTTCGCCAGGCCCTCGGGCCGAAATTCTTCGAGGTCGTCGAGCTTTTCGCCGACACCGATGAATTTGATGGGCTTTCCGGTGACTTCTTTGATCGATAGCGCCGCGCCGCCACGGGCGTCGCCGTCGAGCTTGGTCATAATAAAGCCGTCCAGAGTCAGGCGGCTATTGAATTCTTTGGCCGTGTTGACGGCGTCCTGTCCGATCATGGCGTCGGCGACCAGAAAGACGTTCTCTGGCTCCGTGGTGTCGATGATATCCTCGAGCTCTTCCATGAGGACGTCATCGACGGCGAGGCGGCCGGCCGTATCGAAGATGACCACGTCGCGGTCTTTCTTCTCGGCGAGTTCCATGGCCTCGTTGCAGACCTTGACGGGATCGCCGCCCTCGACGGCATGGACCGGCACGTCGAGCTGTCTGCCCAGGACGCGGAGCTGCTCGATGGCCGCCGGACGATAGACGTCGGCCCCGACGAGCAGAGGGGATTTGTCGTGGCGCTCCATCAGCAGGCGGGCGAGCTTGGCGGTGGTGGTCGTCTTACCGGAGCCCTGCAGGCCGACCATCATGATCTTGGTGGGGCCGGCGTGGGGGTTGGCGAAGACGATGGAGCTGTCCACCGGGCCCATCAGAGCTTCGAGCTCGTCGTGGCAGATCCGGATGAAGTGATCGCCGGGCGAGACCTCGACTTTGCCCTCGGAATCGCCCTTGGCTTTGACCTTAACGACCTCGCCTAGGGCTTTTTCCTTGACCCGCTTGATGAATTGCTTGGCGATGCGAAAGTTCACATCGGCCTCGAGCATGCTCATGCGGATATCTTTGAGCGCATCCTCGATATTATCTTCGGTGATCTCGCGCTTGCCTTCGAAGCGCCTGCGAACGTCGCGAAATCCTTTCGCAACTACGTCAAACATTGCCATGGGTCGAATCCTCGTGGTTCAAAACGGCTGAGCGGACTCGTAAAATTATGCGCTGCGGGCCGGTGGCCCGATCGTCGAGAACGGGCCGTCGGAGCTCTGGGCGTCCAGATGGCGCCGGTATCCCGAGTGCGTAAGGGGAGGAAAGTCGGTCAGGTCGTGCGCAAGGTAGACACCGACAGGCGGGCTGTCAATTGTCGCCGAGCTTTGATGGGGACCGGTTTTCCTATGTTTTAACCGGTGATGCGGCCGGGGCATTCCGCCGCCACAACCGCATCTGCCGGCCATTAGTTAGTTCCCGTCCGGGAACTAGTTATCAACCGCGCCGCAACGTCGCCTCGATATGCCCGGAGGGCTCGTCGATGGGCATCAAGATCTGGTGGGGGTTGTCCATATCAAAGGGCTCCAGATCGACGGGTAGGTTGTGTTTGTTGGGCATGACGATGTGAATATCGGCCACCTCGCCAAAGTCCTGAAGCACTTTTTCGCCCATGGCGTATAAAGTGTGCTGCACGGAGAGGCTGTCGTGGTTGGAGAAGACCTTCAACAACGCCTTTCGAACGCCGGGGTGGATCAGGTTGAAGTCCACATCGCGAGAGGTATAGCTCCAGGTGGCCTCCAGACTGCTGGCCAGGACCCGATCGTCGGTCTCCTCAAGGGTGGTGTACTCATCGCGTACAAAGTCGCTGAAGCCGGAGTCCGCCGATTTTAAGATGATCAGATCGCGGATTCCGGCCTTTACGTTGGTCGCCTCGTCACTGTGTTCGACGAAGGCCGTGCGGCGCTCGCCGCTGGACTGGGTAAAGGCGTGGGGGTGGGTCACTGTGCCGACCCGCATGGGCTGCCAGGGCCGGCTGGCGACGGCGATTTCGGCAAGTTCGATGGCCGGCTGGCTTCCCACGAAATGCTCGGCGAGGATCAGGGCGAATTGCTCCGGGCTGTCAAAGGAGTGCTTTCGGGCCATGGCGTACACCGTATTTTTCATGGTGTCCGTGGGCAACACGCTGGTGTTGTCGCCCTCGGTATAGCCCTCTGAGAGGTCGCCTTCGAGTCGGATGTCGACGCGGTATTCAACGATGTCGTGGCGCTCCGGTCCGCGGATCACTTTCATGATGCGGACGTCCGATTTTCCGTAACTATCATGGGTCATCTGGGTCATCTTCAACTCCCTCGGTAGGTGGTATAGCCATACGGGCTGAGCAATAGGGGCACGTGGTAGTGGGCCTGTGGGTCATTGAGGTGAAATACAATGGGGATCGTCGAGTAAAAGGGGGCGTCGTCGGAATCGAAATACGATCCGACCTCAAAGGTGGCGCGGTAGACGCCGGTTTTGGCCGCTTCGCCGCCGGGAAGCCAGTCGCCGATACGGCCGTCGTCGTCGGTGACGCCCCGGGCCAGCTCCGTCCATTGGTCATCGTCGCTTCGCCGCTCCAAAATGACGGTGATTCCCTGTGCGGGATGGCCGTTGGCCGTGTCGAGTACGTGGGTGGTGATTGGGCTACTCATTCTGGGGTCCTTGTGATGCTAAGATCGATTAATCGAGTAATTTTTCAAGGCGGATGCGGGTGATTTTCGCCTGTTCTGCGGCGGCGATGGGCAATTCATCATCGGGCGAGTTCGGAAGGCGTTCTTCGAGGATGTCGAGCATCTCGGCGGCGCTTTTTCCAGTGGCGCAGACGATAAAGATATAGCCGAATTTTTCTTCGTATTCGTCATTGGCCTCGGCGAGTCTGTGAAGGACGTCGTCGGAGGCGGCCTCCACACCGCTCTGCTCGCCTTCCGACCACGAGCGAGAGGAGGCGTACTTTTTGCGCAGACTATCGATGTCGCCGATCTTGGGATGGCCGTCGAATGCCTCAAGCCAGTCGTCGCCATCGAGCTTCCACCAGATGTCGTCGGCGGCCTCGAAGAGCTCGGCATTGCTGGCATAGGGCCTGTGTTCGGCGACCTCGTTGGCCCAGCGGGTGGCGGCACAGCAGCGACTCAATGCGTCGACGGCCTCATCCGTGGGTAATTTGTTGAGCTGGTCTAAATTCATTGCTCAAACCTCCCCTGCACTCGCAGGCGACTTACGCCGCCGTCGGGAAAAATATTGAGTCGGATATGGGTAAACGGGCCCTCGTCGCGCAGTTCGTCGTCGAAGTAGTGACGGTGATGGGCCTGCAATTTTTGTTCGTCCAGAATCGGCACCCAGTCAAAATCGGCCCATTTTAAATTGTCGATCGCCTCTCCCGGGGCGTAGCAGCCGTCGATGGAGCAGCGATCGGGGTAGTTGCCTTTAAAATGGTTGGTGTCGACCTCGATTTCTTCGACGCTGCCGGTGCGTGCCATCTCCAGGATCACCCAGTCGTGGCCCGGTCCGCGGCGGCGACGGCTTTCCCATCCGCCACCCATGTTTTTGGCCCTTCCGGGCATGATCAAATTGGTCATGGGGCTAAAGAACATATCGCTGCAGGCGACGGCCCGTCCGCCGTTTTTAAGGGCCACCAGATCGATGCGCTCGTCGGCGTCGGCCGGCAGTCTGGGGGTGACGTCGCCGTAGGCGCGAAAGCGGGCGACACCGCCGTCGGGGTAGATATTGAGGCGAAGATGAGTCCAGCTTTCGCTGCTGCCGACGCCGAAGAGATTCTGTGATCCCGGCGCCAGCGGAGAGCGCGGCAATACCTCGGTCCATTCGGCATCGCCGATATCCTCGCCATCATCGAGATTACAGGCGTCGATAGAGGCGTAGGGCGGGTGGTTTCCCAGAAAGTGGTTGGTGTCGATATCGACGCCCTGGATGACACCGGGCAGGCCGAGTTTGATGATACACCAGTCGTGACCGGGAGTTCTCTTTCGGCGTGACTCCCAGCCGTCCATCCACTTTCCGCGATCCGTGTATTTGTCGGCGATAAAGACACCGCGGCCCGGTTTTAAGAGGTTTTCCTTGGGGGCGAAAAAATCGTCGCTCACCTCTAGGGCGCGGCCGCCGAGCTCTTCGGCAGCGAGATCGACGAATCCGGTAAATGCGGCGCTCTGGGTATTCGGTTTGGTCATTTTAGGTCGTCCAGATGAAAATAAAAAAGGTGTGAATGGCGAAGCTCGCAAAGGGCAAAAAAGGTCATCAGATAGCAGTGCCTCGGCAGTCTGTGGCGACGGCAGTGCCGTCAAAGATTTTGTGGCCGCCCAGGTAGGTCGCCTCCACGCGGCCGTGGAGGTTTTCTCGGTGATAAGGGGTGATCTTGTGACGGTGGTGGAGTTCTGTGGCGTCGACGCTAAATTCGGCCTCTGGACTCCAGACTGCAAGGTTGGCCCGGTGACCCGGTGTGATGGTGCCGATGCGATCGTCGATGCCGAGTAGTTTGGCGGGAGCAGCGCTGGTCCACCGGGCGATATCGGCCGGGGTCGCTCCCCGATCTTTGGTCGCCGTCCAGAGGGCTGGGAGCAGCAGTTGGAGTGATGAAATACCGCCCCAGGCGCTCTGCAGATCTCCCGTATCGAGTTCCTTTAGCTCCGGTGGGCTCGGCGAGTGATCGGTGGCCACGAGGTCGATGACGCCCTCGTTGAGCGCCCGGTGGAGGCGCTTGCGGTTGTCGGTGCTTCGGATCGGCGGGGCGCATTTAAAAAGCGGTTGGCCGTCGGGGATTTCTTCGGCCGCAAAATATAGATAATGCGGGGCGGTCTCGACGGTGATGGGAAGCCCCTCCTCTCGGGCGGCGCGAAGCATGGGGACGGCCTCGGCAGTGGCGAGATGGACGATATGGACCGGGCAGCCGGTCTGGCGACAGAGATCGATGAGAAGCTCGATGGCGTTGAGCTCCCAGCGGTCGGGGCGACTCTTCAGATATGCCTGGTAGCTGGAGGGGGCGGCATCGTCGGCGGCATCGACGTCGTCGACCAATTCGGCGTGGACTAAAAGCGGTTTGTTGCGCTCGGCAAGGATGGGCATCGCCGTGCGTAGTTCGCGTTCCGTGGCGTTGGGAAATTCGTCGATCCCGGAGTGGCATAAAAAGGCTTTGGCGCCGAGCACACCGGCATCGACGAGCTCTGCGATATTGGACTCGCTGCCGGGGACGAGGCCGGCGTAAAAGCCGGTGTCCACGGAGAGTTTTCCCCGGGCTGCCCGGCGTTTTTCGTCGAGGGCTTCAATATCGGTGGTCACCGGGGAGCTGTTGAGCGGCATGTCGACGACGGTCGTGATGCCGCCGGCGGCGGCCGCCCGGGTGGCCGTTTCAAAGCCCTCCCAGTCGCTTCGCCCCGGCTCGTTGATATGTACGTGAGGATCGACCAATCCGGCCATAATCACGGCGTCGCCGTAGTCGTCGACCCGTATTTTGTCCGGTACTTCTTCGGGATCGACAATGGCATTGATGAGGTCGTCTTCGACGACGATGGCGGCCGGTCGAAGTCGTCCGGCGACGACGACGCGACGGGAAGTTATGGCGAATCGGCGGGCCATATCCATCCGCATATACAGAGATGAAAAATCGCATTCAATGGTGCAGCAAGATATAGCGTCTGGCCGCCGTTGAGACAAGGTGGAGATAGGTTATTCAGCGGCGACCGAGGTGGGAAGCTGGCGCTCTTTTCGCTCGCGCAGATCGCGCACAAAGGAGTGCAGCAGGCCACAGGAGTGGGGGCTGGGCCGGTGGATCTCTTCGGCGTAGGCCATGGCTTCCTGAAAGTTCTGGCCCGGCTGCTTGTAGTTGCGCAGGTAGTTTTTGAAGCGATCCAGATTGTCGCAGCGGGTCAATTCCGGGTGAAATTGGGTGGCGACGATCGGTTTATTGCGAACGCGAATGGCCTGATATTCACATTGTTCGTTGCTCGCCAGGTGGATCAACTCGTCGCAGAGCTCGACGGCGCTGTCATTATGCCCGAGTTGAGCATCGAAGTGACGGGGCAGATCGCCAAAGAGGGGGTCGTCTGAGGCGGCCTCGGTCAACTCGATTTTATAGGTGCCGATCTGGGCCAGTGATTCGTCTCGCTTAAGCTTTCCGCCCATGGCCTGGACGATTCCCTGAAATCCGAAGCAGGAGGCAAAGGTGGGGATGCCGGCGTTGAGGATGTGGCGCATTAAATTCAGGTAGTCGCCGTGCCAGTCGAAGCCACCCTTTACCAGAGAGAATGCGCCGCTTCCGCCGATCATGATGGCGTCGCATCCGTTCATCGCGAAATCATCGACATCGTCGACGGCGACGTTGAACGTGTCAAAATGGTCAACCGGAAGTTCGCAGCGGTCGGCGAAGGCTTCACGCTCGTGTTTTGCCATCGGGTCGTCGGCGGAGCGGGCCTGAATCAGAAGGATGCACAGCGAGTCGGTCATGATTTCTCTCGGGGGGTGGAGCGAACTACGGGTCCTCGTCCTGTACTGCAAACGAAGTTATTCACAGACTTCTTTCACCATAGCTTGTGCAAGGCCCAGAAAAAAGTTCACTCCGCAGCTTCCCGGGCGACGAGGTCGCGATAATTGGCCAGAAAGGCAGTCAGTTGGCGAGCGGCGACTTCCGCCTCGGCATTGCGAGGACTGACCCGAACCACGATATGATCGAAGGTGATCGATTCGTCGGGATAGGCGACCTGATTTTCGACTTCGAGTCGAGTCTGAGAGTCGTGGGTTTCATAGATGGCAATGTCGATCTGGAGTTCGTCGCGATACACGGTGGCCGGGCGGTAGCGATAACGGCTCATGGCAATGGTGTCGCGAGAGTCGTCGACCCGCCAGCCCTGAGTGCGCAGCGATAGCAGAATTCCGTCGACACTGTAGATCGATTCGTCGGCGAGTTGAGCTAAGATCTCTTCGTCGACAGGTGCGCTGGAATCATCGCTCAACGCCGCCTGTCGCTCGGCTTCGGGAGTGATATCGATCTCCGAGTTGGCGAGGAGAAAAATAGCGATGACGGCGGCGGCGACAAAGGCGACGGCGCCGATAATTGTCTGGGGGCGGCGGAGTAGCTCGACGATCGTCGAGGGATCGCCGCCGTTTGAACGGGAATTGACGTGGGATCGGGAGTGATCGCGTCGGCTTGGTTGTGGTTTGCGTCGACCTTCTCGGTTCACCTCGGGCACGGCGTCGGTGTCGAGTTCCAGCGGGGCCGGCTCTTTCTTGCTCCGATCGGCGACTTTTTTGGGGGCCGGGCGGCGACTATTTTCGGGGGAGCCGTCGTCGGCATTATCGGGGTTGAGAAAATAGTTCTCCGCCTCGTCGGGGTCGACGATATTGGGATCGACGATTCGCTGCTGATTGTCGAATGGGGTGTGGCGAATCTCTGGAAGATCGCCTTCGGTGACGGTGGAATATTGGCGCAGCGCGGCGAGCATCGTCGAGGCGTCATCGTAGCGATCGGGCGGGGATTTACGGACTGCCTTTTCGATGATGGCGCTCAGATCGGCGTCCACATCGGCTTCGTCGGGAATCGTCCAGGGGCGCGGGTGGGTGGCGTGTCTCAGAAAATCAAAAAACTCGCCACTTGGCATCATGGGTCGGCCCACCAGACAGGCCCACATCAACGAGCCGACTCCGTAGACGTCCGTGGAAAGCGACAGCTCTCCCTCCAGCAATTGCTCCGGCGCGCAATAGCGTGGGGTGCCACAAAAACTGGTCTCCTGGTCATCGCTTTCGTCGGTGTCTGCCGGCTTTTGTTGAAGCATTCGCGCGATTCCGAAATCCAGGACTTTGACGATCTCCTCGCCCTTAAAATTTTCGGTCAGCATGATGTTGGACGGCTTTAGATCGCGATGCAAAATACTGCGGTGGTGGGCCTCCTCTAAGCTTCCGAGAATCTGTAGAAAAATGGTGATGGTGCGCTGGCGGTCCAGAGGCGCCTCTTCGTTGAGAAGTTCGCCCAGTGTCAGGCCCTCGATGAACTCCATGACCAGATAGGCTTTCCCGTCGTCTTCGAGCCCGAAGTCGTGGATGGTCACCGTATTCGGGTGTTCCAATTGACTGACCAGGCGGGCTTCTTTGACAAAGCGATCGGCCCGTTCTTTAGCTTTCGTGGGATCGACATGGGCGGGGTCGGCGGGATCGAATATTTTGATGGCCACAGTGCGTTCAATGGCAGTGTGAACGGCCTGATACACCGTGCCGAATCCACCACGACCGATGGGGCGGTCGAGGCGATATTTGTCGCCGATAATAGTCCCGCTCTTCAGGGTTTGACCCGCCACTTCACAACCTTTGATGGAATCTCAAGTTGCCTTCAACTTGCTCGTTATTTGGTTGAGAACGTACCATAGGAGAGGTGAGAACTGAACGGATGAGAGTATAAGGATTCCGAGTGTGAGAGCGGATTTTGAGCAAATTAAATGGGGGCGATGGCTCGCCGTCGTAGCGCTATTGACCTGGGCGGCTGGCTGTGCGGGAATGACCGAGGTCGAGGAGCTGTCGACGATGGACGCCGTCGACGATGACTCGCCGGCTGAGGAGGCTGGCGATCCCTGCGAGATCGGCGCTGATTGCGCCGAGTTGGGGACCTATCTGTGGGATGGAACGGCACTGCCGGAGACTCGCGAGGAGGCGGTGCCGATATTGGAAGAAGCCTGTGCTGAGGAAAACGGACAGGCCTGTTATCTATTGGCCACCATATACGTCACCGGCGAGGTTCGCGATCGCGATCTCGAATTGGCCCGCCAGCTCTATGAACAGGGCTGTGATGCCTGGATGGGACCGGCATGCTCGGCGCTGGGGTGGATGATCTATCACGGTCAGGGCGGCAAGGAGAGCCCGGCGAAGGCTCGCCTGGTGTGGAAGCGGGGCTGCGATCTGGCCGATGGGGGCTCCTGTCGACACGTCGGTGGGCTATATCATCATGGTCGCGCCGTCGACGTGCGCTCCGATCTGGCCGTGACGTATTTATTTCGCGGCTGTCTGGGCGGCAGCGCCGAGGCCTGCGAAGATCTAAGGGATTCTTTTGGGCTCGACGTCGATGAGCGCGGCGATCACGAGGAGATTGCCGATTATATCGAGGATGCCTGCGAGAACGAGTCGCCGGCCGGTTGTGTGATGCTCGGCGCGATCATCGAAGACGGACAGGGGCGGCCTCAGAATTCCGGGAAGGCCGCCGAGTTATATCAGACAAGCTGTAAGAAGGGCGAATTTTATGGGTGTGCACTATTGGCGATGCTCAGGGAGCGCGGCGACGGGGTACAACGCAATTTTTCGAGTGCCATCGAATTATACGAGGAGGCATGCGAGGGGGGAAATCAGATCGGCTGCAATGCGCTGGGCGTCGCCTATATCCAGGGAGCCGGCGTGGCGATAGACGGCGAGCAGGCCGCTGGCTATTTCGCCCACGCCTGCGAGATGGGTCACGGACGGGGATGCTTTAATCTGGGGCTGATGTATGAGGGAGGCGAGACCATCGAGGCCGATCCCGAGCAGGCATATCGCTACCAGCGAATCGGCTGTGAGCAGGGGTTCGGGCCGTCCTGCAATAGTCTCGCATTTTTATATGACGAAGGCTCGGGCGTGGAGCCCGACCGGGCGATGGCGCTGGATCTCTTTGAGCGCTCCTGTCAGCGGGGATACGGCAAGGGGTGTTTCAACGTCGCATTGGCATTTGCCACCGGCGAGGGCGTCGATGAGGACCCCGACGAGGCTCTCGAGGCCTATCGGCAGGCCTGTGAGTCGGGGTATCGACGAGGATGCCATAACCTGGGGTTTCAGAAGATGGACCAGGCGACGAGCGGCACCGATGTGCGCGACGCCGTGCAGGTTTTGACGAAAGCCTGCAATGGCGGGGAGAGACCGAGGGCCTGTGCGCGGGCCGGCGAGGCGTTGCTCGAAGATCCGCGGATTCCGCTCAGCCCGATGAGAGCCCGTCAGATGTTGGAGAAGGGCTGCGATGGCGGCGACGGGCGCGGATGTCTTTTTCTGGGGGTCATCTACGAGCGCGGCCAGGGCGTCAGCGAGGACGAGGGGCAGGCAAAGGAATTATATGCCAAAAGCTGCGCCCTCGGTCAGGTCCAGGCATGCAGCCGCCGCGGGCGTCTTCTGCGTGCCGATCCCAGGACCCGTGACGAGGGGACCGAATTGCTCCACCAGGCCTGCGACGAGGGCGATTCATGGGCCTGCGAGCAAGTGCGCTAGCAGCCTGTGGCGCATAGAGGACCGAATCCTCGGCTGTCGATGCGCTCTACAGCGAGCGAGGTATCCACATCAGCCCGCTGCAAATACCGAGTTGCCCCCCATTTTCTGCAAGCCACCCTCACCCGGGTCAGTCGAGGTGCCCACAATATCCGTTTTGAGCACATGTGCTCTCATTGATGCAGTCATCATCGCTGAGGCAACGCTGAATGCACCATTCGAATTCATTGGAGTTCGCCCGCCCCATTGCACATTGAACGGGCTCGTCAGTCCCCACCGGATCTGGACAATCATCGTCGTCGTCGTTGCAACGAGGAAGACAGGTGCCGGCTTCGTCTCCGAATTCGATGCAATCAAGGCCTTCCTCACAGGTCCCGTGGCCCATCCCACAGGAGGCATATGCTTCGCGATCGCCACCGGGCGCTTCGGTGCATATTCCGAGGGCAAGGCCGGTTTCATCGTCAATTCTGGCGTTACCCTCCGTAGTATCGACGAGCATGCTGCATATTCCGGAGCCGTCGCAGGCCTCCGGGCAGTCGTGGGGAAAGCATTTCTGGTGGCAGAAACCCTCAAATTGTGGATGTCCCATACCGGATAGGGTCCGACAAAGGCCATCGGTGCAATCTTCGTCTTCTGCACAGGGTTCGCCGAGGTGCTCTGTGGGCTCCGGCGAGGCCTCACAGGGATCGATTTGGCCCGGGTTTTGCTCGTCGTTGTCGTCGGCGTCCGGGGTTTCAAGCTCTCCGGCGTCGATCACCGGCGAACCGTTCTCGCCATTATCGTCATCGGAGCACCCCGCCAACGCAAAAGCAAAACTCAACGAACAGATCAGCAACACCACCACGATTCGGCGCATCAGATTCCTTTACTATATTGACAACTCGTTTGGTCATATCGGTCCCGCGAGAATGTACCAGCCAGCCAGTACGGTGTCAATTTGCAGCCTGTATTCACGAGGGGCTTTTGGGGCAAGGTGATTGGATATCTCAAGCTGATTGTACCTCGTTGCGACGCGTGATGAATAATCCGGGCTGACAGCCCAAAATGCGGCCAGGCTGGCCGCGGACCCCGGGGGACTGAACGCTTACTCCGGCGGAAAGGTTGGGGCTGAAAGCCCGAAAAGCGGCCAGGCTGGCCGCGGTCCCCTGGACGGCGCTAAAGGGGGGCAGAGATGCTCTGGAGTCTGGGATGGTTTTACTTGACCGGCCTGGGGGTTAGGTTGGCTGCATCAATTGGGAGAGTGTCTGCACCAGACCAGCACAGGTAGATGAGGGATGTGATGGAGCGCGCGGAAGACGAGGATGAGGCGAGGGGGATGCCGCGCGTGGTCATCGTCGGCGGTGGGTTCGGCGGTCTTCACGTCGCCAAAAAGCTGCGCCGTGCCGAGGTGGAGGTCTGTTTGGTGGATCGCGAAAATTTCCACCTCTTTCAGCCCCTTTTATACCAGGTGGCGACGGCGGGGCTGCAGGCCGGCGATATCGCCTCGCCGATTCGCGCCGTGTTGCGCCGTCAGGACAATACGAAAGTCATCAAGGGCGAGGTTCACGACATCGATCGGAAGGAGCGCCGGGTTTTCTTTGAACACGGCGAGATTGACTATGATTATCTGGTCCTTGCTGCGGGAATGCAGACCAATTATTTCGGCAACGATGAGTGGAGAAAGCTAGCCCCCGGGTTAAAGACATTGGGCGACGGGCTGGAGTGCCGGCGGCGGATTCTGGAGGCATTCGAGCAGGCGGAGTGGACCGATGACGACGATCTCGCCGAGGCGCTCTTGACCTTTGTCATCGTCGGCGCCGGCCCGACGGGGGTGGAGATGGCGGGAGCGATTAGCGAGATCGCCCACGAGGTGATGGTCCGTGATTTTCGCAATATCGACTCCTCGAAGGCCCGTGTGGTCCTGGTCGATGCCGATTCCCGGGTGCTGTCGGCATATCACGACGAGACCTCGGAGCAGGCCAAACGCGACCTGGAGGCGATGGGCGTGGAGGTGGTGCTCGATTCGATGGTCAAGGATATCACCGATGAGGGCGTCCATGTCGGCGATCGATTTATTCGCTCTCATACGGTCATCTGGGCGGCCGGTGTGGCGGCCTCACCACTGGGAGCGACTCTGGACGCGGAGTTGGATAACGCGGGACGAGTCGTCGTCGGTCCGAATCTGAGTCTTGCCGATGACGATCGAGTTTTCGTGATCGGCGATCTGGCCCACGCAGCGGGCGAGGACGGAGAAGCGCTGCCCGGTCTGGCACCGGTGGCGATTCAACAGGGGATTCATACGGCGAGAAATATTCGCCGGCGGCTAAAGGGCAAAGAATACCGGCCATTTATCTATCGCGACAAAGGGCAGATGGCCACATTGGGCAGGGCGCGAGCCGTCGCCGAGATCGGCAAGCAGCGCTTTTCCGGTTTTCTGGCCTGGATGTTGTGGCTCTTTATTCACCTCTTATTTTTGGTGGGATTTCGAAATCGCCTCTTCGTACTCCTCGACTGGTTTTACGCCTATGTGGGAATGCGGCGCAGTTCGCGGCTGATCGTGGAGACCCCGGAGTCGTACCAGCAGGAACGACAGGCCGAACGTCGGCAAAAGGCGCTGGAGAGTGCCGAGGGTGAGATAGCGGTCTTTGACGACGAAGAATTATCGGAAAAAGAGCTTCATCGCCGGGCAGAAGAGCGCTCAGGTGGCGAATGATAAAGAGGGTGACCTGTGGAGCGTCGCTCGTAGCGACGATCTCGTGGCGACAAATATGCATTGGCAAGAGGAGGGATTATGCAGTCTGCGCTGGAGTGGATCGACGGGCGAGAAGATATGGGCGAGATCGCCTTATTTCTCGATTTTGACGGAACCCTGGCTCCTATCGTCGACCGGCCGGGTGATGCGCGGCCGCTCGATGGGATCGCCGATCTGGTGGAGTCCATCGGCGAACGGATTCCCGTCGGGGTCATCAGCGGGCGGGGGCTCGATGATGTGTTCAAGCGACTGGGCGTCGCCGGGATCTACTATTCGGGCAGTCACGGTATGGAGATCCAGGAGCCCGACGGAAGCCGTGATAAGTCGGCGCAATTGGAGGCGCTGATCCCGGAGGTAGACCGACACGAGGCATGGCTCCGACGGCGGTTTTCCGAGATTTCCGAGGTCGAAATCGAGCGCAAACGCTTTGGCGTCGCCGTTCACTTTCGCCGGCGGCCGCAGATGCGGGAAGAGGTCGAGAAGGCAGTGCGCCAGATCGTCGAAGAGAGTGGCGGACTACGGGCGGAGCGCGGTAAGATGGTGCGAGAGGTTCAGCCCGACGTCGACCGCGACAAGGGCACTGCCCTGCGCAGCATCTGGACCCGTTTTGACGCCGAACAAAGACGGCGGCCTATTTATATTGGCGATGATCGCACCGACGAGGATGCGTTTTCGGCAATCCAGGAGGTCGGCCTGGGAATTTTGGTCGCCGAGGAGCAACGCCCCTCGGCGGCCAGGCTTCGGCTCTCCAATCCAGAAGAGGTGCGTGACTTTTTGCGCCGCCTGTCAGAAAAGCTCCAAGCGAGCTGAAAGTGAAGAGGAATTGATGGTGAAGTATTTTACAAAATAGGAGTGGTAGGCGATGAAAATCGGAATTTTGACCGGCGGTGGCGATTGTCCCGGCCTCAATGCCGTCATTCGAGCGGTGGCAAAAAGTCTGATGCTTCAGTGTGATGCGGAGGTGCTGGGCTTTGAGCAGGGCTTTTTGGGGATGATCGAAAAAAAGTACCGCGATCTCTCCTACCGCGACGTCAGCGGTATCCTGACCGCTGGCGGAACGATTCTGGGAACTCATAATAAGGCCAATCCCTTCGAGTATTTTGGGGCCGACGGAGCCGATGTCTCCCAGCAGGTCGTCGACAATTATCACGAGCTCGGATTGGACGGCGTGGTAGTCATAGGTGGCGACGGGACGATGACCATCGCCCACCAACTCCATAAAATGGGTGTGCGTTTTGTGGGCGTGCCGAAGACGATCGACAACGACTTGATGCATACGGATCGGACCTTTGGATTTGATACGGCGGTCTCCATCGCCACCGATGCCGTCGATCGGTTGCAGACCACCGGGGAGAGCCATGGGCGGGTGATGATCCTGGAGACCATGGGGCGATACGCCGGCTGGATTGCATTGCATGCGGGAATGGCCGGGGCGGCCGACGTCATTTTGATTCCGGAGCTTCCCTTTGAGATCGACGAGATTGCCCGGGTATGCCGGGCCCGCGAGGAGCGCCAGCGCTTTACGATTATCGTCGTCGGCGAAGGAGCCAAGCCCAGAGGTGGTGAGCAGGTGGTGCGAGAGACCATTGAGGACAGCCCCGATCCGATCCGACTGGGCGGGATTGGAAATTATTTGAGCGAACAATTGAAGTCCCGCGTCGACAGCGAGGTGCGCACCACTGTGCTCGGCCACGTCCAGCGAGGTGGGACGCCGACGGCCTTCGATCGCATTTTGTCGACCAATTTCGGCATCTACGCCGCTTCCCTGGTCGCTGCCGGGAGATTCGGGGAGATGGTCGCCTTAAAGGATGGAAAATTGTGCAGCATCGAGCTACATAAGGTGGCGAATAAGACGCGTTATGTTCCTGTTGACTCGCTAATGGTTCGCGCTGCCGCGGCGGTGGGCACCTCGCTGGGGCGCAGGGATCTGAATATCGATCTCGCGAAGCCGGGCGACGATCTGACGATATAGTCCCTGAGCCGAGTTCGACATTCGAAGTACGAGGAAGGCATGAATCTGGCGATAATGATCTTTTTTTCGATCATGGTCCTCATCTGGTGGGGGGCCCATTACTACGTGGTGCGCAGCATCTGTGTGGGGCTGTCGGAGAAAATTCGACGCGTAATGTACATAGGCTTCGGGATTCACTCCATATTGGGCCCAGTGGCCATGGTGATGCGCCGGGTTCCGGAGGTAGAGCCGCTTTTGACGGTCTGGAATTGGGTGGCCTATATCGGCATGGGAGCCTTTACGTTTCTCTTTGTGGTGACGCTGCTCAAAGATATGGGCTGGCTGGCGTTTCTGGGTGTCGAAAAGGTGATCACCGACGAAGGCGAGCGGTTGATCGATGAGGATCGCCGGCGGTTTATGACGATCGGTTTAAATGCCGGGGTATTGTCGACGACCGGGATCGCCACGAAGTGGGGATTTTATCAGGCTCGGCGACTGCCCGATGTGGTGGACGTGACGGTGCCCCTCGAAGATCTTTCAGATGGCCTCGACGGCTTTCGAATCGTCCAACTCTCGGATATCCACGTCGGGCCCACCATTGGGCGCTCGACGGTGGAGGGCATTGTGGAACGGGTCAATGAGCTGGACGCCGACGTGGTGGTCATCACAGGCGATCTCATCGACGGACTCGTAGACAGCTTATGGGAGGACGTAAAACCGCTGTTGAATCTGCAGGCGCGCCACGGAATCTATTTCTGTACTGGAAATCACGAATATTATTGGGACGCCCTCGACTGGTGCCGCGTGCTCGAGGAGCACGGGGTGCGGGTACTCAACAACGAGCACGAGTTGATTGAACACGACTCGGGACGGCTGTTGATGGCGGGATGCACGGATTATACGGCCGGCGATTACGTCGAAGAACACGCCTCCGATCCAAAGGGAGCGCTCGCCGGAGCGCCCGATTACGACGCCAGCATTTTATTGGCTCACCAACCGCCGAGCATCCACGAAGCTGCCGAGGCGGGCTACGATCTTCAGTTATCCGGTCATACCCACGGCGGTCAGTTCTGGCCCTGGATCTATGTGGTCGGCATGGTTCACCCCTTCGCCACCGGGCTCAACCGACAAGATGATACCTGGATCTACGTCAGCCGCGGGACCGGCTATTGGGGCCCGCCAATGCGGGTCGGTGCTCCGTCGGAGATCACCTTGTTGACGCTTACGCGAGGCGGCGAGGAGGACGCCGACAAGGTTCGCGTAGGTGGTGACGAGGTGCCCTGATGGGTGATGGGCCCGTCGCCAGCGATGTCGCACGTCACCTCGATTTCGACCCTATAAACGCATTTAAAATGATGGGGTGGACGGCGCTATTTTTCGGCGTCGTCGCCGTTCTGTGGAGCCGGTTCGGATTTTTGGTCGGCGCCTGGGGTGGCGCCCATCTATACGTAGCCTGGCGATTCGGGGCGGGGCTGTCGCCGATCAAAAAATCACTCGTCTATACCTGTTTTGCGTTGCACCTCATGCTTGGCGTAGGACTTCGTTTGATGCGCCACAGCGTCGAGACACAGTGGCTTTTAACGGCCTGGTATTGGCTCGCCTATCTGGGAATTGGAGCCTTCTCGTTACTCTTCGCTTTGATGGTCATCAAGGATGTCGCCTGGCTCGTCGTGCGAGGAGCAACTTTTCCGCTCAGAGTGGGTGAAGAGGTCGACGAAGAGCGACGCCGGTTTCTTGCTAACGGGTTGAATTTAGGCGTTTTATCGGCGACGGCGCTGGCCTCGAGCTGGGGGGGTTATCAAGCGCGGCGACTACCGGACGTCGTGGACGTGACTATTCCGATCGATGGCCTTCCGAAGGGGCTGGAGGGGTTTTGCATCGTCCAGATTTCTGATCTTCACGTGGGCCCGACGATACGTCGACCCACCGTGGAAAGGATCGTCGACAGGGTCAATGAGTTATCGGCCGACATGATCGTCATCACCGGCGATCTGGTCGACGGTCTCGTCGATCATATCTGGGAGGACGTGCAGCCTATCGTCGATCTCAGGGCGCGTCGCGGCGTTTATTTTTGCACCGGAAATCACGAGTATTATTGGGACGCCTTAAAGTGGTGCGAGGCGCTGCAAGAGCACGGCATCGAAGTGCTGAATAACGAGCATGAGATTCTCGATGAAAATGGTGCCAGGCTTTTGGTGGCGGGGTGTACCGACCATGTGGCAGGGCGCCATATCGACGCCCATAAAACCGATCCGAATGGCGCG